>CAKKRK010000051.1 GCA_919902665.1 Nitrospiraceae bacterium
CAGTTCCGGAACGAATTTCTGAGCAGAAACGTCAATTAATCAGACCTTCCTTAGCTATATTGATCCCACGTGTCACACTGTTTGATGGACCAGAAGACAGCTTCCTTGAGCTTCTTAAGGATCACGTTGTCGGGATCACGGATGGCCTGCAGCTTCTTGTCCAGATCGTAGAGGGGCTGTATGGCACGCTTATCGGGAATTTTGCCCAGCGCCCAGGCCACTTCCGTGAGGACCGTCCAGTCCGTCTTTGAATCTTGAAGTTTTGCCAGCAACGGCAGCACCACCGACGCATCGCCTGCAATCCCTCCAATCTGCCCCAGCCCTTTGGCGGCAGCTGCCTGAATTTCCAGCTGAGGCGAGGTATTCATCAAGTCGACGAGCAACGGAATGCCGTCTCTACCGAGATTGCCCATGGAGAGAATGGCCTGTTTAGCCAGATCCCTATTTTTCAGCGCTTCTTTCAACTTGGGCAGGGCTTCGTCAGCTTGCATCTCACCAAGCAATGACATGATTTTGATCTTCCGGGCTTGACTGACATCCGGGGAGTCGAGCATGGTGAGGAGCCGATCGGCATGGCCCCATTCCGCTGCGAGAAGGAGTGGAAAATCGTACGTTGCGAGCGCTTCCTGCAACTTGGTCATCGCATACAGGCCGGGATCAGCAACTTGGGCCGCCTGTGCGGCCGCCACGGCATCTTCGAACTCCGTGCGTACTTCTTTCTGCCATTTGATCTTCATCCCGCCGAGCAGGTAGGTCAGCTGGCAGGCAGGCCCCTTCCAGAGGCGCGATGGGGCGTCGGGCAGGTCGGCATCTCCTCCCGTGGCCGTCGTACCTTCCCACGTTTTACGTTGCTCGCATTTCACCCGAAAGACGACATCGTGAGGGGTGGTCGGATCTCGAACGGTTGCATACCCGGCTTCATTCAGACGTTGGGCGACGACCTCGCCTAAGGTGCCAGCACCCACTCCGCCCTTATCCGTGATGGTGAGCACGTCGACTAACACGGTCTGAATCTTTTCCAGCCGACCCTTTTGCTCTGGGGTAAAGTATTCACGGTAGGCAGAGGCAGATGAGGGCATCAGGCTCAGAACGAGACAGAGTGCGAGGGCCGATAAGGCTAATTGTTTTTGCATGGCTCACCTCCGCCCACTCGTATTGAATCTAGGTGTGGGTGCGATCGCTTGAGGAACTTGGCGTACGCCGCCGATCGACTTCCAGTATACACCGTATTACTCGCCCGACTGTGTTGACGAGCAACTTGCCCGCCTGTGCCTGTAGCGTATTGACAGCTCATAGGTCTCAGTGCTAATTTTCGCGCTCTGCTTCGTGCCTCGCACGAAATCTTTAGGTTTGTCAAAATAACGCATGTGGATGCTAAACGGTGATTAAGACAACAGTTGCGCGACGTTACGCCCAGGCCCTCTTCGAGCTCCTCGATCATTCAACCATCGAAGCCACGCGGGGGACACTTACTGACCTCGGTCTGGCGATGAAGGAATCCGCCCATCTTCGTCATGTGGTGGCTTCACCTGCGTTCGGGGTGGAGGAGAAAATTGCCGTCCTGACCGCACTCGGTGAGAAGCTGGGGTGCCCTCCAGCCGGTAAAGCATTCCTGGGCCAACTGGTGAAGAAGAATCGGGTGGGATTTCTGCCGGAAATCGCCGACGCATTCGGCAAGTTAGTTGATCAATTAAAGCGAACGCAGCCGGTGACGGTGTCTTCCGCGACGGCTCTTCCGCCGGCGGAACAAGATCGAATCAGGACGCGCCTCCGTGACACGTTGAAGCGCGACGTCGATGTCACATTTCAGACCGATGCCAGTCACCTCGCCGGCTTGCAGATTCAGATCGGTAGCAAAGTAGTCGACAGCACCGTCCAAGGTCGCTTGCGCGATTTGCAAGTCCTGTTGACGCGAGAATAAGGAGTAGCCATGCAGATCAGGGCAGAAGAAATCAGTGCGATTATTAAAGAGAAGATCAAAGGCTTCGACAAGCAGGTCGATGTCAAGGAAACGGGGTCTGTCATCCAGGTGGGCGACGGTATTGCCAAGGTCTATGGCCTCGACGGAGCCATGGCCGGTGAGATGCTCGAATTCCCAGGCGGACTTTATGGCATTGCGTTGAACCTGGAAGAAGACAATGTCGGTGCCGTGTTAATGGGCGACTCGGTCGGGGTCAAAGAAGGCGATCCTGTCAAGCGCACCGGCCGCATCGCGGAAATTCCGGTGGGTGAGGCGTTGATCGGCCGTGTGGTGAACGCAATCGGCCAGCCGATCGACGGCAAAGGCGCCATCAAGTCGACGCTCTCTTCGCGCATTGAGATGGTCGCTCCTGGTGTGAATACTCGGCAATCGGTACGGGAACCGTTGCAGACCGGCATCAAGGCTATCGATGCCATGATTCCCATCGGGCGCGGACAGCGTGAGCTGATCATCGGAGACCGCCAGACCGGCAAGACGGCTATCGCGGTCGATACGATCATCAATCAAAAGGGTCTCGGCGTATTTTGTATCTACGTCGCCATCGGCCAAAAGCGATCGACCGTCGCGCGTGTCGTCAAGACTCTCGAAGAGAGTCACGCGATGGAATACAGCATGGTCGTGTCGGCCAGCGCCAGCGATCCCGCTCCTATGCAGTTCTTGGCGCCCTTCGCCGGTGCCGCGATCGGCGAGTATTTCCGCGATAACGGGAAGCATGCGTTGATTGTCTATGACGATTTGTCCAAACATGCCGTCGCCTATCGTGAGCTCTCGCTCTTGCTTCGTCGCCCCCCGGGACGCGAAGCCTATCCCGGCGACGTGTTCTATCTCCATTCGCGGTTGTTGGAGCGGGCCGCCAAGCTGAGCGAAAAGCTCGGCGGAGGAAGCCTCACGGCGTTGCCAATCATTGAAACGCAAGCGGGCGACGTGTCGGCCTATATTCCAACGAACGTAATCTCGATTACGGATGGGCAGATCTACCTCGGCAGTGATTTGTTCTATTCCGGTATCCGCCCAGCCATTAACGTCGGTCTTTCGGTTTCCCGCGTCGGCGGATCGGCGCAGATCAAGACGATGAAGCAAGTGGCCGGTACGCTTCGGCTGGACTTGGCCCAATATCGCGAAATGGCGGCGTTCGCCCAATTTGGCAGCGAACTCGACAAGGCCACACAAATGCAGCTGGCGCGTGGTGCGCGCATGGTCGAGCTGTTGAAGCAGGGGCAGTACAAGCCGATGCCGGTCGCCGATCAAGTGCTCTCGATCTATGCGGGTGTCAACGGATATCTCGACGACGTGCCTGTCGACAAGGTGCTGCAGTTCGAAGCGGACTTCCTGCACTATGTTCAGCAGAACCATGCTGAACTGAAAAAAGAAGTTACCACCATCGGCAAGATCGACGACAAGGTTGGCGGTCGTGTGAAAGAGATCATCACGACCTTCAAGCAGAAGATGGGGTACGGAGCCAAAGCATAAGCACAAGACTGAGTATCGAGGACTCAGGGCGGAGGCGGACACCAGGTGCCGGATCTGCACTCTCAGCACTCAGTCCATAGCCCTGATGGAAGACAATGCCAAGTTTACAAAGTTTGCGCCGCAAGATCGCGGCGTTTAAGAATACCCAGAAAATCACCAAGGCCATGAAGATGGTGGCGGCGGCGAAGCTCAAACGCTCGCAGGACCGTATCCTGGCCGCTCGTCCCTACGCCCACAAGATGCGCGGGGTCCTGAGCAATCTGAGCCGGCGCGTCAACCGCTCCGCCCATCCGCTGCTCCAGAAGCGCGAGGTGAAAAAGATCGAGGTGCTCGTGATCACCAGCGATCGAGGGCTCTGTGGAGGATTCAACGGTAATATCGCGCGGAAGAGCGCTGAGTTTGTGCGGCAGTGCGAGGCCCAAGGGTTGACGGTGGGTCTGAGTATCGTCGGTCGAAAGGGCCGCGACTATTTCCGGCGCCGTTCGTGGCCGATTCGGCAGGAATGGACCGGTGTATTCGACAAGCTCAGCTTCGAACATGCCCTCGATATCGGCGGCGACTTGACCGACAATTTCGTGAAGGGCACATTCGACGAGCTGCATGTCGTGTACAACGAATTCAAGTCGGCCATCCAGCAGCGTGTGATCGTGGAGAAGCTGTTTCCGGTGGATGCGGCGACTGAGTTCAGCGCGGCTCCGGCTGAGGGCGTGGCGTCAGGAGCCTACCTCTACGAGCCGGATGAAGCGGCGTTGCTGAGTGCGCTCGTGCCGAAACATTTCCAGGTACAGGCCTATCGAATCCTGTTGGAATCAGCAGCTGCTGAGCATGGCGCCCGGATGGCCGCCATGGATGGGGCGACACGCAACGCCGGCCAGCTCATTAAAAAGGTCACGCTCTATTACAACAAGACCAGACAGACGGCGATCACCAAGGAACTGATGGACATCGTCGGCGGCGCGGAAGCTCTTAAATAGGACAGTTCTGAGCGCAGAGACGTGTGTGCTGAGTCCAGGAGAGATGATCGGCTCGCTCAGCACGGAGCACTCAGAATTCAGCACTTGAGCAAAGGGGTGAAACAGTGAGTACAGGAAAAGTCATTCAAGTCATCGGCCCGGTCGTGGACATCGAGTTTCCACCCGGGAAACTGCCGAATATCTACAACGCACTGAAGGTGACGCAAGAAGAGAACAAGGATGCAGGTACGCCTGCCATTCGGATCACGCTTGAAGTGGCGTCGCATCTGGGCGAAAACCGAGTCCGCAGCATCGCGATGTCCACGACCGACGGTCTGACGCGCGGGATGGATGTGACGGATACGGGCGCCGCGATCTCGGTGCCTGTCGGCCGTGAGACGCTCGGCCGTCTCATGAACGTGCTCGGCGAGCCGGTCGACGAAAAAGGACCGATCAAGACGCAGAAAACCTATCCGATCCACCGGCCCGCTCCGAAGCTGGAAGATCAAGAGACCAAGACGGAAGTGCTGGAGACCGGCATCAAGGTCGTCGATTTGCTCGAACCCTATAGCAAGGGCGGCAAGGTCGGACTCTTCGGTGGAGCCGGTGTCGGCAAGACCGTGATCATCATGGAGCTCATCAACAATATTGCGCTCCACCACGGTGGATTTTCAGTATTTGCCGGTGTCGGTGAACGGACCCGCGAAGGGAACGATCTCTGGCACGAAATGATGGAATCGAAAGTCATCGATCCAGACGACTTCACCAAGTCCAAAGCCGCGTTAGTCTACGGCCAGATGAATGAGCCGCCCGGTGCGCGCCTTCGCGTGGGTTTGACCGGCCTTACCGTCGCGGAGTATTTCCGCGACGAAGAGAATCAAGACGTGCTGCTCTTTGTGGACAATATTTTCCGGTTTACACAGGCGGGATCGGAAGTCTCCGCGTTGCTTGGTCGTATGCCGTCAGCCGTCGGCTATCAACCGAACCTCTCGACCGAAATGGGCGCGCTCCAGGAGCGTATCACCTCGACCAAGCGTGGGTCGATCACATCGGTGCAGGCGATCTATGTGCCGGCCGACGACTTGACCGATCCGGCACCGGCCACCGCCTTCGCGCACTTGGACGCCACCACCGTGTTGTCTCGGCAACTGGCGGAGTTGGGTATTTATCCAGCGGTCGATCCGTTGGACTCCACGTCACGTATTCTCGATCCACAGGTCATTGGGGAAGAGCACTACAAAATTGCGCGCGGCGTACAATCCGTCCTCCAACGCTACAAGGACCTCCAAGACATTATTGCCATTCTTGGTATGGACGAGTTGTCGGAAGACGATAAGATGGCCGTGGCACGCGCCAGAAAGATTCAGCGCTTCCTCTCGCAGCCGTTCCACGTGGCTGAAGCCTTCACCGGCGCTCCAGGCAAATACGTGAAACTGAAAGATACAGTCCGTAGTTTCAAGGAGATCCTGGAAGGCAAGTATGACCATCTGCCGGAGCAGGCGTTCTACATGGTCGGCCCCATCGAAGAAGCTCTGGCGAAAGCCGAGAAGATGGGAGTGAAGGTTTAGCGGAGCGAGCAGGATGTCCTCGGTGCTCGCGCACCCCCCACGATGAAGCTGTGGTCGGTGCATGCGCGCAATAGACGACATCCAGCTCACCCCGCTTGATGGTGTAGAGAGAGAAAAAGAAGGACGTATGGCTGGAAAGTTTCTATTAGAAGTCGTAACGCCGGAGAAGCAGCTGCTGAGTCAGCAGGTGGATGAAGTCATTGCCCCGGGGTCTGAAGGAGAGTTTGGGGTACTCCCTGGGCACTGTCATTTCCTGTCGACCCTGCGCATCGGCGAACTTCGTTACCGTGTTGATAGTCAGACCCATTCCATGGCCATTCTGTGGGGCTTTGCCGAAGTCACTCCTACCAAAGTCACCATCATGGCTGAAATTGCGGAACAGGCGGAAGACATTGACGTGGAGCGGGCCAGTGCCAAAGTCGCTGAAGCGGAACGACGCCTTCAAGCGGGCGGCCTGCCGTCGGAAGTGAAAGACGCGCAGATCAGCTTGGAAAAGGCCCGGCTTCGAAAAAAGATTGCGGAACGTACAAAAAAGACCGGCCACGCCTAGTGCGGCCAAATCCACCTCCCTCTTTACCAGGTCAACTACGTCCAGCCGCTGGCCTGTCCCTACGAGAACAATAGGGCGCTCTGAGCCGCTTCATCGCATTTGAAATCAATCTCACCTCTACTGTAGCGTAGATTCCATGATTACGGAGTTTCTGGTTACATCAGGGGAGCAACCTAAGCGACTCGACCTCTTCCTCGTCAATCGAGAACGAGACATGTCGCGGTCAGCGTTGCAGCGTCTGATCGAGCTGGGTCGTATTCGCATCAACGATCAGGTCGTGAAACCGAGTCACAAGATCAAACCTGGTGATCGGATCACGATGGATGTGCCAAAGCCTGAGCCTCTTTCAATGAAGGGGGAGGCGATCCCATTGGAAGTCCTGTTCGAAGACGAATCCCTTCTCGTGTTGAATAAGCCATCCGGCATTGTGGTGCATCCAGCCCCAGGGCATTGGACCGGAACGCTGGTCAACGCACTGCTGCATCATTTCCAAACGTCGGGTGGAACGATGTCGGCCATCGGAGGGAAAGAGCGCCCCGGCCTTGTTCATCGACTAGACAAAGAAACGTCCGGCGTCATGGTGATTGCCAAAACTGACACAGCGCATCGGGCCCTCGCCGCGCAATTCAAACTCCATACCATCACCCGCGTCTATGAGGCGTTGGTCTGGGGCGTGCCTAAGAAAGGTCGAGGAATGATCGAACTCGCGATTGGTCGAGACGTCAAAGACCGGAAGACCTTTTCATCGAGAACGACTAGTCCCAAGGAATCCGTGACCGACTATGTGGTCGACCGGCGGTATGGCAAAGTGGCTGCCCATGTATTGCTGTACCCGCGAACGGGGCGAACGCATCAGCTTCGGGTTCACCTTACGTCATTGGGTCATCCCATTCTGGGGGATCATACGTACGGCGGGCGAAAGGTCTGCACGATCGCCGACATGGAGGTTCCTCGGGTGATGCTCCATGCCAGAACTCTCGGCTTTACCCATCCGGTGACGGGCCAGGTGGAAGACTTCACGAAGTCGGTGCCAGCCGATATGGAGCAGGTGATGTCTGCGCTTGACCAGCTCGGTATCACTGGGGAGAGGAAACCGCGTGAGCCACTCGCCGATCTCTACGTTGCAGAGGATGCATGTTGACTGCCGAAGTCCTCGATGCGGTGGGAGGGGTTACGTCTCACATCAAGTCCTATGCGGCTAAACTTCCACCCATTGTCCACTTGAGCGCCGTACCCTCGGCAGTGAAGCCGTCGTTCGAAGCGGTTGAGGGTTATGAAACCATTGTATCCCGTGTTCGAAGCCAGAGTGCTGGGACTCCGTACAAGGCGCTGAATGAACCCTTCGTGTCATCGCTGGAGGCGTTTGAAATCGGAAACCTGCTTGGGGCGGTTCATCCATTGCTCGCGGTATTGGATCACTTAGAACGCATGCGGCGGGATCACGAAATCGAGATTGGGCGAATCGATGACAAGCGTCTTACGGAGTACCGCGCCGCATTACACAAGATACTTCCCGGCAATCAGCCAGAATTAGATGGCGCGGGAGGAGGCCTGTAATGCCGTTCTGGTGGCTTCTGAGCGGCTTGCCATGAGCGTTTCAGCGGCAGTCCACCTGCCGATCCAGCACGACGATCAACAACTCAGCGAAGCGATCAGTGGCCCATCTTGGGCCCCAACGCGTTCGCTCCGGCAGTGACGAGTTTGAAGCGAGCCGCGCTCCCACAGTGGGGGCACTTCGCTCGAACGGTTTCCTCGTCGAGCACTTCGTACTCATCTGCCTTCAGCCACATCAATTGGAAGCACTTTGGACAGGTTCGGACTTGCGTTGACATCAGTTTCCTCGTACACTCCAAGACCATTCGGGGGATACTCTAGTATAAGATGCCTCCAACCCTCAAGTCCGCTGTCACCTACTCCCATCACGAGCCCCCTGACGCGTCTCAGCTCCTTGGGCTATTCCACCAAGCCCCCTGGGCCAAGGGCCGATCTCTCGAAGACACGAAGGAGATGCTCCTCCATACGGATCTGACACTCTGTGCATGGGATGGAGAGCGTCTTATCGGGTTCGGTCGAGTCCTCACCGACTTTATCTATCGCGCGACGATCTGGGATGTGATCGTCGACAGGGGGTATCAGGGACAAGGCGTGGGGACTGAGATTGTTCAGCGCATCCTCAAGCATCCACGACTCGAGCGGGTGGAGCTTGTTTGGCTTTGTACTAGACGACCTGGCTTTTATGAGAAACTAGGCTTCAGCTCAAAAGAACAGATAGGTCTGGTGTGGAGTCGAAGCAAACAGGGTCGGCTTGAGTAGAAGCTGAGCTCGAATCCGTTACCACCCCTCCTACCATTAGGACTAGAAGGGGTGATCATGATGTGAGCAAAGGTTTGAAGATCAGAAGAACATCTTTCCACCGAAGAGAAAGCCAAACGAAGACGCATTCCAGTCATCATTCCTTCCCCCGGTACCGGTCGTATGGCCGTCGTTCCGTTTATAGGCCCATTCTCCATTGAGTGCGAACCGGTCATTGAGCTTGTAATCCGCTCCCCACCCGAGTCGCCAGGCAAAGGTATTGCTGGGACTGATGCGAATCGCCGTGTCCTCGCCGAAACTGTTCACATTCACGCCAAAGCTCATGTTCACATACGGGATGACCTGACCTAATCTGACCGGTCGAATTTCCAGGGTTGGCAGCACTGATACGGTGTCTTGATGTCCGAGATCCACGTCAGGCCTCTCAACGCTCACACCATGCCGCTCCCACTCAAGCATCATTCCGACCAAGAGCCATGTATTGAGGCTATACAGTCCTTGAAAATTGACCAGTGGTCCGATCGATGTTGAGGTATTGTCCGAGAGCTGTTGAGTCAACGGAGCAAATCCCACGCGAAAGCCGAGCATCCATTTACCTGGTTCAGTCCCGCCGAACTCTTCCGCCAGAGTAGGGGTTGAAAGTGTAGGGACGGTGGTGAGAACAGTGAGGAGTACTCCGATCAACCAAGTTTTGAACGACTGCTTACGCATGAATTGCCTCCTCTCGTAAAGTCGGGCGAATCGCGGTCATTCCTGGCTCACACGATTGCACACGTCGGCCTCGTTACGCACGCACTGACTCGATGGAGATGAGTCAGGGGGACTCTGATTCGAGAAGCCATGCATCTGACGCGAGTGTCGAAGGTACCCCGGAGTCAGTTGTCGCACAGAACAGGAAGTCCCTGTGTTCCGACTAACAGTACAACAAAAGACACGCAATCGCTAACGAAATACTGTGATCTGTTCGGGCAAATCAACAAGCAACCCTTTGGTACAGAGTTGAGCAGATCCCAGCTAGGTGTCTGCTGCTCCTCCTGGCTTCGTCGTCAATGAGTTCACTTCTTGAGAATTCTTCCGTGCGATTGCAAGCAGAATAGGGCTCAGTTACAGTGCATCGTCAAGAAGGTTTTGCCACACAGGAGGGGTTATGCATAGGATCAGCCAGCACTTGGCCATTGTTGTTGTCGCCCTCAGTCTCATGACCGGTACCGCCAAAGCCGCCAATTTGATCTGGGTCCACGGACCACTGGAGGAAGAAGGTAAGATCCACAGCCTCACGATCGGTACCGCCAAAACCACCGATTTGAGTTGGGTTCATGAAGGGATGGCGGAAGAAGGAAAAATCACCGCCGGGTTTCGAGTGGGACCGAGTTTCACCACCCAAAGTTCAGGCCTATCGACCGTTGGGCCACTCGTCAATTTCCAAGGTATGTACGGGCTCAACAGATGGTTCCGTGTCGGGATGATGCTCGAATGGCAAAATCACGGAGTTGACCCGGGAACTGGATCAGTCAATACGGTCACTCTGCTCCCTGTCAACTTGGAGTATCGCCCTGGGCATTTCGGGAACCTCATTCCCTATCTGACCACCGGGATTGGTGTAAACATCAACACAAAGAACGTCTCAGATACGTTCGCGTGGCGACTCGGCGGTGGTCTCGACTATGCCGCCACCAACTGGTTCCCAAACGCCCCAAGTGGAATGATGTTCAATGTAGAGGCGGCCTGGAAACGGAACCATCCATCGGGTGGTGATGCTTCCACCATGGGTTTGATTTTCGGTGTCCGACATACCTTCTGAGTTGGAGATGTGGAAGGAGTAGCAGCAAGTAGGAGCGAATGAAGCAAGAGGCCTAATGCGTATGAACGAGCCTGGTGCGCCGCTCGCGTTTTGGTGAGAAGAAGACTGCAATGAAAAATATGGTGGTCGCTAAGAGGACGATGGCCGGCCCTGAGGGCACATCCCAAAACGCGGAAATCAAGACACCTACAATCGACGTGAATATCCCGATCGTTGCGGAATACAGAGTCAGTGTTGCAAGGCTATGCGTGAGTTGGTAAGCGGTCGACGCCGGAATCAGGATCATGGCAAATACCAAGATCGCTCCGACGGTTTTCAGTGAGACCACCACCGTCAAGGCGACCAACGTCAGGAGGAGGAAAAAGATTTGGCGTGCAGGGACGCCGGAGGCTTCAGCCATCTCTTGGTCGAACGCGATAAAGTAGAGTTCTTTTGAAAACAGGAGGAGGAGGCCCAAGACGAGGACGGTCAACGCTCCGATGACGCTCAGTTCCTCAGGTGTGACCGATAGCACGCTGCCAAATAAGTAGCCGTACACTTCGGCATTGTAGTTTTTCATCAACCCAATGAAGAGAATGCCCAGTGCCATTGTCGCGGTATAGAGAATGCCGATGGAGACATCCAGCTTCATTCTGCCCCGTTCTTCAACCCAACCAGTAATCCAAACCGTTGCAAGACCGAACACAATGGCGAGCAACAGGGGAGGCCATCCCATCAAGTAGCCGAGAGTTACGCCCGCAAATGCGGCATGTGACGTCCCGGCTCCCACGAACGCCAATCCACGCAATACGACGAACACGCCGATGACGGAGCAGAGCCCACCCACCATCGCGGCGGCGAGGAGTGAGCGCTGCATGAAGTCGTAGGCGAGGAGATCCAACATTGTCTGAAGTCCATTCCTAGTGGTGATGGTGGTAATCTTCGACGATGACGAGGTCTTTCTCTGTAATCACCAGGTCTTTGCCATAGACCTGGTGAAGAATCTCCGGCTTGAGGACTTCCGCGGGGGGGGCGGCGGCGAAGAGTCTGGTTTTGAGAAGAACCAATCGATCGACCCGTGAGCGAATCATATTTATGTCGTGGGTAATCAAGAGGACGGTCAATTTGAGTTCATCATGCAGCTGTTGCACGAGCTCGATAACATTGTGTTGAGCGGTAATATCCAGACCGGTTGTCGGCTCATCCAATATTAAGACCTTGGGCTGTTGTGCCAGGGCTCTCGCAATAAAGACGCGCTGTTGCTGGCCGCCGGATAGCTGTCCGAGGGCATGATTCTTGTGAGAAGCCATTCCCACCTGAGCCAGGGCTTCCTGCGCGATGTCACGATCCTTCTTCCCTGGACGTTTGAACAGGCCCAGCGCTCCGTAACGACCCATCATCACTGTTTCAAGGACCGTCACCGGAAAATTCCGATCGACGACCCCTTTCTGCGGGAGATAGCCGATTTTGGCGCGATGGTGGCAGCGGAGTTCGTTGCAGGCACAGTCGAAGATATGAAGATGTCCTTCCACGGGGGCAAGAAGCCCCAGTACGGCACGACACAACGTCGTCTTGCCTGATCCGTTTGGGCCGATGACTCCCACGAACTCGCCGTCGTAGATAGCCAACGAAATGTCTTTGAGGGCGATGAGCCCGGGAAACCCGAAGGAGGCATGCTCAAAACGGATGATTGGCTCACGGGGATCTAACACGGAATCCGAAGCTCCTTCTGGAGGTCGTCTGACCAAGGCTACGAGGTCGTTTCTAATGCGCGGGCCAATTGGAGCACATTATAGCGAAGCATGTCGAGGTAGGTCGCCGTTCCCTCCAAACCGCCTGGCATCGTGGTCAAGACGACGACGTGCGCCTTGGTTTCCCTTGCCAGTAACTCCGGGAGTCGCTGACTGAGCTGAATCTCGGATACGATCACCTTGATATTGTCGCGTCTCATCTTCTGGATGAGAGCTTGCAGATGAAGGGCGGAGGGTTCTGTGCCAGATTGCATGTGGATCGTGCCAACAATGTCGAGGCTGAATCGTTTGGCCAAATAGGGCCACGCTGGATGATGGGCGATGAATCGTCGGTCGGAGAGCCGCTGGATACGCGCGGAGAGTTCCTTTTGCAACCGACCAAGCTGTTGAAGATAGGCCGCTTGATTGGTTCGGAATTCCGTTGTATGACTTGGGTCCACTTCAATGAGAGCGTCGGTAATGTGGCGCAGCATGATGGTGACATTTTCAGGATCCAGCCAGACATGCGGATTCCCGGCTTCCCCGTCGTGATGTGTTCCTTCATGTGCATCAGTATTGTCTTGAATCAGCTCGACGCCGTGAGAGGTCGTAATCACACGTAACGATTGGCCACCCGCGTTCTTCACCAGCGATGAAACCCACACCTCAAGTCCCATGCCGATCTCCAATAACAGTCTGGCCTTCCGGACTGCGATCAGATCGGTGGGTTTGGGTGAATAGGTATGCTCATTTTCATAGCCGCTCAACAACGATGTGACTCGTACATGGGGGCCACCGACCTGCTCTGCCAAATCCTTCAGAACAGGAATGGTGACCACAATCGGAATCGGGTCGCGAGCGTCCGTCACGGTGCTAAGGG
The DNA here is from genome assembly GCA_919902665.1 of Nitrospiraceae bacterium. Classification (GTDB taxonomy): domain Bacteria; phylum Nitrospirota; class Nitrospiria; order Nitrospirales; family Nitrospiraceae; genus Nitrospira_D. Next base: position 13,226 of record CAKKRK010000051.1, read on the forward strand.
GTGGAAAGAAGCCAGGTAGCAGGGCGAGGAGAAAGAAAGAAGATAACTTCCGTACATGATTGAGAGGAAACATCGGCGGGAACGGTACCATCCGCGTATGATGGTGTCAACGACGCTATATCCTGTTAGGCCCTGTCCATTCGCCTCCTTGACCCTACACGAAAGTTCGATTAGCGTAGCACGCTCATGAGCCGCTCAGCATTCAGGCGATCGTGAAAGGATACCGGAGATGAACGTTGTCGGATTGATGTCAGGAACTTCAGCCGATGGAGTCGATGCGGCGCTGGTGACCATTGTCCGCAAGAAAGCCGGTCTCAGAGTCGAGATGATTGCGTTTCATTCACTTTCCTATCCGCGTTCGCTGCAGCAACGCATTCTCTCTGCATCGGTGTCGGGAACGGTGACGGATATTTGCCACCTGAATGCGCTCTTAGGTGAATGGTTCGCCGACGCTGCCTTAGGAGTCATTCGGTCAGCTCAACTGTCGCCAGAGGACGTAGATCTCATCGGATCTCACGGCCAAACCGTGCATCACCTGCCGCATGGCATCAAAGATACCGGTGTCGGCGCTATACGGTCGACACTGCAAATCGCTGAGCCAGCCGTCATCGCCGAACGCACGGGGATTACCACGGTGGCCAATTTTCGGCCACGCGATATCGCGGCCGGCGGACAGGGAGCACCGCTGACCCCGGGGGTCCACGCGCTGCTGTTTCGGCATCCGCGCCGCGCGCGGCTGATCGTGAATCTTGGCGGCATCAGCAACGTGACCTATCTTCCCAAGGGCTCAGGCTCTGCGGAACTCGCCGCATTTGATACGGGCCCGGCAAATATGGTGCTTGATGGGCTCATGTCTCGCATCACGAATGGCCGGGCCTCGATGGACCGTGAGGGGCGATTGGCGGCAAAAGGCCAGGTCGATACGAGACTATTAGCCAAACTTCTCGCTCATCCCTATCTCTCTCAGGCGCCGCCAAAATCGACCGGTCGCGAAGCGTTCGGCACAAAGATGCTGGACGAATTGCTCAATTGGCAACACACACGCCGGTTATCGGTTGAAGATCTTCTGGCCACCTGTAGCCGTTGGACTGCTGAAGCGGTCGGGACGGCCAGACGGTGGATCAAGGGGGGAATCGATGACGTGATTGTGGGAGGGGGCGGTGTCCGGAACCGGGCGATCATGGGACATTTAACGGATATCTTTGCTCCAGTGCCGGTCACCTCCTTTGAGGCTCATGGCTGGGACAGTAAAGCGCTGGAATCGGTGGCGTTTGCCGTCCTCGCGTATCAGACCGTTATGGAACAGTGCGGAAACGTTCCCTCGGTTACGGGGGCAGCATCCCCAAGGATATTAGGTTGCATCGTCCCAAGCGGCCCACAGTGGTATGAGCAGTTACGATCACGCAAAGGCGGAAGCAAAAAGAAATGAGACTTCTTCTGGTCGGTACGGTCATTATGGGGATCATCATGCTTTGGCGTTATCTGAGGAAGACACGACGGAGGAAGAAGCGGACAACGCCATTTGCCATTCCTTCCGGTGTTACCATCGAGCCTATCCGATTACTCGAGGAAGAAGAAATCGCGTTGTATAGCCTCCTGCAAATGGCTGTCCAAGAGCGCTACCTTGTCTTTAGTCAGGTGCCGCTCTGGTCCTTCGTCGAGGTCGACGCGGAGGCAACCGTGCGTTCCGCTCTTCTGCGAGAGATTGCACTGAAGCGAGTCGATTTTGTTTTGGTCCATCCTGGGTCATGTCGTGTCGAACATGTCGTCCAGATCGAGCGTGAATCTTCACCACTGCATCAGGCCGAACGCCAGCACGTCATCGAGTCGGTGCTGAACGCAGCGGGGATCAGGCTGACAACGTTGCAGCCAAAGAAAAGCCACACGCTGCCTGATCTGACCACTCGATTGGGGATCACTGCAGAGGAGTGACGAGTTGCATCAATCGAACAGGAGGATGCCTACGGCGATTGATTCGTCGAGTCTTCGGCGGTTGCCGTAGCCTCGATGGCCTTGCGAGCGAGTTCTGCCTCAGAGCTATCCGGGTATTGGCCCACCACCCGGTCAAACATCAGTCGTGCCGTCTCATGATCCCCTAGTTTGGTGTACGTCTGGCCGAGCTTCAGCGTGGAAGCTGCCAACTTAGGGCTGAGTGGGTAATTTGACACGACCTCATTGAACGACTTGAGCGCATCTCGATATCGCCCCATCCGATATTGACATTCCCCGATCCAATATTGCGCATTGGCGGCTAAGGCGGATTCGCTATGCAGTTCGATGAAGAGTTGGAAACCTGCCATGGCGGCTTTGTAGTCGCGGTGTTTAAATTCATCCATGACGCGATCATATAATCGGCGGGTCGTATCCTGCCGTTGAGTAGGAGCAGCTAGGGACTGGCCCACCGAAAAGAACATGAATAGGAGGATGAGAATTCCGAGACATTTCTGGAGCATAACAGGCCTCCATCTGTTCAAACGGCAATCGAGGGGCTTAGGCACGCAATCAGTATGCCAGGGCTTCTGCTATTCACGAATGCGAAACGTTTAAAATAACAGGATCTTGCACAATCGCAGAAGCCAATCGTCTTGAGGGTTTTCCAGGGGAGTGGTAATGAAGACACAGTTTTGTACAATGTGGTTCGAGTCTCTGACTTGTCTCATTCAATATTCAAAGAGTCTCCATATTCCGTCAAGGCCGTAAGAACGCGACCAACCTTTCCGAGGAGAACATCGTGAGTGAAGAGTCCATTCCGACCAACCCCTTGGGCGGACGAACCTTGATTGTCGATCCGACCGATCAGCGCTGTTATCCAACTCCAAGTGCTGCGCTGAAGGATGCCGCTGAATCGGATCAGGTCTATGTCCGTCCCGGGATTTATGAGGATAAACTTGTCGTCACCCAACGGCCGATACGGCTTGTCGGTGCCGGACGAGATAGCGTCCAAATCTTCTGTCGCCGCAGCGGGCCGTTGTATCTTCAAGAGGTACCGGAAGGGTGGATTACCGGCATCACGTTTCGCTATGTTGGCAGCGACCAGCATTCAGCGCTCAACATACTCAACTCCACATGCATCATCACGCAGTGCCGAGCAATGGAAGGGATTTTGTCGGGCGTGGTGTTGTATGGACCCGAATGTCGGGTCGCCTTCACCGACAACGAAGTGTGCCGCAATCGGGAGTCGGGCATTTTTGTGTTTGCCGGCGCTCAACCGCGAGTGGCGGATAATCGCTGTGTCGAGAATCACCATTTTGGCATCGCGGTCCGAGATTCGGGCAGCCGTCCGGAACTGGTGCGGAACCTGTGTGAAGACAACATGCTGAGTGGCATACTCATGTTCCAGCACGCCGAAGGGCTGATTGTAGATAATGTGTGTCGGAACAATCAGCACTGGGGCATCCTCCTGACACCTGATTCCCATCCCAACCCTGCTCCATCGGTGCTTCCGACGATGAATCGACTCGAACCGAATGGAATCGGTGAGTATTCAATCTCTGATCAACCGCTTGCTCAGATTGGTCGATAAGAGCAATCAGGAGTTGCCGAAGATAGATGATCGTTAACTTAAGCAGGTAGCGGAAGACGAAGCATCAGGAATGTGAAATTGAAAAGAACTTCCCCCTTGTTGTTTGGCTCGATACATTGCGGCGTCAGCATGCTTCAAGAGCTCATCAACTTCGTGATCATCGGTTGGGTAGACGGTAATCCCGATACTGACTCCGATTAGCGCTCTGTGCTCCCCAAGGTGGAATGGTTCCGCCAATCGCTTGGTGATTCGCTGGGCGACCAACGTGATATCCTCTTCGCACGTTAGGCCTTCCAGGATAATGGTAAACTCATCTCCTCCCATACGGGCGACTGAGTCTACTTCGCGGACACACTCTTGCAGTCGTTCAGCGACGGCCTTCAAAAGCTGATCACCGACACTGTGACCCATGGTATCGTTCACCGGCTTGAAGTGATCAAGATCGAGCAGCATGAGACTGAGAGGCTGTTGGAGTCGTTTGCTGCGCGCCATGGCTTGGATCAGGCGATCACGAAACAACGTGCGGTTCACAAGGCCTGTTAGCTGATCATATTGAGCCAGGTAGGTCAGCCGCTCTTCAGCCCGCTTTCGTTCGATGGCATAGCGGATTGAGCGAGCCAACAGCTCCGACGGCCCTTGTCCCTTGATGAGGTAATCCTGTGCTCCATTCTGGAGAGCTTGTAGCGCGAGCGTTTGATCATTGAGCCCACTGAGCACGATAATGGCAATCGTCGGATTCGCGGCTTGCATTTGACGCACGGTTGAGAGCCCATAACCGTCCGGGAGTGACAGGTCGAGAAGGACTGCGTCAAAACGTATGCGAGCTAGGCGGGTGACAGCGTCGCTCAGGCGGGTCACATGGATGATCTCGAATTCTTCTATCCCCCATTCTGCCAGAATATCTTGAGTCAGGCGTGCATCAACGTCGTTGTCTTCAACTAATAGGATCTTGATCATCGCACTCCAGGCCTGAGCTTTTTCCTAACCTCCTCCCAACCACTGCTTCACGCACGTACTAAGTATAGCTTAAGACACTGAATCAACAAGTAAATCCATGAAGTACTGACATGCTCGGATCCTTATCAAAGCGCCTGAAACGCAACGGTCTGGTCGGTATCTCGGATGTGCGATGCGTATGAAGGAACTAGAGGACGGAATACCATGAGAAGCATGCTTCGACTAGGAAAAAAATAATTCTGCCTGCATGTATAGCTCTTTGGCTGTTTACGTGGGACGGAATTGCGGCGGGCTAGTTGGTCAATGAGACACTCTCTGGTGAGAACTTGGAAGACCGGCGGAGTCTTATCGGGCCAAGACCCAGAACTAGTCTGAGCACTCCGAATAAGTTAGATCACTCTTAGGCAAAAGAGAACAGTAGGACCATGCTAGAAAGGTTGAATCACGATCCACGGGAAAGGGTCCTGAGATTGCTCGGATAAGTGCCGATTGGGCCCTGCTCTGGGCCGATCCCAGCTTCACAGGCATATCCTGCTTCGAAGGGCCAGAGTAACGAACGGCCAACGGCACTGCCACGGATGTGAATATATCGCAATGTAACACCCATACGAGCGGCGTCGTCCTTTACCTTCTCAGTGCATTCACCAGGTGAATAACCTCGACGCGAAATCAAGAGCGGCTTACCCGATGCGCTGAGAACGGAGAATTCGCTTGCACATCCTGTGACTAAGAGCAGGACACACAAAATACCGCCAAGTCGACCGAGCATTCTCCTTCGACTCATCTTGAATCGCCCCCATCCAGCAGGTTTGTCTACGGGCACAGCGCTGACAACACACCAAACCATAACACGAACAACCTCTCCCAATCGACTGAACAATACCTTGCGCTTGAACAGTTCAGCGAGGGTGAAAGGGAATAGCCGTTGAACACTGACCGAATTAGACCGGCTTCTCCGAGATATACTCGATGTATTTCCAGAACTGCTTAGCGTCCTCCTCGTTCAAGACCACCGGAGTATTGTTGGCGGTCCCTGTCATATAGATCTTGACCGAGACGGTATCATGCCAAATCTGCACCTCACAGTGAGAGATCAGATCCAGGTTGAACGCATGGTTGCCTATTCGGACAAAGTGCATAGCGTTTCCTCTTTCTGGTTGTCAACGAAGGGTGAGCATACACCAAGTTCTCACACCTCAAAAGCAACGGAGAGTTTTGTTGAGGTAGCTGTGCATCCGTGAGCCCTACAGAACTTGCCGCCCTCTCGGCAAAAACTTCCCTCCTGTTATGACGTTATTTCAACCGTGCAGGGATACACGGCCATTTCTCGCATTTCTCTCTGGCACAGAAGTTGAGGGTGACATTCTAGTTTTTCTCTTACTGAAAATGGTGTGTAGGGCTCCAGTGAGGTTTGCCTGATGAATGACGTGGATTCAATCACCGCTCTTTGGGAATGGCTCACTCGTGATGTCACGGTTGTTGGTGGGCTCCAGAGTCCTGCGCTTAGCTGGATCGGTGCTGCGGGGATCTTGACCCTGTGTTTCTGGCATAGCGCAGTGCTCCTCAGGGGTTTGTTACAAATCCAAGGGACGCTTGCGCGCTTTCACTCGTCTGTCGCGCCTCTGGTGCTGGCACGGCAACAGGTGTCCAAAGATTGGCTGGTTATTCCAGCGTTGGCAAAAAAACGAGCGCGTCTTGATGTGTCGTCAGAAACGCGACGCGATCTTGACGATCTGCACACATTGGATCAGGCGGTACGGTCGGAACAGGACTTTGCCAGAGACTGGTTTTCATACCGTAAGACCCTCGCGGTAGAGCAATCCGCCTGGTTTCTTGAGCCGACCGTCCATAGTCAGCGTTCCGCAAGTGAGTTTTTCTCGTTCGAATCTCTCTGCGCCGCTCATCTCAACGTCCGATTTTATCGGCAACTTCCCGCCTTCATGACGGGCATGGGGTTGATGTTCACCTTCCTCGCCATCTTGATTGGCCTCAGCAAGCTCCATGCGAACGGGTCGGAGATCGATGGCATCCAAGGACTGATCAACGGCCTCTCTGGAAAGTTTGTGACATCCATCGTCGGCTTGGCGTGCGCCAATGCGTTCACCCTCCTCGAACATTCTTTCTGGCATCGGTTGGACAACCGACACCGGGAGTGCATCTCCCTCCTGGACGAAATGTTTCCGCAGAGGGCTACAGACCAACCTTCCCAGGGGGCCCCATCATCGAACGGATCTCCGGTGGCCATTGCCACTCCGATCCGAAACGACACCGCACATCAGCTTGTCGAGGCCGTGCAGCAGCGCCTCGGGTCCACCGTCGCAGCGCTGAACTCAGCCGCGCAGGCGATCACGGCGCTACAATCCAAGCATGCACCAATGAAGTTTGATGCTTTGCCAGCGGAGATTGGTCACGAGGTTCAGCGGGCGTTACGACCCATGTTGAATCCCATACTGGACGCTATTCAAGACCTCAACCGTTCGATGAAGGAGCATGTCTCCCCGGTGCGGCTGTCTCAAGCCGAGATCGAAGCAATGTTTCAGGATCTCAGGAGCACCACTGCCGCAACGACAGAACCTGCACGTCCGATCCATAAAGATCGCAATTCAGGAAAACCATCTCGTCTAACTTGAACCGGCACGGAGAGAGCAAAAGGGATGAAGTCGAGCTTTACACAGGACTCGCGTGACAACTCAGCGGTGGTGACGAGTGGGGTTGCCGATCTTATGACCTCACTCGCCGTTATCTTCATTCTCTTGCTCGTGGCTTACATGACTCGCGTCGAGGATGGAAATGCCAATCCGGCCAGGAGCAGTGGTACTCCAACGGACAGCACACCGAGAATCGATCCACCTCATCCAGCACTGGAAACCAAAATGCCAAGCACTCACACGATTACGGTGCCGGATGCCGCGATTAATTTTGAGTTTGGGAAAAGCACGTTGCTCCCGACGGCCGAGATCTTCTTGTCCGAGACCATGCCACACTACGCCTCACTTGTCTGCACGCCTGGAGAGCAAGAAGTAGAAGCCTTTGTGATCGAGGGATACACCGATGATCTGGGTGACGATATACGCAATCTGAGACTCAGTCAGGAACGCTCTTTTGCGGTGCTGGCCAAAAGCTTGGAAGTGATCCGGGAGAAGCTTCCCTGGGCCTACGAGTGCTTCCTGCAAAAGTCGACCGCGAATGGACGTGGGAGGCAGGATCTTTTACGGAATGAGATAGGGCAACCAGCCCGCGAAAAAAGCCGCCGCGTCATGTTCAAAATCCACATGCGCCCCATGTAGCGTGTGAGCCTACACAGCGTGGACCTCTTTCCTACCATTGCTGGCTTGGGTGGAGTAAGACCTCAGAGCCATTCGGCTCTCGCCTGTCTCCGACTGTTAATGATAGATGGGCGAGAAGCCTCATCCATAAATGCGGCGGGTCAGTTCGATAAACTTCTCGATGGAAAGGATTTCCGCACGGAGAGAAGGCGAGAGCGCAAGCGCTTCCAACGCAGCTGCCACTAGCTTCTGGTCATACCCCTGATCTTTCAGTGAATTGATGAGTGTCTTGCGGCGGTGGGCGAAGGCAGCTTTCACCAGTGCTGCGAATTTGGCTTCTTTCTCCTGGTTCAGTGCTCTCTGAGGCTTGGTCTTGAGCAGAACCACAGCAGAGCCGACTTGCGGTCGTGGTCGGAAGCACTGGGCAGAGACTCGGAACGCTTTCGTGATCTCTGCCGCATATTGTGCCATGACGGAGAGGACTCCGTAGTCCGAACTTCCAGGCTTGGCCACGAGCCGATCAGCCACTTCATCTTGCAGCATCAGCACCATGCGGGGAAAATGGTCGCGCTGATCGAGAAGTCGGAAGAGGAGGGGAGTGGATAAATAATAGGGAAGATTGGCGACGACAATGGTGCCGATCGGAAGCTGCTCGACCGGGTAGGTCATCGCATCGTCGAGGACGAGCGTGAGATTGGAAAACTGGGGCTGTCGTTCAGTTAGGAACGCATGGAGCCGAGGATCGACTTCGATTGCCGTCACGTGGCCACTCGCACGACACAGCGCTTCGGTGAGGATGCCTCGGCCTGGCCCGATTTCCAAAACGGTATCAGTCGGGGTGAGTTCAGCCAGCGCGACGATTTTGCGAACAATGTTGGGGTCGATGAGAAAGTTCTGCCCAAGGCGCTTGATCGCGGCAGGGGGAAGAGAGGAGTCCACACTCAGCTCCGAGTTGGTGGAGCCTGGGCCAATTGCTTGGCCAATATGCTCAGGGGCGTGCGATAGCACTCCACAAGATCCGTAAACTCTTCAACCAAATCATGAGTAAAAGATGGCCCTGGTTGGACGCTCGCGAAGATTTGTCCTTCCCGATCGCCTACGTTATTGGTGAGAAATGTGACCGTGCGGGCTTTCCATTTTGCTATTCGTTCCGTCCCGGCGACGGTGTTCAGGTCTTGAAGGGTCTGTTTCTCAAGTGTCTCCAATTCGTCAATCTGACGCTGAACCACGGCAAGGCCCTTCGAAATATCAAGCGACATGTTTGGTCCGTCCCTTCTTGGTCGGAGTTGCCGCCATTCTGTTCTGAGCGATCCTGGCAGCCAGTTTGATGGCCTCAATCAGGCTTCCGGGATCAGCGACGCCTTTCCCGACGATATCAAACGCGGTTCCATGATCCACTGAGGTGCGGATGATAGGCAAGCCCACAGTGAGATTGACGCAGGTGCCGAAGGCGACCAGCTTCAGGGGAATGAGACCCTGATCGTGATAGAGGGCGACGACGCCGTCAAATGACCCGTTCGCGGCCTTCCCAAACAATGTATCAGCTGGCAGCGGATCACTCGCCAGAATACCCTGTTTTTGTGTGGCGCGTGAAGCCGGGAAGATGATTCGAGCTTCTTCATCGCCGAACAATCCATGCTCACCGGCATGGGGATTGAGGGCAGCCACTCCGATCCTGGGGCGCTTGATGCCAAACAGTGTCGTCAGCGCCAATTGGGCCAAGCGGATCGCCTTTTCAATCTTGGCTTGTGTCAGCAGCGCCGAGAGATCTCTGATTGCGATGTGTGTCGTGACGAACATAATACGCAACGGCCCGCCCACGATCATCATGCCTGATTCGTTCGCGTGAGTGAGATCGGCCAACAACTCGGTATGGCCTGGGTACCGGCAGCCGGCCATGTTGATGGCTTCTTTGTTGATGGGCGCCGTCACCATTCCTTCGATACAGCCGATCTGAGCCAGCTCAACAGCCTTTTTGATGAAGGCGACTGAAGCGGCGCCGGTCTCTGCCGCGGCAATCCCGGACTTGAAGCGTCGCAGCGGTGTCTCCAGTGGATCCAGTACCACGACCGTTCCTCTACGTGGCGCCATCGGGTCATGCCCGTGAACTCGGACTACGTTCAGTTTGAGCTTCAGTGACTTGATCGTTCGCTCCATGACGGGAAGGGATCCGATGACAACCGACCGGCAGACGTTACGCAAATGAGCGCCTGCCAGCGCCTTGGCGATGACTTCTGGACCAATGCCGGCCGGGTCTCCCATCGTGATTCCCAGCAAGGGGAGTTGGGAGGATGAGGAATGTGTGCGAGGTGATCGCGGTTCAGTTGACATAGAGATGCACCGTATAGCCGATATAGAACGCCGCCCCGGCGGCGAGTAGCCAGGGTCGCCACCGACCTCCGATCAGAATTTGCAGGAGGCAGAGTCCTACCGCCTGCACGGCTAAGATCATGGTGGTCAATGCCGATGATGCAATGACCCACTCGGTTCCGATCAACCCCAGTGCAACCGGGAAGGTGCCCTGAAAGACCATGGCGCCCGTAACATTGGCCACGGCGAGCCGGTCTTTCTTGCGATAGAGCCAGAGAAAGCTATTGGACATCTCGGGTAGCTCGGTGGCGAGCGGCGCGATGAGGAGCGCTAAAATCAACGGCGACATGGCGAACAAGCCGGCCATCGATTCTGCAGCCATGACAAAAAGATGGGCGCCTAATATCAATCCCCCTAACCCCAAGAATGATTGAAATCCGATCATCGCATAGGACGGCGTGGTTGCGTGCTTGTCGAAAATCAGTGGTTCCAGCTCACCACCTTCTTCCCCATCAGCCGGTGCAAATTTGAGCTTCATGTAGTAAATATACAAACAGACCAATACACCAGCTGCGATGAAGTGAATCAGTTTGGACGGCACGAATGCGCATCCCAAGGCGATAAAATAGCCGATCATAAAAAACGTGAGGTCTGTCAGCACTTCATGATAGTTGAGATGAAATTTGGCAGTCCGCTTGCCAGCCCGGGCATAGAGCAGCAGAAGAATCGCCAGAATGGGGAGCACCAGTGTGCTGAGCATGAACGGGGCGCCTAAGATGGCACCTAAGCCAACCTCAACCTCTTCATGGCTATCGCCGAAGAAAATCGCAATGATCGGGATCGAGGTTTCAGGCAGGGTCGTGCCGATGGCGGCAAAGACACTGCCGACGGCACCCTCGGAGATACCCCGCCGCTTGCCAAACCATTCAATGGCGTTCGTAAAGAGTGCGCAACCACCAAGTGTGACCGCGACGGAAACGAGAAAGAGGAGCACGTAGTACAGCACGGTCATGCTCGGCCTCGCGCCGTTGGGATTCTCGTCTTTTTGCGTCCTCGTCGATAGGCCATCAGCGCGTCCTCCATAACCGTCTTGAGGGGGTAGCCGGTTCGTTGCGCAATGGCTTTACAGTCCTCATATTCGGGGGCTGCTTTTTCCCATCCGGCGCCGACCTCGGCTACTTTCATACGAATGACTCCGCCTGGCGTCGTGACGGGGACGAATCGCCTGGTGAGGACCTGTCGGCGTACTTCATGAAGTCGCACTCCGAGCGTGGTCGTTTCCTGGAAGAGGACCTCAATCACGGCATCCTTCCGGTCTTCAGTAGCTAGGCAGCTCAGCAGAATTCCTGGCCGACTTTTCTTCATGACGACGGGAACCAGCACGACATCAACAGCACCGACCTGAAAGAGCTGCTCCATGATGTATTCGTAGGTCTGTGGACTGATGTCGTCAAGATTCGTCTCAATCTGTATCATCGGCTCGGTCGGATTGGCCGCCGATGTGGACTCTTCCTCCACAAACAGGCGCAAGGCATTCGGCCATCCGTCTGGATCCTGGTCGCCGGCTCCGTAGCCCACGGCCATACTCTTCATGGTCGGCATCGGGCCGAATTCCGACGCCAATGTTCGAAGCAGCGCAACCCCGGTGGGGGTGGCAAGCTCACAACGCGGACCGTCGGCGTAGATCGGAATTCCCTTCGCCAGCGCCGCCACCGCAGGCCCTGGAACCGGTAAGAGTCCGTGTGAGGTTTGAATCGACCCGGCTCCAACATTGATCGGAGAGGCGGTGATTTGGGTGGCGTTCAAGAGATAGCACCCCAGCACGCCACCGACAACATCGATAAACGAATCCATCACTCCGACTTCATGAAAGTGAACATCTTTTGGATCGACACCATGCGCTACTCCTTCGGCCTCAGTCAGTCGATCAAAGACCAACCGGCTCCGTTCCTTGACTGGGCCTGGCAACGTGCTGTCGGCAAGGATCTTTCGAATGCGAGTAAGGGTCAGCGGCCGGTGAAACCCTTGTTGAACGATCACGTCGACCTTTATCGCCGGGAGTGCGCCACGATGTACCTCGCGCTTCCGCAATGTGTAGCCGGTAAGCTTGAGTCCTTTGAGGCCCTTGACCAAGTCAGTCCATGGTAACCCTGCGCTCACTAATGCGCCCAGGACCATATCTCCACTGACCCCGGAGAAACAATCGAAATGCAAATGACGGCCCATTCAGTTCCTTACATGCGATGTGCAAAATGACCGGACATCTTACCGAAGGCGTGGACGAACGGCAATCGCTGGTTCATTCTCGACGCTTCGTTGACAGCCTAGGGGTGCTATGGTATCCCCCTAAGAGTGCGGTTGAGTTGCATCGTGCCGAACACGACGCCTGTCACTCATGAAAGCATGGTTCAGGGTTTTTGTTGAAATTGTCACATACGCTCCATCACATGAGACGTCTGCTCGGGTTGCTCACCCTGTGTGCTTCTCTGATGGCCGTATTTCCGGCAGAGAGCCTCTCGAAAGAGAAGCCGCCCCGCGTTCCCAGGCCTGAGCCTCAGCTCAAAATTGTCGGCCTTAACATTGCCCCGACACCGTATGCGCTGGGCAACGGGCCTCTTCAGTTTTCCGTTACAGTCCAGCTTCCGAAAGAAGTGGATGGATCCACGATTTTGGAGGTGACCTCGCTCATTAGTTCTCCGTCGAAGAGCTCGCTTCGATTTCTCACGTATCGACAGCCCATCCAAGTCCCTCCAGCCGTGGATGGGGAGACAGGGCGATCGAAGGTGTCCGTCGAACTTGCGTGGGATGGCCAGGATCACCGAAAGCAACTCGCCGGGGTGGGCATGTATTCGTATGAAGTGCGGACAAAGTTGTTGGCCAATGGAGAAAAAGGGTTACGCACCGTGATGGTTGCCTGGCCAAAGCGAGGCTTACTGGAAGTGAAATAGAGGCGCATTCATTTCTTCCGCGCCTATTTCTCTACTCCCAACATATTGATCCGATGTGCGAGGCAGGCCGCGCCGAATCCGTTGTCGATATTCATCACGCCTACACCCGCCGCGCAGGAATTGAGCATCGTCAGCAGCGCAGCGACTCCCCCGAAGCTCGCACCATAGCCTCGGCTGGTTGGCACGGCAATGACCGGGCAGTGGACCAACCCTCCCACCACGCTCGGCAGGACACCGTCCATACCAGCTGCGACGATCACGACCTTCGCATCGAACAGCCGATCTCTCTTTCCGAGCAGTCGATGGATACCTGCAACCCCGACATCGTACAGTCGCTCGACGTGGCTACCCATCACTTCAGCCGTCACACGAGCTTCTTCCGCCACAGGCACGTCCGCCGTTCCCGCGGTCACTACGAGTATATGCCCATGTTGTTTCTGCTTGGAAGCGTGAATCGCCACCAGGCGTGCATCGGGATAGTACTGTGCTCGCCGATCCAGGCGGCGAATGGCTCGCCCAACCGATGGGTCGGCACGAGTGGCAAGAAACGGGCCCTGTTTCTTGATGAGCGCCCGAGCGATGGCGATAATCTGCGCGGTGGTTTTCCCTTCACACAGGATGACCTCGGGGAACCCTTGTCGTAATGACCGATGATGATCGACTGAGGCAAAGCCAAGATCCTCAAAAGGCAGTGACCGTAGGCGTTGAAGTGCCTGTTCCACCGTGGCATCGCCTTGACGGACCTGCTGCAACAGTCGTTCGAGTCCTTCCGGATTCATGTCCACCCCTTCTCTGATTTTGCATCCCGCTCCATCAAATCAGTCACGGCCTTCCTACAAGATTTATCGTCATACAGGACGGAATGAATTTCTTGTATGATCGGCATATCGACCTGATGGCGCCGGGCCAATGTTAATGCGGCACGTGCCGTTCGAACGCCTTCAGCGACAGCCTGCATGCCTGCCAAAATTGTCTCCAGCTTTTCTCCCTGGCCGAGGCGAACGCCTACCGAATGGTTTCGGCTGAGTGTACCTGTACAGGTCAGAACTAGATCACCGACCCCGGATAGTCCATAAAACGTGCGCGGATCGGCTCCCATCGCAGCACCGAGCCTGATGATTTCAGCCAGGCCTCGAGTAATGAGTGCCGCGCGGGCATTGAGTCCGAGGTTCAGACCATCGATCACACCGGCAGCTAGTGCCATGACATTTTTTAGGGCTCCGCCGAGTTGGACGCCGATGACATCCGTATCGGCGTACACACGAAATACAGGCGTCATCAACGCATTTTGAAACTGCCGCACGAGCTGTTCATCGGAGCCAGCTAGGCAAAGGGCTGCTGGCTTCCCAATGCTGAATTCGGAGGCGAAACTGGGTCCAGACAGTACCATGAGGAAGCGGTGCATGGCCGGCGACAACTCGTCCTCCATAACCTGGGTCATCAATTTGGCCGTGGTTTCTTCTATGCCTTTGGTTGCGCATACGAACGGTATGGGCTCTGAGATGTAGGGTGCCAACTGATGCAATACGGATCGGGTTCTGTGGGAAGGAACGGCAAACAGGACCCCATCACAGCCATGGACGGTTTCAACCAGTGAGGAAGTGGCCGTTAAATTTGATGGAAGAGGGACGCCTTTCAGGAAGACTGAATTTTCATGAGAGGTGTTGATGGCGTTGACGACATCGTGTTCATAGGCCCAGAGGCGAACCTCCAGACCCTTTTCGGCCAGATGTTTGGCCAGGGCTGTGCCCCAGGCTCCAGCTCCAATAACGCCGATCTTGTTGATCGTGGTTGGCATAAGCGATTCAGCCTCATGGGAAAATCATCACCCATCCATTCAGGAAGGCGGATTATATAAGAAGCTATCGAGTACCTGTCAATGAATGAGGATTCCGCCATGTGAACGGGAGCTGGCCTGTTCGTCCCTTGTCAGGATTCTAGAAATAGCTTCGCCACTACCTGTTCAAGTCATAAGATGGAAGGTGGGCATATATACAGGCAATCCAGAGGATTCCGATGAAACGCTGGCATGCGACACGAGTCTCCTCAGGAATCTCTGCAACAGCGCTGTTGTTTTCGTCCCTATTTTTTGTTGTTCCCACTGCGCATGGTGAAACCTACGTTGCTGGACAATTCGGATTCGCGGTGCCTGGTCTAGGTGGCGGCCTCTCGGACGGTGATATTACTTCTTCATTCTTTCTTCCCGGCGCGACACACGGCGAGTTTGAGTTATCAACTTCTCTTATGTTTGGTGGAAAGGTAGGTCACTACTTCAATTCCGCTCGCTGGATTGGCGTAGAGGCGGAAGTGTTTCATACAACTCCCCACATTGACCAGCAAGTTCATACTTTTCAGAACCCCTCAGTGCCCGGCGTAACAGCAAGCGCAACTTTTCAAGGGGCATATTTTCGAGTATTAACAGTGGCTCCTTTTAACCTCATGTTTCGTTATCCGATGACTCGCTTGCAGCCCTATGTTGGGGTGGGACCGGGGATTTTCTTTGCACGTATCAAGGGAGAAGGGCTAGCACCGGATTCGCCAGAGTCAACTTCAGACAATGGGAGACTTGGCTTGAATGCTAAGGTCGGCCTTGAATACTATGTCACCAGACATCTTACGGCATTCGCAGAATGGAAACTTAATTACGCGCACTTCAAATTCGATGAAAACCAAAATCTATTCCCTTTCCCCTATGGCTTAGATGCAACCTATACGATGCATCTCGTCTCATTCGGTGTTGGCTATCACTTCTGATATGTAATCATCCCTGCAAGAACAGCACTGGGAAAACGAGTTTCGTTCCTGTAATCTCTCTTTATGCTGTGAGCTCTCCTTGGCCCGATTATGCAAGCCTGCCAAACCTGCAGCCGGTCACAACCGGAGATCAACCGTTTCTGTATCCAATGCGGTCGGCGACTCGCCGACCGATCGGATAGTCGGCCGGCTACTCAACCCTCTAACACCTTGGCACCAGATCAACTCAATCTCGCGGTACTTTACGGGATGGTCGTCGTGCTCATTCTGGCTGTCTTGTTCCCTCCATGGGAGACACCGCCGACGCAGACCCCGGAGTTTCTCGGCATGTATTTCATCCTCTCTCCACCAACTCCGGACGCTGTTGTGAGCCGCATGCTCCTGACCATTGAGCTCGTTACGATCGCGATTGCCGGCATGTATGGCGCGTTTCTGTTCAGGAAAAAGTGATTGGGCAATAGTCATTCGTCATTGATCAGAATAAATTCATGTCCATTCATCGATTGGCCAATGACGTTTCTCAGTCCAACGCGAGTGTGAGGCACTTGGCCGACCCACCGGATTTCATGAACTCATCGAGCTGAACCTGGTGGGTTTCATATCCTCGCATACGGAGCCAGGCTTGAGTGGTGGGACACCCCGTAGGGAGAACGACATGTTTCCCGACATTGACGGCATTGCAGGCGAACAGTAGGGCTTCATCTTCCGGAACGGCAAGACGCAGCTTGTCAGGAATTCGTTCGGCAATCGCTGCCTGGCCATAGCGATCAAAGGCAGCAGGAAAATAGAGGAGCTCCCCGCCGCTCAAGGGACAGAGGCAGGTATCCAGATGATAGAAGCGGCTGTCGACAAGTTCGAGGGGAATGATTTCTCGGTGAAAACGCTCACTGAGAACCGGGAAGACGTGGAAATCCGATCGTTGCCTATAGCCACCGAACCAGTATTCTGGAAAACCCAGGAGGTCGCCTGCTCCCTCAAAATACAGCTCGTGTTCTACTGTGACCACGTCATAGCCCTGCCCACGGAACCAATCTTCAAAATGAGTCTCTTCAGGCTGACGCTCAGGGTATCGGAAGCGACTCACGACGGCGGTTCGTCCCACCACGATGCCGGCATTGGCCGTAAATACGAGGTCGGGCAACCCAGGAATGGGAGTCATTCGTTCGAGTACGACGCCCACGTCTTTTTCGAGTATTCGCATCAATTCATGCCACTGTCGCATCGCCCTTCCGTGATCTACGCGATTGGCAAGCCGCATCCAGGGATTGATTTCATACTCAATCCCAAAAAACTCCGGAGGACACACGAGGAGGCGGCTCATGTTGGCCTTCCCAATACCCTGGCGAGTTCCGACAGGAACGATGCTGCATCCATGACGAGGCCGACCGCCTGAAAGCTCCCGCGGTCGGCCAACTTAGTCGGGACCGACGGGTTCACGTCTACACAGACTGTGGGAACGGTTGCCGGAAGAAGATTGCCCGTCGCCACGGAGTGGAGCGTCGAGGCGACGAGGAGCGCCAGTCCAACGCCGGGGATCAAGGTGCGCATCGCGCGTTGTGCCAGAACGGAATCCGTGATCACTCCGGGCAAGGGACCATCATCACGAATCGTTCCGGACATGATAACCGGGACGCCTTGGCGGACACAGGCTGCCATGATTCCTTGCTTGATCATTCCCGACGTGACCGCCGCTTCAATACCGCCAATGGCTCGAATCCGGTTGATGGTCCGCAAATGATGCTCATGGCCATGCGGGACTGCGCGCCCTGCTGTCAGCCCGTAGCCGAGTGACGTGCCGAACAGATCAGCTTCCATGTCATGTGCAGCCAGCGCATTCCCACAAAACAGGATATGAATAAACCCCTGTTCGATCAGCCAGGTCAGCGCCTCTCGCCCACCGGCATGAATAATGGCTGGTCCACCGGCCAGCAAGACGTGTGAGTCCCTCTGCCTCTCTCTGTGTCGCTCTCTCATTTGACGCATTCGAGTCGCGACGTCGGCGATGATATGAGCATGGGGCCGTTCAGCCGAGACCTGAGACTCCATGAATCCAAAGACGTCTCGTTCGCGTGGCCGCTGGAGGGGAATGACACGCACCCCCTCTCGACCGATCACGATTTGATCCCCACGACGAACTTCCCCCATCGGCACGGCTTGGGCGACAAAGCCTGCCTCGCTGACTGCGATTGCGAGGTCCATCTCGATTCGATCGACGTCCAGCCATTGACCGTTGAGCCGGATCTGGGTGGGGAGGTGTGTCGTGGCATAGAAGTCATCGGGTAACACCCCATCTGCGGGCGCACCGTCGGTACGGCAGTCGGCCTCACGTTCGATCGAGGCGCCGTGTGGTTGAATCGCCTTCAAAATGTCGTCTAGGAGCGTTCTTGAAGCAGCTTGGATCCGGATACGAGTATGAGACGGTTCTTCCCTGGTCTTGCCGATGTGCACGTCCTCCAGGTCGAAGGTTCCTCCCATCATCAGGATGAGATCGAGCACCTTAGCGAGCACGAGGGAGTCAATAATGTGGCCTTGAAGGCATACGCGTTCTTGGTAGTGGTTCACAGCCGTCCTCAATGGATGTGACCATATAGTACCACCCGCTATGGCAGGGGAAAGAAAATGAGAGGAACTAAGCGTTCGTGGGAGATATTTTCATCAGTTCTCGGAGTACGCTCGTGGCGTAGGCGCCGGGAGGGAGGCTGAAAGAGAGGGTAAGGACATCACCGCTGAGTGACCATTCAAGTTCAGTGAGGGGGATGCGGAGCGCTCTGCGTTCGCCACGGAATCCACAAGCTTTCGCGGCGGCGACGAGACTCTCTTTACTTGTGCCTGCTTCGGCAATGACAGCTTCTTCGATTCCACCAGGCTCGCCACTCGCCCAGGACACGCGTGAGCCGAAGAGGATGCCGGTCGGACTGATCTCAAAACGATCTGCGCGCGGCTGTTCGCTTTCAGCATTCTCAACCTGAAAACAGGCGCCATTCTCCAGTTTTGTCGCCCAATCACCGACGAACAGGCGATCGATCTGATCGATGCGCCGGGCGAGGATGCGATTGAACAAAAACGACTGATAGGTATTGAGGTACCAGATGCGCTGGGAACGGTTCATCTTTTCTCGCCGCCGCGCATCGTGGAGGAGTGCCGCGCCCACCTCGTAGTTATCGCCCCGCTTTCCTTGACGTTGAGGGCCAAAGTAGTTGGGCACGCCACGTGTGCTCAGCTGTTGAAGAACGGCCTGCACGGTTTCAGCTGCGTGATCGGCGACATTACGGATGACTAAGCGGAAGTGATTGCCAGAGTGATGACCGGTTCGTAACCGATTACGATGGCGTCCGAGGATCTGAAAACTCAAGATTGAGTCATCGGTCTTGAGGCCAGAGACCTGCTCCGGTGTGACTCCTTGCAGCGACACCATCTGAGTGGTGACGGCCCGGGCATCCTTCAAGCCGGCGACCCCGATGGCTTGAGCTCTCACACCTAATGTAGAGGAAAGTCGGCGAACAAGATCCGGCGTGGAGAGGCCTCGCTTAGTGATCGTGATGTACAGATGTTCACCTTCCCCGCAAGGAAGGTAGAGCGGCCGTTCCTCGACCTGAAAGTCTTCGGGCACGGCGCGGATTTGTCCACCGATTCCAGGCATGTTGCTAGTGAGGAAGGGCTCGATTGGTTGCGTCACAGGTATTCCTTCGTTGGGCTGACCATGAATAGCGCAAATGTGTTGTCAAATCTGGTGAAACGTAAGCCCATGGTATACTTTTCTGGTCCATGTGGAAACGATCAGATAAGAGACAGGTTATGGAATGAGCCGGCGGCGGGCGGTGTCATGGCCTGATCGCGCGCGAGCCTCTATTGGCTACTGTCTCGGCCATCCCCTCTACCGACTATTCAGCCTCATCCCCGACTGGGAATTCGGCCTTGCGAAACATGAGGTGACGCGGTACACGCAAGTGCATGGTGTTCTGGCTGGTCGTGCCGTCCATATCACCGACCTGCATATTGACCGATATTGCCCGCGTCACGATCGCATCGTCGACACTGTGAAGGAGCTTCATCCGGATTGGATTTTTATCACCGGGGACCTGCTCAACGTTCCCGAAGGACTTCCTCATCTCTTTCGATTCCTCGAACAGCTACGCGCCATAGCCCCCATCTACATGACGTTGGGCAATCATGACCACTATAGCGGTGTGCCGGTTGCACAATATGCCGAACTGGCCGATCGACACAAGATCACGCTGCTGGTGAATCAAAGCGCCATCGTCTCAACGGGAAAGGGAGAACTCGCCATTGTCGGCGTCGATGATCCATCACTACATCGTGCGGATCTTCGATGTGTCCCGCCTCGCGCCGAGTCACGCTTTACCTTGCTGCTCGCCCATGCCCCTAACATCCTCGACTATGTGGAGGATCATCATGCCATTGACCTAATCCTCTGTGGACACAGCCATGGAGGGCAGTGGAAAGTGCCGGGAATCCCCACCTTCTGGCTTCCTCCTGGCTGTAATGGTCGCGTGGACGGGTGGCACGAATCCGGCCAACACAGGCTGTATGTCAACCGAGGGTTGGGTTGGTCCTTTCTTCCTTTTCGTCTGAACTGTCGGCCTGAAATTGCGGTGATTGAGTGGGTGCAGGAATAGGCCGATCCGCAAACCGCATAATCGTCACTCCCGCATCCGTTCCAATGCTTCCCTGGCTCGACTTCTGACGGTTTGGTCCCAGTCATGCTCCATGGCCGTCTTTAACCGTTCGCGCGCTTCGGTCGCTCGGAGTCGTCCAAGCCCCAACGCGGCGCAGGACCGCACATAGGCATGGTCATCGTCCAGAGCCTTCACGAGTAGCGGCACCACCGACAGATCTTGCAACGCGCCGAGGTGACTGGCTGCCATGCCCCTGATGCGATGCTGTTTATCACCCAACGCTCGTTGTAGGGTGGTGATAAACAGCTGCTTCAAGGCTGGCACGGCCGATTGAAGCCCATCGATGCGATACGCATTGACTTCAAGCAAGGTAAAGGCAAGGTCAAGTCGTTTGTCCTGGACGGTTTCTCGCTCGAACAGCGATAGGAGTCTGGCTCGCTCGCGAGACTTTTTGCGGCGACGGTGGAGCGATCTTAGCGAAATGAATAGCAGGCCGGCAGCCACAAGACTGATCGTCGCCATTGGCACAGCCTGATCGACGATATAGTCTTGAGTCTCAACCGATAATCGTTTCCAGACCCACACGCCGGTCACGATGAAGCCGAGTAGTACGGCAAGCAGGGTCAGGTTGGCTTGCCCTTGATCGCGATGGTCCACCATACGGCGGAGATCATACGAACGTGAAGGAGGGGCCGTCAACGAAGGGAGCCTTGAGGACACCGACGGCTTGACCGAGGTTTCCCGTTGTGACTATTCTGCGAAAACATTAGCGTCCGGTGTGTTGCCTATGAGACTCACCATTCTTGGTTCCGGGACCAATGTCCACCCCACGCGTGCCGCGGCCGGGTATTTGGTGCGCACAGATCAACACATTCTGCTCGATTTTGGCCCTCGCACTCTGATGAACCTGATCAAGACCGGAGTGAACCGGCACAAGATTACGCATCTGTTGTTCTCGCATTTTCACGCCGATCACTTTTCTGATTTCATCACCTTCTTTTTCGACGCGATCATCTATGCCAAATACGGAGGAGGGCATCGCCCAGGGATGACGCTGATCGGACCGAAGGGGACGATCCGTCTCTTACGGTCGATCATGCGCAGTTTCCCGAGTTTTGACTCAGCTCCATTCCGCGTGACCTTGCGCGAGGTATCCAGCAAGCCGTTCATGATCGGAGAGACTCGTATCGTGCCCAACCCAGTGGTCCACGTACCAGACCTCTCATCCGTCGGCTATCGGATCGAGTACCGGGGGAAGGCGATCGTGTATTCTGGAGATACGCAATATTGTGATGCGCTTATCCGACTATGCACAGATGCCGACTTGGCCGTGCTCGATTGTTCATTTCCAGCAAACAAGCCTGGCCCCGCCCATCTGCACGCTGGACAGTGTGGTCAGGTGGCGAAGGAGGCCGGGGTAGGCCAACTTGTTCTCTCGCATTTCTATCCAATTGCGGATCGATACGACGTCAGGGTTCAAGCGGCTGAGCAGTACAGTGGCAAGATTTGGAAGGGGAAGGATCTGCTGACGATTCGAGTCTAGCCTATCAGGGTGTTGAAAAAGTCCGCGAGCTTTGTTCTCGCATCGCTCAGAGGCTCAACGTACGGTACTGAGTACGTTTCGCCTCTTCGCTCGCTGCGTCCGTGCTGGCGGCCATTTTGAACACCCTGCTCGATGCGGCAAGGAGTGTCTGTTATAGCCCTTCTTCGCGAGGAGCGCCGCCCAAGATCTCGATGAATTTTGTCAGGCGAGCGGTCTTTCCCTCTTCCCCCGACTTGGAGTAGATCGCCAAGAGATTTTTGATCATGCGAGACAGAATGGCTTGAACCGGACTTTTTTGGAGATACTTCTCATCAAACCCGTATCCGGCCTCGGTCAGAAAGCGAGCGCAGTTTTTTTCGGTGAGCAAGGCTCCGCCGTTGAAGCAGTCGATGAAAATCTTATAGCGATCAGACTCGTACTTCACCAAGAAATGCCCCGGCATGCCGACGCCATACAGCGGGAGTGCCAAACGCTGTCCGATCAAGAGATAGACGGCTGACAAGCTGATGGGGATACCGACTCGCCGATCCATGACGCAGTTGACGTAGCTGTTCTCAATTTCATAGTAGTTTTTAGTATTTCCCTTAAACCCTTGTTCGGTGAACAGGTATCGGTTGAGTGCGTTGACGGCCTCTTCACCGGACGCTCGATAGCCAATCCGCGCTCGAACTTCGTCTGCCATGGTATCGAGCTGATCACGATAACGAGCGACATCAAGGGCAGGATAGGCATAACGGGCGATCAGGAAGGCGCCGGCTTCGAGGCTCATCGCGTCGTCCGTGAGGGACGTCAGGCTCGCCAGTTCATCCTCCAGCTTGCTGCCTCGGATTTCCTCTAGGACGGACGCGATCCGATCGGCCATTTCAGGTTGCTCAATTTCCGCCTCCTGGAGAAGCGGGACGGCCGATGGGCCGATATCGATGAGCCTCCCGCTGATGGTACGGACAATTCGGTCGTCCTCATCGGACAAAAGGCGAATCAGCGCACGAATTTGATTCTCCGGCATCATCTCCTACGACTCTCCGTCGCGCA
This sequence comes from Nitrospiraceae bacterium, assembly GCA_919902665.1. Classification (GTDB taxonomy): domain Bacteria; phylum Nitrospirota; class Nitrospiria; order Nitrospirales; family Nitrospiraceae; genus Nitrospira_D. The sequence continues at coordinate 36,196 of CAKKRK010000051.1, forward strand.
CAGGCTGACGTCTGGGGGCGTTGATGTCATGATCTGACGGATTCTGCCGTCAGTCAAGCGATCCACGGTTCGGGGTGAGGTTACCCCATGGCACGGCGGAACGCCTTGGCCCCGCCGTACAGACAGAGGGCATCGAACACCAGCATGACCAAAACCACCATCCCGATGTGTGGCAAGGCTTCAGTCCAGCCGGACAGAATTAACGGCCGCACGGCATCGATCGCCCAGGTCATCGGGTTGAATTGCGCCAGAAAACTCATCCAGCCTGGCATCGCCGTCAGCGGGACCAATGCGGAACTGAGGAAAATCATCGGCAGCGAAAGAAATCCCAAGACGGAAAAGAAATCACCGTGACTTTTCACGGAGAAGGCCATTGCCATGGAGATGGCCGTCAGGCCGACACCGAACATCATGCCGATCAGCAGAATCATGGCCACCCCTAGGATGCCGGTCGCTGGGTGAACGCCGAAGAGGTAGGAGACGCCAAGAATCACAAGGACTTGCATCGACGTAATGGCCATGACGAAAATAAAACGGCTCAGGATGACGGAGGTTCGATGGATCGGCGTGGACATCAACCGCTCGAGGAACCCGTTTTCCTTGTCGAACAGCAGATCGACCCCGCCGGCCAAGCCATTGTTCAAGACCGTCATAACGACGACCCCGGCCGCGAGGAAGCTGATGTAGTTGGGAGCCTGCGTGACCTGTGTGTCTGCGGCCCGTTGAAACAGGTTTCCGAAGAAGATAAGCCAGAACAGCATCGGCTGCACCAAGGTGAACAGCATGCTGAATTTTTCCCGGCTCAATCGCCGAACCCACCGCATCGTCAACGCGCTGATTTCTTGCCAGTAGTGCGCCACATGACTCCTTTATACCGTCTCAGATTCCGGGATAGATTCGGTGATGGCCCGTCCCGTATGTGCGATGAACACATCGTCCAAGCGCGGACGGTTATATTGAATAAACTCGATGTTACAACCTAATCGATTGGCCGATTCGAGAATGGTGGGCAATGCTTTTTCAGGGGATTCCACTCTGATATCCAAACCCTTGGTGGTTGCCCGCACGGCCTTGATCGCAGGCCGATCTTTGAGCGCGGACTCTAACGAATGAATCCGGTCGGTCTCTTTCAAGGTCAGGGACACAATGTCTCCACCGAGGGCAATTTTGAGCTCGACTGGTGAGCCTAGCGTTTTGATCTTGCCCCCGTCGATAATCGCGAGTCGATCGCAGAGTTGATCGGCCTCATCCAGATAGTTGGTCGTCATCACAATCGTCATCCCACGGGCTTTGAGCATTCGAACGTACTCCCAAATCCGGAGACGGCTTTGTACGTCGAGGCCGAGTGTGGGCTCGTCAAGAAACAAGACTTTGGGGTTAGGCAGCAATCCACAGGCGATATCGAGCTTGCGCTTCATCCCACCGGAATAGGTCTTGGCCGGCCGGTCCGCATGGGCCTCCAGTTCGACCAGTGTGAGCAGTTCTGCGATGCGTTTGGCCGCTTCTTCTTTCGTCAGATGATAGAGCGCGCCCAGCAATTGTAAGTGTTCACGTCCGGTGAGGAACCGGTCGATCGCGCGTTCTTGAGGCACGTACCCGATGAGGGTCCGAACCTTGTCCGCATCGCGTACCGTATCGTACCCCATGACCGTCGCCGTGCCCGATGTCGGGTGCAGCAAGGTGATGAGGGTGCGAAGCGTGGTGCTCTTGCCTGCGCCGTTCGGTCCCAGCAGGCCAAAAATCTCTCCTGCGTAGACTTGGAACGAGAGGTCATCGACAGCCCTATAGCTGTCATAGGTTTTGCTCAGATGGCTGACGTCAATTGCGATGGTCCGATCCATTTAGTCCAAGCCCTTTATGCCGTGAGGTTCGTGGAGCATGAATTGAACCAGATCGTTCAATCGACGAGCTCGTTGGTGGAGCCCATCCGCTTCCAGTAAAAATTGTTTTTCCAAGGGGGTACAGTCCAAATAGGTTGAGAGAGTATTGACCAAAACTTCATCACTGACTTCTTCGCGAAAAAACCCTTGCCACGCCGCACTATCTTCTCTCGCCTGAAGGTACCGTCCAAGCACATCGACCAGCGCTTGCCGAACGCCTTTGGCCAGCCCCTCGGTGGCGCACATGGGCGTGACCTGAATCGTCGCTTCGCGATAGGGCTTGTCGAAGTGTTCTTCGGAAATCTCGCACCGTTCGAGCCCTTGTAGCAAGATGTTGGAGCGCCCGTCCGGCAAGGGTTGCACGCTCACGATCCGTCCGATGCATAGCGCGGGATAGATGGCTGGATTCCCATAGTAGTCCGGCTCCCACCCTTCTTTCAGCAGCGCCATGGCAATACATTGACCGCCCATTGTCACATCAGCGATCATCTGGCGATAGCGTGGTTCAAAAATATGGAGCGGCAGATACGTCCTTGGAAAAAAGACGACGTTGGGTAACGGAAACACCGGAAGGCGATCGGGAATTGGAAACGGTTCGACATATTTGGACGAACTCCGATCAGACGGCCCCCGCTCATGATCAGTCTGCATGGCTCACGATAGCTGACACGTGTGAAAATTGTCAACGCCGTTTGCTCGATGACGAGTCGTGGGAAAATACAAAACATCGCTCTGAGACAGTCGATTGGTTCATGGGTTGGACGCGTGGTATAACCGATACAACGGGAGGGCTCAGGTTACGTGATCCACTTACGATCGGCTGACGATGCAAGACAGCGTCTGACAGACTGGGGACGGATCCTCATGGTAGTCCCTGTCTTGCTGAGCGTGACTGTGTCGATGGTATTCGCCGCAAGTCCGGCTTCCGTACCATTTCAACCGGCGACTGCCGGCTATCGGTACGAGTTTCCCAGAGACCATGGATCGCATGCCCGCTATCGAACCGAGTGGTGGTACTACACAGGCCATCTGCAGTCGAAGAACGGCCGGTCGTTCGGCTTTGAGTTGACCTTCTTTCGCCGTGGTGTCCCGCCTGACCAAATCAAGACGCTACCGTCGAAATGGTCGATTAGCCACCTATATCTGGCCCACTTTGCCGTGACCGATATCAACGGGAAGCGATTTCACTTCTCGGAAAAACTCAGTCGGGAGGGGTTGGGGAAGGCCGGTGCCGACGAGTCGAGGCTCCGTGTCTGGATCGACGATTGGCGTGCGGAAGCGTCGACGGACCAGACCGGCTCTCACACCTTGGCGGCTCATGACGAGACCCATACCCTCGCCCTCACACTCCAACCGGCCAAGCCGCTCGTCACTCACGGTGCGGCCGGCATCAGCCGAAAAGGCAAAGATATCGGTCAAGCCTCTCACTACTACTCGTTTACGAGACTCACGACCACGGGGAGCCTGACGATCGATGGCGAGCAGTTCGAGGTGTCTGGCACCAGCTGGATGGACCATGAATATGGGTCAACCGAGCTTGGGACGGATCAAGTCGGATGGGACTGGTTCAGCATTCAGTTGGAGGACGATACCGAACTCATGCTGTATCGGATGCGGCGGAAAGACGGCTCGGCCGATCTGGCTTCCAGCGGGACCGCCGTGTCGCCGGATGGACGCACTCGACACCTGGAGGTGACCGACTTTCAGATCGAATCGACGGGGGCCTGGACCAGCCCTGAGAGTAAGGCCACATATCCCAGCCGATGGCGGCTGACGTTCCCGTCGCTTGACCTGGTTTTGGATCTCGCTCCGTTGCTTGCGAATCAAGAATTGCGCACTTCGCGCAGCGCCAAGGTTTCCTATTGGGAAGGAGCGGTGGCGGTGACAGGGACTAAACAGGGCAAACCAATCAAGGGGCAAGGCTACGTCGAGCTGACCGGCTATGTTGAACGCCTCAAGCTCTAGCAATCAGCTCTCAGCAGCCTATCCTCATGGCTGAGTCGCGCAGTGGGATGATGATGGATCAGGAATATGTTTTCCTTCGTGCCGAAGATCGGAGCGAGCTGGAACGGCTTCGCCTGATCGAACGTACGCTTGATCCTGCAAGTCGGCGGCGGCTGCTTGCCACCGGGCTGCAGGTTGGGTGGAGGTGTCTGGAGATTGGCCCTGGCGCTGGGTCCATTCTGGCTTGGATGGGAGAGGTAGTTGGTCCATCAGGAGCCGTATGCGCGATCGACGTATCGACGAAGTTTCTTTCAGTTCAACGCCCCCCTCATATCGATATCCGCCAGGAAGATTTCCGAACTGTTGACTTGGCGCCATCATCATTCGATCTTGTTCATTCCCGGTATGTGCTCATTCATATGTCTGACTATCAGAGTGTGCTATCGAAAATGTTGGCCTGCCTTAAGCCTGGCGGATGGCTTGTCCTGGAAGAGCCGGACTTTTCTGCCTCGCGAGGCATTGAAGGGGACACAGTTCAGCTGGAGGCAGTGAACAAGGTCAATAGGGCCATCAAAACCATGTATGACAAATTAGGGATGGATTATGCCTTAGGCCTCAAGCTCCCTGCGCTCTTACAACAACAAAGGGTCTATGGGCTTGCGGTAGAAAACGATGTGCCGCTCTCCGCCGGTGGATCCGGCATGGCCACGATCATGAAGATGTCAGCAGTGCAATTGCGCGATAAATATCTCGCGACTGGTGTTGTCACGGAGCAGAATCTTGATCAGTATCGATGTTTCACAGACAACCCGCAGGCCTGGGCGATTTATTATGGGACGGTTGCGGCCAGCGGTCAAAAACCTTGATTGAACGATGTAGACAGGAGAAGAAATTATCAGCTCCAGAGCCCTGTGCCTCCCGCAGTACCAAGGTGCCCTATGGAGAAGACACGGTGGCCGTGACTGGAACCAAACAGGGCAAGCCTATGAAAGGCGAAGGCTGCGTCGAACTGACCAGTTATACGGAGCGGCTCAAGATAAAATAGGGATAGCCATTACCGAACTATGCATACAGAGGCGTCCCATTCTCTTTGCGATCTCGGAGCTCTGCCAACATTTCAGATTCCGTGATATCCATGGCCCACCTTGGACGAAGTTGGAAGTGGGGTTGATCGACGAAGGTCTTCCAGTTGCCTCCCCATTCAAACCCCAAGTCCATTCCAAGAGCGCCGACAGCCTTATACTTGTCGGACTCGCTAAGGTACTTTGTACCCTCAAAGATCCCGACATCAAACGCAATACCAAAGTTGTGGTTGGAGTACCCGCCTCGTACTTTTGTGACGATCCGGCCAGGCTGTGTACGACCCTGTGCATACAGTTCGTCCTGTTCGGCATAACTTCTCAATCCACTAATGATCTTGATCTGTATCCCGTTTTGCGCGGCCTTTTGAACCAATGCCCGTGCATTGGGTTGCACTTCGGGAAGTAACGTTGCGATCTTTTTCTCACTTCGTGCGTCGACGGCTTCAATCGCCTCGGCAGGAGGCGCTCCATGAATCGTTGGTTTGACAATGTGGGCATAGATGGCGCCCCACGTCTCTGTACCGGCTCGACCATCAACTTGCACGCCCAGCTTTTTCTGCACGGCAGAAATCATGTCTTCAAGTTCCATTGTAAGTCTCCTTGTGGTGAGCTGCGACAGGGATCCAGAGGCTGGCCACGTATCCTCCTACATCAGCCAATAGTCGTGCGGGACATGCAATCAAGACAGATTTTCGTTGGCTCTAGAGTATCAATTGTGACCAGATTGTTCGCTCCGTTCCAGTCTGGAATAACCTCGATCGCCTGCGCTGTAGCCTTCACCGGTTTGTTGCCTGGAGTTTTGACCGTCACACCTATTGCCGCGACCTTGTTCGGTGGCATACGAGTGATTTGCCCATCGTACGGTGATTATGGACTCCGCAAAGGTTGTGCCGGAAACAAATGGGGTAAGGCCTTGCTGATTTTACCGCAACATGCGAATCGATTGAAGGTTTTGTGGAGTGGAAATGGGGGAGAACTGAATCTAAAACGATTCGGCTGGTATCAAAATAGATACTTAAACGGGTTTGGTTGAGGGTCTTCTCTGCAGAACCCTCGGCAGCCATTATTGGTGGCACGCTGTTTGCCAAACAAAGCTCTTAGCTCCCTTCCATTTCTTGACTCCGTGCTGAATCCTGTGTTTAGGTCTCCCGCCAGTACTGTCATGCTACGCCAGACCACGCTTCGAAACATCTCACTCATCCTGCTTCTCTTCTGTCTCGGCTGCCAAAAGGAGAGCGAGTCGGTTGTCTCAATCGCGCTCCATCCAACGAATGTAAATATTCTCTACGTTGCCACGAACGATGCAGTCTATAAATCACGAGATGGCGGTGGGACCTGGGAGCGATTCCCAAGTTTCAGCGCACGTCGGGTGACGACGCTGGCGATCGATCCACTGCTGCCTGCGACGATCTATGCCGGTACCATGGGGGATGCGGTCTATAAGAGTCCGGACGGTGGGCAACATTGGCTTCCACATAATGTGGGATTGAAGGAACATGTGTCGTTTGTGAATCAGTTCGTGTTCCATCCGATAGTGAGCGAGAAGATCTATATCGCCACGACTGTGGGCGCGTTCTATACGAAGGACGCAGGGCGTGCATGGGAAGAACGGATGAATGGGATGAAGGAAGTTCACATTGTGACGGCCATCGCCATGAATCCCAAAGCCCCTACCACCCTGTACGGCGGAACAACGGGTGGGGTGTATCGCTCAGAGGATGGAGCGATGTCCTGGAAAAGGATCAACAACGGGTTGATTCCCGAGAGCGAGCTGATGGCGTCCATGGCGTTGGGCGTGAATGCTATTGAAATCGATCAGATGAATCCTATTATCGTTTACGCGGGGACGACGAAAGGGCTGTTCCGCACGGTCAATAAAGGTGAACAATGGGAGCGGATTGGACCATCCCTCCCTGATCCTTTTATCAGCAGCATTCTGCTCCATCCCACAGAACCGTCACAGCTCTATGTTGGTGGGCCGAAAGGGGTATGGAAAAGTTCGGATAGTGGAAAGACCTGGCGGGCGGTGAACCAGGGCATGACAACCCTGAACATTCGCGCCCTAGCTATGAACCCGAAGAATCCGCAACTACTCTACGCCGGCACGAACGGCAGTGGGCTCTATCGCTCCACTGATGCCGGCGCGACCTGGGCGGCGGTGCCGCTCACTGCCGCGCCGGTTTCGAGTCAATAACTGCTTTTTGCGCCTGCTTCTCCATGCTGGTATCGGCCGCTATAGGAGACCATGCGATCTGAGAGCGTTTTCCACTCGTCTGCGGTCATCAGGTCCTTCATCTTGAACCGAAGGCTCAGTACCCTGGCCGAGCTTTGCGCCCGCTGAATGTTTGCCTCGTTCACGATTTTTGAAAATTCGTCGGGTGTCGCCGTATAGCTGGTGTTCAAAGTGTAGAGCTGCCGATGATAGGCCCGCTCCTGCGCACGGCTCTCCTTGAGCTCCTTGATGATCTCACCGACGTATGCATTCACACCCTTCGCCTTTTCGGGATCCTGCACGGTCCGATTGATCAATCCCTCCATGTCTTGCTGGCCCTTCTGCCAATAGGCGTCACTCTTGCCGCCTCCCGTCATGCCGTGGTGGTGGTGAGACGAGCACCCAACCAGCAGAACCAGGGTGAGCGCACTGAGTAAGCCGCCGAACATCCGTTTCATGCATGCCTCCTATTGAGAGTTGTTCCCTGCCTTCTTCATACCGTATTATCCACATGATTACTATGGCCGATGCCACACCTACCTTGTCCGACCCCAGTCAGATTCTGAAGGAGGAGTTCCGCCGGCATCTAGAGATCTTCTATGCCCATCTCAAATTGGCCCCACCCTACGAGAGCGTAGAAAAAGCGATTCGGATGCTGACCACCATCGTGCATGCCCTACCGAAGGAAGAGCAAGTTCGAATCGTCTCCGATCCGACCCTACGCTGGCAGCAGTTTGCACAGGCGTTTCATGCATCAGGGCTTGCGAAGAAGCATCGGGGGATCATTGCTGGTCTGGCCCGTAACCGCTCAGCCTTGAACTTGCCAGCCGAATACGATCACTTCTTGAATTTATTTCTTGTCTGAGAAAAAGCGCAACGGGCGAACTAGGAAGAGGAGGAGATGGGGAGTGCGACGGCATCTCGCAATTCGGCATAGACTTTCATGAGGCGGTTGTCTTCAAGCCGATACGCAAGGGCCATCGTGACGAGTCCAAAGGCCAGCACAAGGGCGGCGAGGGCAATGACCGTGATGCCCGTGAGGGTTCCCCCCAGTGAAGCGAATCCTCCATCCAGGGCATATTGCACCACGAAGGTCAGGGACCCGATCAAGACGACCGCAAGCCATAGGAGCGTCATGATGGCTGACGACCACGGCATCCGCTTCACGCACAACGTGTCCAACGATCCGTCCTGTTGTGAAAGATGAATCAGCCCTTTCACCGGCCAGGCGGTCCTGAACCGCCTGGAGAACAATCGATACTGGGGGCGGATTGCAATTTGGGAGAGCTGTGGATAAAACCAGGCCACTCCATGCGGAAGCATCAGCACCCTCTCGGGCGTGAACCGATCGCCTAGGGTTGTGAGCGCGGCTCCAGGCCACTGGTCTGGAGTGTTCGCGACACGGTACCCGTACCGAATGGCGTCTGGGGTCAGCCGAATAAAATACAGCCAATCACCGACGATCAGTCCGATAAACAAGAGCCCTGCGAAGAGGCCGGCCAGGATCATGCATGTAGCTATCCCATAGGAACTCAACACGAATCAAGGCGAAGAGGACCGGTCAGGATTCATTTTCTTTAGGCAACCCGACTGATGGTATTTCTTTCTCGCCTCACGCAAGAAGCTGTTGACTCAAGAGGATGAGTTGGCTACATTACCCGCCATTACGTTCCATGGCTGGCTTTGGCACCCGTCATGCCCTGCCTTTATGTTTACCCGCGTTGACAGAGCAAGTTGTTAGCCCTGCAGAGTCAGGGTTTTCAGAGAGTCGATCGTTTCAAGTCTGGAGGAGGCATGGATCCCAACAAGATTGAGCGTGTCTACACGAACTACGCGGGGTTCTACGACAAAGTGTTTGGGAAAGTGTTTCATGAAGGGCGTGAATCGGCCGTTCGGAATCTCAATGTACAACCCGATGAACAGATCCTCGAAGTCGGTGTGGGGACTGGACTTGCGCTTCCCATGTATCCTCGCCATTGCCGCATTGTTGGGATCGACGTATCCGAAGGAATGCTGGCTAGGGCAAGGGAGAAGGCGGAAACTCACTCCCTCGACCACGTCCAGCTTCACCGAATGGATGCAGGAGCGATGGAATTCGAGGATGACAGCTTCGATACGGTTGTGGCGGCCTATGTCGTCACGGCGGTGCCAGACTATCGAACGGTGGTCAGTGAGATGATTCGGGTTTGCCGTCCCGGTGGCCGTATTATCATGCTCAACCACTTCAGCAATGGCAACAAAGTGATCAATGCGATGGAGCGAGTGATCTCGCCGTTGACCAAGCACCTGGGGTGGCGGACGGATCTGTCGCTTAGTACCGTGTTGGAAGGGACGTCGCTCCGCATCGCTCGCAATCAACGGGTGAATCCATTACGACTGTGGGCCTTGGTGGAGTGCATCAACGGCAAGGGCCAGCGGACGAACGGGAATGGCACGGCACACCCTGCTTCAGGGTATGTGAACGGCAACGGAACAGCCGGTTTTGCAAATGGGAACGGCAACGGGCGTTACTCCCCCGAGCACGCGCACTAATCGGCGTTCCCCCTCATCGCTACTTATCGACTGTGTCGTGTCTGGAGTTCCCGAATCAACCATCCCTCCCATTCACGACCTGGGATGATCGTTGTCCCGACGAGACAGTCACCGGCGAACTGTTGAGTGATTTGATCAGCCAGCACTTCGAGGATTCGGCTCATCCGCCGATCCTGAATCCCCATCACCCGCAACATCAGACCAAAGCCTTGCCCTTCCAGTGGACCATAGCCCAGGACGTGGACCCTATGCTCCTCGCTGGCCGTAGATTCGCCTGCTGGAATCAGATCCCCTTCCCACTGCACCGCCGGATGAATCGCGACCGCCCGCGTCGCGTCACGCCATGTGCACGGCAGACCGGCTCGATCCAGTTGGTGTAACAGCCACTCCACCGTGGGGCCTTCGGTCGCTCGGCCTTGGAAGATCCATCGAGCGAACTCGGCCGCCTGATCGGCCGTCACGAATGGCGTGGCGATTTCATCCAGAGCGGCCTCATCGCACACCACGTAGAGCTCCCCCTGGGGATCGAACCAAAAGCGCATTTTCCCCGCAGTGAACTCCGTCTGGATCACGCCAAGGGATGAACAATCAGTCCCATCTTGTTCGAAGACGGAGAAATCCGTGACGCCGGTCATCGTGAGCTTGGCCACTCGGACGTATCCGCGAACCTCATAACGGATTATGAGCGAGATGGTCGTACCGGCCGGTACTTCCCGTGTAGAGCCTTCGTCGAAGAGACGGCGTTTGGAAATCTGCAGGTCGGTCACATATCCTGAGCGAAAACCGCCCGTATGCCCGATGAACCACCGAAGGTCTTCCACGTTCTTAATGGAGTGCTTCATGTGACAAATACTAGTTCTGGTATGGAGACGTGTGCGACGCGTGTGCGCTCGTCCAGCACGATACCACAGCAGGACGCCGAGAACGCAACAGGGTTCTGACCTCGTATGAGCCGTACCGTACGAGGCCGACCTTTTCGCACCAGGCGGCAGCGATTGCCGCTTCGTCCCGGCCTTGGTTGACCATGACGAATAAACCGTGAGGGGTGAGATTGCGGGCTACCCGAGAAAACAATGCGTGCGGCGTTAACACTGAGAGCGGCATCCGCCAGGCCAGCACAGGGCCCGGCGTCACGAAGGGATACCACGCGGTAACGACGTCAGCCGGATGATCATAGCCGGCATAGTCGCCGACGATGAACTGTGTATTCGGCAGGTTTTGGATATAGCCATGGGCATAGTCGAGGCGACTATATCCATTGGTGTAGATCCGGTGCCCTTCGACCTCAACGCCGACCAGCTCCGATGGCTGAAAGAACGCATGCAAGGCGGCCGCATACCAGAAGTTACTCGACCCCATATCCTGAACGGCTCCACCTACTGAATAGGGTAAGCCGAGCGCCGACCAGGTTCGTTCCAGCACCTCAAGATAGTCGTATTGCTTCAGGGCCGTCGACTGTTCTGCCTGCCGTTCGAATCCTACACGGAAGCGTCGTTGGAGTGAGGCGATACGTGCTTGCTGAATGCCGCTCAGTTGAGAAAGTCGCCTGACCGGTCGTTCACGATACGCTCCTCGAGACCAGGCGAATCGTTCCCCAAGGTGGTACCAGAATGCGTGATATCGAGAGGCGAGCAATTGCCGGATCGAATAAGACGGTGGGGTGTCATGCGAATTCAACAGTATGGAGGGGGCATGATCCTGAACACCGACGTTTTGCTCGACAACGGAAATGGGCATAATACTTCTTCTTCGGAAGATTGGCCCAAGGCCTGAAGGGAAGCGGCTGGAAAAGATAGAGCGAGATCAGGGGGATAGAGTGCGCACGAATACTTCCGTCGCCGCTTACTCTCTGAAGAGGTACTGCGGATATGGTGTCGAATTGCTTGGCGAGGCGCGGATCGGCAACACAGATGGCTGAGGATCTTGTCGATCACCCGAGAATCTTCGATCGCAGCGATGATCTTCAGATCGCTGCCGCAGTTGGGTAGCGCTCGATGTCAAGGTTGAATGCTAGTTTGAGCAGTCGAGCCCAGCTCCTGCACAGCGCTTTTTTGCGCTGAGGCCTTAGTGGTTCAGGCTTTGCTAGGAGGCCCTAGCGGCGGAGCGGAAACGATTTGACCGCGCAACGTGGTGTTGGGAGCTCAATCGGGGAGCCAGCAATGCTGGTGATGCTGCCGGGAAGGCCAAAATCTTCATCTGATTCGTGCATCATTCATAGGAAACTCAGCTTGCGAGGCCTGCTGGAGAAAGTGTATGTATTCCTCCAGTACATTTCCAGGTCATGACTTTTACTGATCCCTGCTGAATTGGACTCAAAAACATGAAGAGAGCCATCTGCCTCCAACACGTTTCTTTTGAGGGGCCTGGTGCTTTTGCCTCATCCCTTTCGACTCGTATGGTGAGTCTTGAGCGCTATCTTGTCCCTGAAAATGGATTGCCAAAAGATGCTGGTGATCTATTGATTGTGATGGGGGGGCCGATGTCAGTAAATGACTCAGATAATTGGATTACCGAGGAGACCGCTTTCATCCGATCAGCCTTGCGGGCAGGTAAGCCGGTGATTGGCGTGTGCCTAGGGAGTCAGTTCATGGCAAAGGCGCTCGGTGCGACGGTGAGGTCAGGTAAGGCATTGGAGATCGGTATGACTCCTGTTCGTCTCACTGGCGATGGAAAACAAGATCCTGTGTTTGGGGCTGGCTCAGAATCCTTTGAGGTCTTTGAATGGCACGGGGAAATCTTCGACTTACCCAGTGATTGTGTCCCGTTGGCTGGATCCGAGATTGCGCCACTGCAGGCATTTCGTTACGGCGATCGGGCCTATGGCCTGCTGTTTCATGCGGAAATGGAGGAAGGTGGTATCGACTCATTGTGCCGAGAATGTGCTCCGGATTTGATCAAAGCTCGTCTTACGGCCCATCAGGTCAAGGCTACCGCACTGCCGCGACTCCCACAACTCCATGAGATGGCCGATCGACTCATCGGCCATCTTCTTAAACCTACACGTTGATTGCCGGCGCTGCTCTGAAGTAACCTAACGCGTTCAGTTTGAACGTGTAACAGTGAGAAGGTTCTTCCCCGCACGTTCTAACCTTGTCACGTTCCAATATGTGAACTCATCTCGAAAGGAGCCAAAGGAATGGCCGGTTTTCCGATCGAAGTTGCCACACGCATCAAGACGCTGCCTCCCTATTTGTTTGCCGCGATCGATAAGATGAAGCAGGAGGCCATCGCGCGTGGCGTGGATATCATTAACCTCGGCATCGGCGACCCTGATTTGCCGACGCCTGCGCCGATTATCGACAGTTTAGCCAAAGCAGCGAAGGACCCCAAGCACCACCAGTACCCCTCCTATGAAGGCATGTTGTCTTTCAGAAAAGCCGTGGCTGGTTGGTACAAACGCCGTTTCAATGTGACGCTTGATCCAGCGAACGAGGTCCTCACGCTGATCGGCTCAAAAGAGGGTATTGGGCATATCCACCTTGCCTTTGTCGACCCTGGCGATGTGGTGCTGGTTCCCAGCCCCGGCTATCCGGTGTATCCCGTCGGTACCGGATTTTCAGGTGGTGTGTCGCATCTCATGCCGCTGACAAAAGCCAATGGATTCCTGCCGGATCTGAATGCGATCCCAAAGGATGTGGCTAGGAAAGCCAAGCTGATGTGGCTGAACTCTCCGAATAATCCGACATCCGTGATTATGACGAAGGACTACTTTAAGCGGGCCATCGAGTTCGCACAGGATAATCAGATCATCATCTGCCACGACGCGGCCTACTCGGAAATCTACTACGACGGCAAGCGCCCAGCGAGTTTTATGGAAGTGGATGGTGCCAAGGATGTTGGCGTGGAGTTCCACTCGCTCTCGAAGACGTACAACATGACCGGCTGGCGTCTGGGATTTGTCGTCGGCAACAAGGATGTGTTGGCAGGCCTCGGCAAGGTGAAGAGCAACCTCGACTCAGGCTGTTTTGAGGCGGTTCAAGAGGCCGGCATTACAGCGTTGGGCTTGGACGACTCGGTCACCGACGGCATCCGAACGATCTACCAGGAGCGCCGCGATACGCTCATTCCTGGGCTCAAGCAGTTGGGATTGGAAGTGGATGCGCCACCCGCCGCTTTCTATATCTGGGTGACGGTGCCGAAGGGCTATACCTCCACGTCCTTCACCGCCCATCTGCTGGAAAAAACAGGGATCGTGACGACGCCGGGCAACGGCTTTGGCGCACCGGGCGAAGGCTATATCCGCATGACGGTCTGCACGACCAAAGAACGGTTAGCGGAAGCGGTCGAGCGGATCAAAAAAGTGGGATTCTAATTCTAATTGGTAAGAGAGTGAAGGGTAAGGGGTGAGGCGAAAAGATATGGAGTTTGGCCCCTTACTCTTTACCCCTCACTCTTAACTCGCTATGGAGACGGTCTTCATCGGATTTGGATCGAACGTCGGCGATCGAGTCGATTTTTGCGATCGAGCAGTGACGTTGCTCAGCCTCCTCCCACATTCTCGACTTCAAGGCGTCTCACTGCTGTATGAAACAGAACCGGTACGTGACCAGATCGATCCCGAAGAGGGATGGTTCCTCAACGGGGTGGTGCAGCTTGAAACGAACATTACTCCCCGCAGCCTCCTCTCGACACTCCAGGAAATTGAACGGGCACTTGATCGAGATGAAGACAATCGGTCTGGTCCTCGCACGATCGACTTAGACATCCTCTTCTATGGGGAGCATGTGATCAAGGAGCCAGGGCTGGCCATTCCGCATCCTCGTCTCCATCAACGCCGATTCGTCCTCATGCCGATGAATGAACTGGATCCACTCTGGGTCCATCCAACGCTCAACCAATCGGTGGCACAGTTACTGACGGCGGCCAGGGACCAGTCTCAAGTGCGTCTCCTGTTCCCTCAGCCTTCAACCAGATACGGGTCA
>CAKKRK010000052.1 GCA_919902665.1 Nitrospiraceae bacterium
CCTCCGGTGGAACCGCCTCCTTGGATGAAGCGATCAAGAAGAAATTCGCCAAGAAGGAAATGTTGCTGGCCAAGAACCTGGCAACTGTGAAGGCGGCTTATGACATCGCCAGCGCGTGGGCCGAGAAGAATCAGTATGAGCTGCGAGTCGGCAATCCTGCCGTGGCGGCTTAACGAGAGAGAAGGAACCAGCTCGCATGTATAACGTAGCTCAAGTCATCGACGAAAAATGCGTAGCCAAAAAGGGATGTCGGCTCTGCATCATGTATTGCCCTGAGGCCAACACCCTTGATCTCAATTCGAGCAAGATGGTCGCGGAAGTGATCATCGACCGCTGTAAAGGCTGTGAACTCTGTGTGATCGTCTGTGACGCAGCCAAGCACAATGCCATTACCATGCAGGCCGTCAGTGCCACCGGACAACTCATGTCCAATAAAGGTGAGTCTGCGGCTTTGGGACAAGCGTATCAGGGATAGTTCGTCACGGGCTAAACTTCTCAAAACCCCATGGCGTTCGCGCTATGGGGTTTTTCTTTAGGCACGAGGTAACTGATGGAACACGAGGACAATATGATCGATGCGCTGCTCAGCGAGATTTCCGGCTTGATCACCCAATACCCCAAAGCCATCGAACGGCAGGCGGCGATCATTCAAGCGACAGGCAAAGACCCTGAGCTTGTGGACAAGTTAATCAAAGCGGCAGACACAATGCGTGATAGCGGTAACCTCTATCTGACATGGGCTAAACATTACGCTGCTGTCGCTAAAGGCAACACAGACGCTTCTTCCGACGAAGACGAGACCGAAGATTTCGACGTCTAAAAAATCTCCCTATTCCTTGAAAAGTTTTGCTAAAATACAACTCGCGTTGACTCAAATCTCTGTTCCCCGGTAGCTCAGTTGGTAGAGCAGCCGGCTGTTAACCGGCTGGTCGCAGGTTCGAGTCCTGCCCGGGGAGCCACAACACTTCTCTTATCCAGATCTCCCCTCTTTCCTCATCGGGCTAAGGAAAGCTTTGATCTCATGGTTTGAGCAGATCGAGACAGTTTTCAATCACTCAACCAAGATCTCACTGGGCCACCGTCTGCATGATACCTCCGTGACAATAATCATATGATTTTGCATTGAATGTTTTTCCTGTGAGGTCTTAGACTTGAACTGCACAGCCATCAGGAGCCCATTCAAGTTCTCCGCATCGCATACTCGACATGACAACCGATTCCAACAAACTTGATATCGCCTCGTCATTTCAGCCTCCGATCCCCCTCCGGAACGCACATCTCATGACCCTCCTCCCGCGCTACGTGCCTCGAGACACATCCTTGTTTGGATTGCCACAGGAGACTCGACTTTTTCCCGTTGAGCCACAGACACAGCTTCAGGGATTCTGTCATTGGCAAGGCGATCGCATGGCGTCTCCCACAGCAGTCCTGGTTCACGGCCTTGAAGGCTCCAGCGAGTCGCGATACATGCGCGGCATTGCGGCAAAGGCCTATCGAGCCGGCTTCAACGTCATTCGCATGAATCAGCGTACGTGCGGAGGAACCGAGCATCTCACTCCGACTCTGTATAACAGCGGCTTGAGTGGAGACTACCGCACGATCATCAATGAACTAGCACACCAAGATGGGCTCAACCGCATATGGCTGATCGGGTATTCCATGGGTGGGAATCTCGTCCTGAAAGCGGGAGGCGAGCTGGGCCAAACCGAGCCCGCCCTAGCCGGGGTGGCAGCAGTATGCCCGAATATCAATCCAACCGTTTGCGCTCGTGCATTGGAGGAGCCTCGCAACTTTATCTATCATCGCCACTTTCTGACTCGCTTGAAGTTGAGGCTGCGGAACAAGGCAGCGCTATCGTCGGGGAAATGGGATCTTTCCCTACTCGATCGGATCGCCACGATCAGCGAATTTGATGATCACTACACCGCTCACGACGGAGGCTATCGAGACGGCGCCGATTACTACAACAGAGCGGGCGCGCGCCATGTGCTCGATGCCATCGCGGTTCCTACGCTCATCATTACGGCACAAGACGACCCATTCATTCCCTACTCAATGTTTACCGTACCGACTATTCAGCGGCACCCACACATACGTGTGGCCGCTCCTCGCTATGGAGGCCATTGCGGGTTTTTTCACAGAGGCCGAAATGGAGAAGACCCGTACTGGGCGGAAAACCGAATCGTAGACTTCTTGCTGGGTCGGTTATAACGGACGCTGCGTCAAGCGTGTCCCCTGAGCAGAACGCCTACGCAGCTTTGCGAAGCTTGCGAGACTCCACGGCTGCGACGAGCGGAGCACACCTCCATACCCAGCTGAGGATGAGCCAGATACTATCGGCAACGATAGCCACGATGAAGACCCAGTTGTAAATTGCCTCGCCCACTTTCCCAAGAAACGGATCGAGCACAAAGAGTAGCACACCGTACGCAATGGTAATTGCAAGCAGCGTCGCACAAGGCACGACCAGACCTTGAAACGGTACGATCCACTTCCATTCCCCCGGCGGATTTCTCGCCAACTCTCTGGCACCCAGCCACCCGATCACCACTGAGCCACTGTAGCCCACGAATTGGACAAGATCTGACGCCCGAAGTTTTCCCAGCGAGCTTTCTCGAAACAACGACACCTGTCCAAGGATCATCGCGAAAAGAAATGCCAGAACCAGAGCGACGCCATATTCCATCACCCATCGTCTGGCCCCCATAACCCAACCTCTCATGCAGCATAACCGTCGGCATTCACCGTCCACCGTATGTGCCAAAGCTTAGCACAAGGGGATTCTGACTGAGAAATAAACAGTTATTACTGAATCTGATCAGCTTAGACGATCACGCTGTCGAGATGTGTCCGCACATCTTCCAGATAGGTCTTAAACGGGTCTGGCATGGGAAACGTGGCGCGACCCCTCACTTGGAAGATCGACCAATTGATGACATAGGCAGGGAACAAGCGATCAGAGGCTGAAAGCTGATCCGCCACTGAAGCGGGGCGCTCACTCAGAAGATATCTAACCAGCTCACTGCGGCCGTAGGCACGCGTGTTTTTTGGCGCGGTGTCCATCGCGAGATCAATGAGGCGGTCCGTCGTCACACGAGGGACACGCCCCTCTTCCA
>CAKKRK010000053.1 GCA_919902665.1 Nitrospiraceae bacterium
TTCTACACTAAATGCCAACAGCAAGTGTCCCAAACTCATTGACACCTTCCGATGATCCCGAGTGCATGCGACTAAGTATTGGGGTTGCGTCTTATTCTGTGTATGCCAGCCGATCAGTGACCATCTGTACGTAAGCAATAGGCTCAGTTCTTGTTTCTTGTATGGCTTGTAACCTAGACGATACCCACGGCTCGACCTCTCCGCATCGAATTCCCTGGGGCGCTCTATCACATGGCCACCCGAGGAATACGCAACAAAACATCTTGTGAATGGGTCTGCCTGTTGAAGACCTCCCCTATCACATCCTGAACCGCCCTCCTAAACAGAAGTTCCCGACTCGTTTCATTCCGCTCGAAGGGCTGTTGCCGGTTGATATCCCTACGCGGGATAATGCGTCCCTGAACGAACAACGCACCGTGGATCAATCAGAGATCAAGAACACGTACCCTCTCCTCTCCCCTATTTCGTGCTGAGAGGGAAATGATGTGTCCCATTGATGGGAAGGTGGAGCGTCGATCAGTCATGAATTTGAAGGTCGAGGAACAGCGGGCCGAACCTCGAGTTGCTGTTCAATTTCAGGCCATGGTGTCGGGCTCCGTCGAGTCGGAAGGGACAGGCATCATTCTCGATCTCTCACGAAATGGGTGTCGGCTGGAAAGCCCGCTCCTCATGTTGCCTGGCCTCTCCTTAGAACTGCGTATCGCTGTCCCCGGCCTGGAGTGGGCGCTGATGGTTGATGGGGCCGATGTGCAGTGGGCGGACGAGGATCGCGCCGGGCTGTCGTTTGTTCGCATCAGAGAGACTGAACGGCAGCGACTCAGCCACGTGATGACAACTCTCCTCGCAAGGAAGTCTGAGGACGGTGACAAAGAACAGGTCAAGCTGGTGCCTTTTGAGTTCCAAGGACTGGAAGCGGTGCTGTCGAAAGATCCCAAACTTGCCATCAGCAAGGGTCTGGGGTGGTTCGCTCAAGACCGGGCGGAATTCCCCTTTCGAGGAGGGAGCCTGCTCAACAGAACATTCCCCACGTGCACGCCTGAGTTAGTGGCCGCGCTCGGCGAGTTGGTGAAGGTTGGTAGCGACAGGGAGGCAGATTTCTCTCTGGCGCTTCTCCAGAACTATCTCGGTTCGACATCCATCGACGGTGTTTTGAAAGAGATAGTGTCGCGTTTTTCCCATGACGATCGCATAATGGGCGGAGTCCGGACCATCATCAATAGCCCCAGCATGGCTTCAGTCTCCGGTGAATTCAGACTGGCGGAAGCATGGCGGGTCAAGAAAGAGTCGCTGACGCGCTGGCTGACAGACGAACGACAGGCGGTCAGAGCGTTCGCCGAGGAGCACATTGCAGAGCTTGACCGAATGATTGTGGCAGAACGACGCCGTGTGGAGGTCGAACGGGAACTGCGCGAGCGAAGCCGACATGAGGACGAGTCAGGCCACGATGATGGTTACAGGGCGAAACCCTTCTGACAGCAGAAGACAGGAGAACGCAAAGAGGATCAGGAATCTGTTTTCGGATGGTTGCCCCGTGAATTCAAACTTATCGCGCGCAACGCGCGAAGAGTCTCACGAGTTGGTCAAGACAACACAGCTGGGGGAAATAAAGGGGTCGGGAGTCTTTTTATTGACGGGATCGTAGTGTTTTCGGTAGAAGACTCGCATGCCGCGCCGTCCACGCCTCGCTGTGGAGACCTCGCCTCTCATGTCCTGAAATACCGAGTCTGACGACTCCCCTTGTTTGACAAGAGAACCACAGGGACATGAGAATTTTCGAGATGTGAGCCAGCGAAATCACTTCGCGGTGCCTATCAGACCGCAAGGTAGGTCGTTCATCGCGCTCCCAAACAATTCATCGCTCACCGCTCATCATTCGCGATCGTCTTCCCCTCACGCATGCGATGGACTAGGCCGACGATACAACGTAGAATGGTTCCGGTTCCTCTCCGAATCCCGTCACATGATGACGTCGTCATCAATCTATGGGCCTCACCTCGCTAGCGGGGATAGGCCAGTATCCTGGGGAGCATGCATGCAAAAGACCCGCATCATCTGCACGATCGGCCCGGCCACAGAATCCTACGAGATGTTGCAGAAGCTGTACGAGGCCGGCATGAATATCGTGCGGCTGAACATGTCCCACGGCGACCACGGCTCCCACGCCAAGGTCATCCAGCACATCAAGACACTCAACAGGAAGGTGAAGTTTCCCATCGCCATCCTCCTGGATACTCAAGGCCCTGAGATCCGCACCGGGAACCTCTCGAACGAGCTCGATCTGCAGCAGGGCGCCATTGTGTCCGTCACCACGCGCGGGCCGATGGACGTGGAAGAGAGCTCCATCCATATCGACTATGCGGATTTGCTTGAGGCGGTCAACGTCGGGGATAAAATCACCGTGGACAACGGGCTGATCAATTTCGAGGTGCTGGAGAAAGAAGAGCGCCACATGCGATGCCGTGTTCTGGACGGCGGCCTCTTGAAGAGTAAGCGCCACGTGAATCTCCCGGGCATCCGGGTCAATCTTCCGGCAATCACGCACAAGGACACCAAGGATATCCTGTTCGGCCTGGAACGGGATGTGGACTTCATCGCCCTGTCTTTCGTGCGCGAGGCCAGGGATATCCAGCAACTCAAGACACTCATGGGAGACAAAGTCGGAAGGGTGAAGATCATCGCGAAGATCGAGGACCAGGAAGGGGTCCGGAACCTGGAGGAGATCATCAAAGAATCCGACGGCATTATGGTCGCGCGTGGAGATCTGGGGGTGGAGATCAACGTGGAAGATCTGCCGAATGTCCAGCGCACGATCGTACACATGTGCGCCGAGTACGGAAAACGCGTGATCGTGGCGACCCATCTGCTCGAATCCATGATCCATAATCCGCACCCCACCCGCGCCGAAGTCACGGACGTCGCCAATGCGGTCTATGAAGAAGTCGACGCCGTCATGCTGTCCGGGGAAACCACGGTTGGGAAGTATCCCGTGAAGTGTGTCGAATTCCTGCGCAAGATTGCACTCAAATCCGAAACGATACCCGGATTGCAGTTTGCGAAACACTTGCGCAACGCGGGAAATAAGCAGCAACTGGCAGTGGCCGCCGTTCAGCTCGCCGAGGGGGTCAAAGCCAAGGGAATCGTCGTGATCACTAGACGAGGAATCATGGCTGATCTCGTCTCAAACTGCCGTCCTTTCTCTACCAACATCTACGCCTTTACCAACATGAGCCAACCGCGACGGACCATGATGCTCAACCGCGGTGTCTTTCCGTTCAAGATCGATTTCAGTTCGGACCCTGAAAAGACTCTGCAAACGGCGTTCCGGATCCTGAAGGACCGTGAACAGTTTCAGGTCGGGGACAAGGTCGTGATCATCTCGGACGTCCTGGCCGAGCAACGGGTCGACTCGATTCAGATTCGTGACGTCCCCTCCGACGACATCGCGTCCGAAGCATCCCATGAGCCACAATGAGCTAATCCCACTTTCGAGGACGTTCGCAAAGGGGACACAAGAGCCCCTTGCTGTTGAACATGAAACGGTGTCAGGACTCATTTCTTGACTGAAATAAAATTTGTCGATAAAAGGGGTCGGGAGTCTTTGCTTGGAGGCATAGACTAGGGCAGGTCTGGCCCTCTGGCACCCCCGGCAGACGCCACGGTCTCCGGCCCCATTTCCGAGCCACCCTGGAGTGATGAGACAGCCATCCCGGTTCTGCCTGCACGAGCCTCGTCGAGCCACGCTTGTCGAGGTGCGGTCTGTTGTGAGCAAGTCGGACCACAGGCCGGCATGATTGTCGTCTCCCTGCCCTTCGACATACGATAATCCACCCTAATTCCCTACGCTGGGCCTCCTTTTCGTTTCAGCTATACTTTCCGAGTGAGGTCTTGATTAACCAGGGGGTGCCTGATGCGACGAGTGACCAAATCCCTAGCCGTGCTTACGCTTCTCTTCCTCTGGGGCTGCTCTAACACGATCTTGGTCCCGGTTCCCCCGCGGATGGATCTCAAGAAGTATGGCACGATTGGACTCGTTCACTTCACCACCAATTCCGACCCGGCCCTCACTACGTTTGCCACGCAGCAGTTCCAGGAACATGTCCAAGGCGCGTTCCCAGGTACGCCGATCCTCGACTTGGGCTCCAAGGAGGCGGTGCTGGCGGCAATCGGCGCAACTCAGCTGGACGCCGATGCGATGACACAAATCGGCAAGAAGTATGGAGTCTCGGCCGTGTTCGTGGGGGAGATCGTCTACTCCGATCCAAAGACCGATGTCAGAGTCAACGATATCACCACACTCGATGGGAGCATACGGACGGAGATCAAAGGCGATGTGTCCGGCAAACTGCTGGAAACACAAGTGGGAGCCAGCGTGTGGAGCAGCTCCGCGTGGGCGAAGCGTCAACTCACTGGTGTCACCGTGTCACCAAAGCGAGGAGTGCGCACCACCATCGGAGACTCGAATCCTCGCAAGGATATGGTGCCTGCGCTCATGTTTCATTTGACTGAGGATTTCCGTCCACGAATGGTTCGCCAACCCAAGCCACAACAATGACGCCTCCCGTACAAACCACGCGCTTTAGTTCTTGGCTTTGCGTCCCACGGAAAACTGTTGAAGCGAAGGCAGATCCTGCCACCTAACATCCCCAACAGAGGTCACACCCTCCAGCCGAAATTTTCCGAGGTTGCACTGCTCTGCGAGACTCTGCTCGCAAACAACTATGGGAATGATTTCGCTCCCCTCTATTATCTCTTTCACTTCACCAGGGCGGCCCGAGTCAGCAGTCCTTGCGTTCGAGCCCATCTGAGTTATACGTTACCTCCCTTGAAATCGCGCTAAACCATAACGGGAGAGTACCTCGATGAAGACAAACATATTTCTGACCACCTTGCTCGGTTGCGCCATGATCGTTACGGCAAGTCAGGCTGAGGAAGTGGGGAGTGTCGACACAAAATTCAAAATGTTGGGGCCGGATCACAAAATTGTGATTGAAGCGTTTGATGACCCCAAGATTGAAGGCATCACCTGTTATCTAAGTCGATCCAAAAAAGGTGGCTTGAAAGGGATGGTCGGATTGGCAGAGGAAACCTCCGATGCCTCACTCGCCTGCCGTCAAGTCGGTCCTATTCGCGTTGTGGGTGAGCCGAAAGAAGGGGAACGGGTGTTCAGTGAGAGTCGGTCCCTGATTTTTAAGAGCCTCCAAGTTGTCCGGTTTTTCGATAAGAAACGCCAGACCTACATTTATCTTGCCTATAGCGATCGAGTGATTGAGGGATCGCCGCAAAATGCCATCTCCACCGTGCCGATCCAATCCTGGCTTGGCCGATAAAGGCCAGGAGACATTTTAGCTACACGTGCTTCAGAGTCGAGTAAGAGGGGCGGCGATGGGCTGGCCTGGTTTGGTGAATCCAAATAACCGAGCTTCTCTTACCCTCTCAATCACCTGCCCCCACCCTGCTTGTTTGTTATACTCCGAGACTGTGGAACGACGATATCGCATCGGCTCAGCCATCACACTCGCGTGCCTCCCCTCCATCCTGCTCATTCTGGAAGGATGCTCCTCTACACCACCTCCCTCCGGCGTCCACTTTCCCATCACCAACGGCTCCCATACGCTGTTGCCAAGCGCGCAGCAGCGCATCCTGATCTGGGGAGATCCGCTCCTAGCCCGTGTAGCTGGCGAATGGCTCCGGTCTCATCACTATTCCAACATCCTCATGCCCCCTCAGATTCCCTATCCCCCATCGGATCGCCAGGTAGCGCTTGTGGCCGCGGCAGAGGTGAATGCCGCATTTGTGCTCATCCTGGAGCGGGAAGAACGAAAGGACGGGGCATTGATCCAAGCGAGCTGTGGCGCACTCTTCAACATTACCGTCGATGTGCGAGGCCTTTCAGTGGACCGAGGAGCAAGCGTCCTGCGGGGCGGCGCTCATTACCCGCACTGCGTCGAACGTAACGAGCAGACCGTTCGGCACCTGACTTGCCAAGCCCTCGCTACCGCCTGGGGCTTCCGCTCAGCCGGCCAGCTTGAGATCCCCTCACACCTGGCATGTACAGCTGGCCAGAACACCCCCGCGCCAAACCGCTAGATCCACACACGGGATGGTTTAAAAGGGTCGGGACTCTTTTCTTACTACCGCTCGCTTGTTTCAGAACAACCCTTCAATAAAGAGTCCCGACCCTCTTCTCATGCGTACAAAGTGACAAAAGATTGACAAGCTGACCTCTTGAGCACCGTCAATGTTTTGAAAATAGTCTATCCTGGTCAACTACGTAAGTACTAACTCGTTGAAATACTTAAGCATGTCAAACTGGTGTGGTTTTTGCTTAAGTTTGCCACCAGCTATGAACGTCGCCACCTTGGGAGGGATCAATGGAATGTCCAAAGTGTAAGGGGATGATGATGTTGGAGCGGTTTTCGGATTTCTTTCTCGTATTTTATGCATGGAAATGCATGAACTGCGGCGCGCTTATCGACCGCACTATCTCAAACAACCGCCGAAAGAGCCTGGCTGCCCGAGAATCCGAGACCGCTGCCGTGCGCTAAGCGTATAGAAACCGGGTCGGGAGTCTTAACTTGACAGCCTCGTCACGAGTCCGCTAGAAGATTCCCTATGCCTCGTCGACCCCGACTCGTTGCCGGCGCCCTCGCCTACCATGTCCTGAATCGTCGAGTGGGACGCCTCCCCCTGTTCGAGGAACCCGCCGACTATGCCGCGTTTGAACAGGTTCTGGCCGAAGCCCAGGCCAATTCTCGCATTCGTATCGCCGCCTATTGCCTGATGCCGACTCACTGGCATCTCCTGCTCTGGCCTCGGCAGGATGGAGAACTCTCCGAAGTGCTCCGCTGGATCACCGTCACTCACACCCAACGCTGGCATTCGCACCATGACACCGCCGGAACTGGCCCGGTCTATCAAGGCCGCTTCAGATCGTTTCCAGTCCAAACCGATGCGCATTTCTTGACGGTTGCCCGCTACGTGGAGCGTAATGCGCTACGAGCCAAGTTGGTCAGGCAGGCTGAGAACTGGCGCTGGTCCAGTTTGTGGCGGCGAGCCCAAGGTGATCCCAAACTCACGACCTGGCTGAGTGACTGGCCGGTGGACCTACCACGAAATTGGATGGCACGGGTGAATCGTCCAGAAACCGGCGAGGAATTGGACGCGCTCCGGTTGAGCGTGCAACGTGGCCGTCCATTTGGTGAAGAAGGCTGGGTGCGCCGCATGGCGAAACGGTTTGGCATGGAGTCAACCTTGCGCCCTCGGGGACGCCCGAAAGGCTCTTGAACACTGACGCCGCTGCAGTTCATCCTCGACATTTGACTGAACCATGCCTCCGTGGCAGAAACCTCAATCCTCTTCCAGCGATGGCTGCCGATGCGCTATCCCATAATTCTTGGAATGGTCGGGCTGGGAGTGCTCCTCTTTTTGTGGGAACGTCACCGCCACGCGCCAACTCATGTGAGCAATACGGCCTATGACCTGCTGCTGTCCACCCTGTTGTCGCATAGCGTGCCGGAAGTGTCGGTCGACCAGATCCAATCAGGGCAGTATCGTGTACTCGATGCCCGTGCGTACCGAGAATTTGAGGTGAGTCATATTGCAGGAGCGACTTGGGTGGGCTACGACGATTTTGATCTGGCTCGCCTGGTCGGAATTGATACACACGCACCAGTGGCAGTCTATTGTTCGGTGGGGTACCGCAGCGAGCGTATTGCGGAACGACTGCTCCAGCAAGGATACACCCATGTCGTCAATGTCTATGGCGGCATCTTCCAATGGGTCAACACAAGGCACCCTGTCGTGACCATAAATGGTGCCGAAACAGAACGGATACACGCCTACTCAAAGTCATGGGGTGTCTGGCTCACACGCGGAGAACCCATCTACGAATAGGAACAAGGAAATGGGTTTGGATGAGTTGGCTGGGGTTTGAAGTACAGGGATCGAGAGTCTTTTCTGAGAAACCATTTCCCTGCAAGAGGAAGGCAACGGGGACTTTCTGAATTTCTCGCCTCCCCCATCGACTCAGGAATGATGGATTGGCCGTCGATTTTGCAGTAGACTTACCGCAAGGGACACCAATGGGTAAAGATCACAGGAAGGGCATGGATGTCATCACGCAGTCGGTCGTGACCTGCCCTCGTTGTGGGATGAGGATACAAAGAGAGATGCCAACCGATGCCTGCATCGTCGTTTTTGAATGCGACTCGTGCCGCGTCGTTCTTCGACCGAAGTCCGGCGACTGCTGTATATTTTGTTCCTTCGCCAACGTTCAATGCCCCCCTGTCCAGCTTCGACAGGGGGGCAACGGTGCTCCATGACCTACACGAAGCCTGGTCCGAAAAAAGGTGTGTCAGGAATCATGTCTCGGCTGCTGGCGTGGAACTCGTGCATCTGGTTGCTTCGGCTTTCATGTGAGCGGTTCGACCTGCGAACGAGACCCTTCTGAAAGAAAATTCCGACCCCCAAGGTTTAACGATTTTGTTGAAAGGCTGGTGATCGATGCGTCGTTTCTTCTTGGCAATGCTCATGGTTCTGACCTGTGCGGCAGCCGCAAGTTCCCAGTCCGCTGTGGCAGCAGATTCTCTTGAGGAGGCGGAATTTGCGTATGAGCGTGGTGAGTATACACAGGCGGCTCGCCTCTTCAGCCCCCTGGCGGAGCAAGGAGTGGCATCGGCCCAATTCTATCTGGGCGTGATGCATGAAAAAGGACGGGGTGTCCGGCAGGACTACCCAACGGCGTTGACGTGGTTTCGTAAGGCGGCGGCACAGGGATTCGCTGGTCCGCAGAACAATCTGGGCCTGATGTACGAGAGGGGGCGAGGCGTTCGGAAAGACGTGGTGCGCGCGCTTATGTGGTACCACATCGCTGGCACGCTGTTACATGGCGATGAGGAAAAGGCAGCCGTGAAGCGTCGAGACTATCTGACCTCACACATGACTGCTGAGCAGATCGAGCAGGCACAGGAGATGGCACGGCGTTGTCAGCAGTCCCAGTTTAAGCAATGCGACTAGATCA
>CAKKRK010000054.1 GCA_919902665.1 Nitrospiraceae bacterium
TTCAGTGCTGCATTCCTCATAGCACATCACCAACGGGGAATAAATCAGACCTTCCTTAGTACTGTCTGAAATCTCCTGCCTTCGTTGAGTCATTCTGAGTGAACTGTCGCATTCTGCAACAGTGATCCGTGAACCTTCCGTGGAGTTTTTCCCGACGCTAAATGAGGGGCTGTACTGGAGACGGCGCGAAGTCCTGTCCTTTCAACACCTTCAGCTTTGGCAGAGAGGGCTATACGGTTAGCTCCAATGGCACAATGATTGCGCAGGATATTTTCAGCGGTAGTCCAATTGAAGGAGGGGCCTGTGACTTCACGATTCATCGTCTTAGGGGTATTGTTCGTTTTGTCATGCCAGCCGGTTGCCCATGCTGCTTCGGAGCAGAAGGAAGGGAGTCCGCAGACGCTGCGTGAACACTACAATCTCCAGGAGGGCAAACACCTCTACGAGCAGTATTGTCGGTTTTGCCATGGCGAACAGGGGAAAGGAAAAGCCTTTGATGTGACTCCGCCGCCGGCCGATCTCACCAGTCCCGCCGTTCAGCAGAAGTCAGATTTCGAGCTCACACAGATTATTCACGGGGATGAGCAGGGCACCGCGATGGGGGCCTGGAAATGGGCTTTGTCTGACAAAGACAAGCAGAATGTCCTGCAGTACATCCGATCGTTGGCTCGATGATGACCAGCTGAGATGTGATTGCCATCACAACGTGAATGTCGTAGCGCACGGGATGGAGAAGCAGCGCTGACAAGTTTCGTATTGCTAATAGTAGCCTCGCACGCCCAGTTGTCGGGAGTATTCCGTGTAGTACAATCATCGCATGCTCACAGCTCACGGTTTCGGTATGGAAACGTCTGACACTGATGATCGACACGTCCAGCCGTAGATATGAAGAGAAAATGAGTCATGGCGATCAGGCGATTGCTTTGAGCTGCAGAGGTCTGTTGCTGTGCTGCATCGTCGTATTGGTATTCTCCGGCTGCACCTCACCTGCATCGATCGATATGGATTCCTATGACCCGTCACACAATCAGACGGAGATCGCCAACTACTATCGCAATCAAGCCGTTGCGATGCGCGAGAAGGCCGGCGCGCAAGCGACGGCTGCTGTACGTTATGAAGCCCTCTTTGGACCAGAGGCCGACTTAGTCTCCGGTGCCAAGTCTTTGGCGCACTATTATGAGCAGACGGCACAGGAATTAGAACGAGTGGCTCAAGCCCATGAGGCTATTGCCAGGAACAAGCGAACGCCTGCGGCTGTTCGGTAAGTTGTGAGATTGGCCGGAACGCATACGATAAGAAAGAGGAGGGATCTATGAAACAGTCTTCGATCATTCGTCTGCTTCTTGTTCTGATCCCGCTACTGATGACTCTTCAGAGTTGCAGTAGTACTGTGTATCCAGGAAGTCGAGGGTTGAGGTGGTCTCCCCTGACCAGCGGATTAGCGAAAGAACCGCTCAAGGAAGGAATCTACTGGCGGGCACCGTGGAATGACGTTTTGGTCTACGACACGCGATGGAAAAGCTTCAGGGAAAAAGTCGATGCCTTGACTGCAGATGATCTGCCGGTCACGGTCTACGCGACCATCACGATGCGCCCGATGCCCGATGAAATCTACTTTCTGGCCCAGGAAGTAGGGCCTGAGTGGTACAAGCAACTCGTGCACCCCCAACTCTTGTCGGCTGTCCGTGGGGTTGTCGCGAACTACTCGATGGTGACGCTTCCGGAGCGCAGTAGCGAGATCGGCAATAAGATCGAAGCCGTCGTCGTCGAAACACTGAAGGGTCGCCATTTGGATGTCTACAACGTGGCGCTTTCCGAAATGGAATTCTCCCAGATGGTTTTGCGGGCCATCGAACAGAAGCAGGCGAAGGAGCAAGAGAAAGAACAGAAGGACTTCGAAGTGGTCATTGCTCAGCGCAACGCTGAGATTGCCAGGATTCAGGCCAAGGGCGAGGGTGATTCGTTGAAGATTCGGGCGGAAGGCGAATCCGACAGCATGAAGATCCGCGCCGTGGGGCAGGCGCAGGCGCAGGAAGTCATCACCAAAACGCTGACGCCGGACTATTTGAAGTTCAAGCTCTATGAAAACCCTAATTCCAAGACCATCATCGTACCCGAAAAGCTCAATGTTCCACTGATTCTGAGTCCTGGCGCCGATCACCCGCGATAGGAGCCGTCATGAGACTAGCGCAGTATTTCGAGCATACCTATGATCCGAAAACTCTCACGGTGCGACAAATCATGGAGGGGGTGGTCTGTACGGTGAGCCCTGAAACCAGGGGGATCGCGATTGCGGAGATCATGGCCGAGCGGAATTTTGGGGCGGTGCCCGTCGTGGAATGCGATTCAACGCTCGTCGGTCTGGTGTCTGAATTCGACCTGTTACGGGCCATCGACGAGGGAAAAGATCTTCGCCAGATCATGGCCGAAGACATGCTCGTGCAGGATTTCATCAAGCTCCTTCAACAGCAACACCTTATCCGAACTCCGGTTGTGAAAGGGAACAGGTTGGTCGGGATCGCCACGAGACGGGATGCAGTGTTCGCCTATGTGAAGGTGATGGCCCCATACTGGAGACCGAGGAAGGGCGGAGATAGATAACTCTGGAATGTGCCACACGTAAGCTGAGTTTTGGTTGGAATCTCGGAGTGTTGCGGTGTGACCGCAAACGCGCGCGCGTCGATCAAGACGACCTCAGCAGTCTCGTAGAGGACCCCTTCCTCACCTCTTAAGAGCCCAAAACTCTCCTTGCCCTCTTTGCCGATCGAGCACAAAGGTCACGTTCAGATCTACGCGATACAAGGCGAGTGTGCTGGTTTCGACCACGACCTGTTGCTCTTTGCTCCAAGCTAACTGGATGCCGTGAACCGTCTTGGATGCTGTGGCTATTTCTTTCCTTCCTGGTCTTACCTACCCGGCGTATACGTAAAATAGCTGTGTGTCGAATTTGGCCTTGCGGGGTCTCTCCCAGTGGACTAGAATCAACTTCTCTCACCATGACACCCAAAGCCGCCAAAAAAGAGCGTTGGGTGAGGGCACGACCGCTTTCGCAGGCACCCCACGCCGAAGATCGGCAAGGGAAGGCGGTCGAATCGGCACAAGACAATTTCTTCGCCGAAGCCTTCCGCCTAAGCCCGCACCCGATCGGTATTACAGACCTCGAGACAGGGCTCTGTCTCGAGATCAATGACGCCTGCCTAGCCACATTCGGCTTTCGCCGGGATGAAGTTATCGGAAAGACGACGTTGATCTTGGGCATCTGGCCTGATCCTCATGATCGGGCCAGGCTCATCGATCGATTGAAATCTGAAGGGTCGGTCCGAAACCTTGAAGTGTCGACGCGGATGAAAGATGGGGAGCTGCGACAATTTCTCATCTCGACGGACGTGATCACACTCAGAGAGAAGCCTTGCCTCCTGACAATCGGCAATGACATTACCGAGCGCAAGAGGGTTGAGGAGGTGCTGCGTCGGACCCATGAAGAGTTGGAACAACGCGTCCAGGAAAGAACGGTCGACCTCGAGCGAACCCATGCGGCGATGCGGGATAGTGAGGCGCGCTTCCGTTTGTTCATCGAACATGTGCCAGCTGCCATTGCGATGTTTGACCGCAACATGTGTTATTTAGCGGCTAGTCGCCGGTGGATGGAAGACTATCAGCTCGAAGGGGCTATCCTCGGCCGATCGTACTATGACGTGCTTCCGGAGATTTCATCACGATGGAAAGAGATCCATAGTCGCGGACTGGCCGGAGAAATTCTGAGCGCAGATGAAGACCGGTTCATTCGAGATGATGGCTCAACGCGGTGGATTACGTGGGATGTTCGCCCTTGGTATAGCGGCGATGAAGTAGGCGGAATTGTGATTGCCACGGAAGATGTGACGGCTCGTGTGGAGGCACAGAATGCCTTGTATGAAAGGGAGGGGCGGTCCGACCAGGTCATTCGGTTGGCTAACTTCGGCATTTTCGATCACGACCACCGCACCGGGATGATGTACTGGTCCTCCGCTATGAGAGAAATCTACGGAGTGGGACCCGATGATCCCGCGTCTTTCGAGGGGTATGTCCAGTTACTCCATCCGGAAGACCGCGAAACAGTCGTCCTGGCTATCAAACAGGCCCAAGATCCTGCTGGTGACGATCTCTTCTCGGTGGAACACCGTGTGTTGCTCCGCGATGGGAGTGTCAGGTGGGTGAGTTTCCGATCATGGACGTTATTCGACCATGAAGGTCCAGAGCGTCGCCCTACTCAAACCTTGGGGGCGATGATCGATATCACGAAACGCAAACAGGCCGAGGAAGCACTGAAAATAAGCGAACGCCGATTCGCGTCCTTTATGGATAATTTGCACGGCTTTGCCTGGATCAAGGACGCTCAGGGACGGTATCTCTACGTTAATAGACTCTTTGAAGAATCCCTCCTCAAAAGATTGGATTGGAAAGAAAAGACTGCGCGCGAGCTGTGGTCTGAGGAGATCGCCGTACAGTATGAGTTGAACGATCGGAAAGTGTGGGAGACCAGGATCCCTCTCCATACGGTCGAGCCGTTCGTTCAGGATAGGGAGTTCCGGCACGCGCTTGTGAGCAAGTTTCCCATTGTCGATCATAAAGGAGTGCCGGTGCTGTTGGGAGGTGTCGCCGTCGACATCACCGAACGCAAGCAGGCCGAAGAGGCGCTTCATCGCAACCAGCTGGAATTGCATCAGCAGCAAGTGCAATTGGAAGAACTGACGTCCAAGCTGTTGGCGGCGCAGGAGCATGAGCGGCAGCGAATCGCCCGTGATCTGCATGATGATGTGAGCCAGCGATTGGCTGCCTTGGTCTTGGAAGTTGCATCCTTGGAACACCACCCTTCTACGGTACCCGGTGAACTCACTCGAGCGCTGGCGCCACTTCGTGAACAGTTGGAGCAGCTTTCTGACGATGTGCACACACTCGCGTATCGGCTTCATCCCTCGCTGCTGGAGCATGCCGGATTGCGCCCGGCGGTCGAAGAGCATGTTCATCAGGTTTCTCGGCGCACGGGCTTGCCCATTCATCTGAAGATGCTTGATGTTCCGGAGGCGGTGCCGCTTGATCAGGCAACCTGTCTCTTCCGCGTTATGCAGGAAAGCGTTCAAAATGTGGTGAAACATGCGCAGGCAACGACCGTGACGGTCCAGCTCCGAGGGTCATCAAAGGGGGTGGGTCTGTCCGTCATTGATAATGGGAAGGGATTTGACCCACAGGATCTGCGTACTCATCAACAAGGGCTGGGATTGAGCAGTATGGAGGAACGGCTGCGACAACTGCATGGGTTCTTTCGAATCCAATCTCGCCCATCCCACGGCACAAAGGTCTGTGCGTGGGTACCGTGCGAGGTGGAGGTCACATGAATCGCCCCCGTATCTTGATGGCTGATGATCACGCCATTGTCCTGGCTGGACTTCGGAAACTGGTGGAAGCCGAGGGCGAGGTGGTTGGTATGGTGGAGGACGGGCGAGCGTTAGTGGAAGCGGCGCAGCAGCTTCGTCCCGACATCGTGTTGCTAGACATCTCGATGCCGTTGCTCAACGGACTCGATGCAGCGCGCCAAATAAGTAAGCTAGTGCCGGAGAGCAAGCTGATCTTCCTAACCATGCATGCTACCCCCACCTATGCGACCGAAGCCTTTAAGGCCGGAGCCTCCGGCTATCTGATAAAGCGGTCCGCCGCCGTGGAGCTCAAGCAAGCCATCCAGGCGGTGATGCGAGGACAACACTACATGACTCCGCTTATCACGAAAGATGTCTTGGCAGCGACACTCCAATCTCCGGATGGCCAGTTCAATAAGCCATTGGTGACCTCTCTTACCCAGCGGCAACGGGAGGTGTTACAGCTTGTCGCCGAGGGAAAAGGTACCAAGGTCATTGCCTCGATCCTGAATATTTCCGTAAAAACTGTGGAGTTTCACAAGTTTCGCATTATGAGTGAACTCGATCTTCACTCGACGGCCGAGCTCGTCAAGTACGCGATTGGCGAAGGCCTTGTGAGCGTGTCGTCGTAGTCGCGTCCACTGGTCACGCATACTACCCGAGGTATAATCGCGTGCGACTGCTACAACATCATGAATTTATCTACTAGTGTTACCATTCAGTACTAGTAATCTCCCTACATCTTTCTAGTGGGCTTCCTAGTTCACAAAGTCCGTCATATATCCTTACTATTAGTTAACGAAAGAATTAGTCCGTTTTTGGACGTTGATGTACGCGATCTCTATTTATTCGAGTAAGTGGGTTCTTCCGTGACAGTTAAGAAGTCGTTGTAATTTTTGGTCTTTGTGTAGAAGGGTGTATGCAAGTTTCAGCGATCATCGACCGTGTTTATGGTGCCCTAGAGCAGTTTGGTACTACTTGTTCAATGGAAGAGGTGGTTGGGCTTTGTCCAGACCTGACCTGGAACCAAGTGTATCTAGCCATTGATTATTTGAGCAAGACCGGAAAAGTCTCTGTGACCTTAGACCCAGACAGGACGTACACAGTCCAGGTTTATCCATCAGCCGCCGAGGCATCGCAATTCTCACCCAAACAAGATCACATCCACAGTGCTGCCTAGAACCTTGGCGTAGCATACCCCTTTCCGCTGGTCGCCCTAGCCTTACGGTAATGATCTCCCGTTGAGTGTGGGTTCCTGATGAGCTCGGCCTAACGTACTGGCGGCTTACAGCAGTCTAAAGTTTCAAGGTCTCCCCACCTCATCAAGTAGTTCCCGCACTCTGCTCTCAAGGCGATTAGGGCCGGATGCACTCAAACGGACCAAGGCTCTATGCGCTAATCAACCTACTTGACAGT
This sequence comes from Nitrospiraceae bacterium, assembly GCA_919902665.1. Classification (GTDB taxonomy): domain Bacteria; phylum Nitrospirota; class Nitrospiria; order Nitrospirales; family Nitrospiraceae; genus Nitrospira_D. The sequence continues at coordinate 6,810 of CAKKRK010000054.1, forward strand.
CGATTTGGTCGGGAATAAATTTATGCCCCATAAAAATCCCAAAGAGCTATGCGGCCAAATTGTTGGCTGACATCACACCTCGTATCGATGTCATGCTTATCAGCGTTATCCCGGGAGAAAGGATTTCTATCGGCCTCAATTCCTTGGGAGGGTGTGCTGTGGAATACCACTTCGTAGCGTGACGGGTCCGGACGAAAGGAGTAACCATGGATAGTACCTTCTTAATGTTTGCAGTTGTGATGCTCGTGATCTTCATCGGCGGCATCATCGTGTACAAGAAGAGCGTCTAGTTCTTTCTCTAACTCATCCTTATTGCGGAGCAGGAGATCGGCAACTCGTCATGCCAAGGGGTGGGGTGTGACTGGTGGTAGCCGAGCTACAAGATAGCGGTGTGCCTCTCATCTTGTAGCTCGGCCGAGGCTGCGGGTGTTTTTTAGTTGCACATGACTGCTACCGCGTCATTCAGGTATGCCTGCCAAGCGTATGCAAGATCGGTTGGTAGGCAAGAACTTGGAGCTATTCTCGGATGGCCTTGGCTCGTTTTTGCAGATAGGCGTTTCGGACCGCAGCATAGAGGTCGAGCGTCGATTCTTCCACTCCCTGAAACTTTTCCAGATTCAAGGAACGGTCGTTAACGACTTCAGTTGCACGCGCACCAATCGATATGGCATACGTGGCTGCCCGCTCATCGATAGAGACCACTGTCGGAATCGAATCGATGTTATGCATGGTCGGTAGGATGAGCCAGTAAATCGGATTGAGGGCAATGTCTCCAGCATAGCCGGCAAGATCTCGAACCGTATATGGTCCCAGAATCGGTATCATGAGATAGGGGCCCGGTGGAACTCCATAAAATCCGAGCGTTTGTCCAGTATCTTCCTCCGGTGTCGTCAGCTTGAAGTAATGTTGGGCCACATCGAAAAATCCGCCGATCCCGACCGTTGTATTAATGAGAAATCGCCCGACTTCAATCCCAGCTCCTGTGAATTTTCCCTGAAACATATTGTTCAGGAATCGTGGGGTCGCACGGCTATTGTAGAAAATATTGCTGACGCCCACCTGGACAACATTCGGCACGATGAAGTTGTATCCCTTCGCGATTGGCTTCAACACCCAGCGATCAAGCTGCCGGTTGAATTCAAAGAACTTGGTGTTGAGTGGTTCCCACGGATCGTACTCCTCGATCCCTTCTTCGCCCGGCTTCGAAAACGGATCGAGTGGCTCTTCAGAAGACGCGTCGTGGACTGGTGCTTCTGACGGGAGAGCTTTGGGATTGGCATCAGCCAGAAGAACTGGCCGAGCGCTCTGTTCGATGGTGGGGGCGAGTGAGCTCGGCGAGCCATTTTGAGTCACGCAACCTGAGAGCATGATCAATAAGACGGCAAGAACGAGTCCATATTCACATCGTCTGAAACAGGCCGGCCTATACGCAGCTGTTGTCTTCATTCTTCAGATAACCTTCGTGAGATTAATAAAACGAGTATCGAGTATACGGTGCCGCACTCTACCAAAGAAGTTGAGTCACCCGCCAATCAATTTTTTCAGAATTGTTCTGGTGAAACGAGGACTTGCGTACGGCCGTCGCTCCTACGCCATCGTGGCATCAACGTTGCCCTACCCGTACTCATCGATGGTCAACATAGCCAGACGGGCCTGTATCCACTGTGTTTCAGGATTCTGCTGAGGGTATTTTCGATGGGCAGCTTGTGCCATGCGGGGGGTCTGGTGACGTCAGGCTTCGAATAAGGAGGATGTCGATGAAAGCCGTCGTAGGAGTGGATGGATCGAAGTATTCAGAGTGGGTGTTGGGTTGGCTGGGTGAGATGCCGTTTCGGGTGGCACCACGAGTCACAGCAATTCATGCGATGGATCTTCAATCCGTGCGAGTGCCGTTCGTCGTCCAACCGACCGTCAGCGGATATGAACCGGACGAAGGGGAAGCCATTCATCTCTTAGAGTCTCGAGCCAAGCAGGTAGAAGCAGAGACGAAGCGGCGCTTAGTAAAGCTTGGGCTCAAGGGCTCGGTGCGCGTCGTGCAGGACAAGATTGCACAAGCCCTCATCGAGCAGGCGGGCCATAAGGGATTGATCGTGGTTGGGAGCCGAGGGTTAGATGCCATCGATCGTTTGGTTCTGGGGAGTGTCTCGACAACAGTCACGCTCCATGCGTCCTGTCCGGTCTTGATTGTGAAAGAGCCTCCCCAAACCCTTCGGCGGATGCTCGTCGCGACAGACGGTTCTCCATCATCCAAGAAAGCGCTCCAGTTCATGGCCAAACAGTTCACGGCCAAGCCTGAAGCCAAGCCGCTCGTGATTCTGCTGGTCCATGTTATGCCGTTTCTGCGCTACACGATGGTGAAGGAGGCGGGGGAGCAATTACTCGCGCAGGAGGCAGCCAAGCTTGAAAAAGTCGGGTACCGCGTCAGGCAGTTTCCCTGTGTGGGGCCAGCCGCTGAGGAGATCATGAAAGTGGTGAATCACGAACAGCCGGATCTGATCGTTACCGGAGCCAAGGGGCGAGGCGCCGTCGCGCGTTTTCTCCAGGGAAGTGTCTCGACAAAGTTGGTTCAGCAGAGTGCCTGCTCTGTCCTCGTCGTCAGGTGAGCCTGTAAATCTTGAATGTAGTCGGACACGCTCACAAAACAAACCGTTGCTCGCCCCTCAGAGGGGCGAGCAAGATAGTAACCAAGACGAAAACTAGGTGAACCGAGGTATCACCACCATTGGGAATGACCCCTTACCCACAAGAACCCCTGTCTTCAGCACACAACTACCCCTGCTAGAGATGACGCCTTCTCGTAAGCGGATGCCCCATCTGAGACGCTCAGCTAGCTACTCTTTTTGTAAACAACTAGCCCACCGATAAGGAGTCCACCCATCACAATCGCGAACAACCACAACATATCCATGACAGCTCCTTTCATTGTGAGTGATCACAAACTCTTTGTGAGGGGTGGTGTGAGCAACTCTCGTGCTTGAATCATTGGAAGTGGATGCTCTCTAATTTCTCCGTGATACGAGATGTTTCGGGATCCACCAACAAGCTTCGCGTGGTCGAGAGTGGGGAGAATATCCTCAACACTGTCTGCTAGATTGGACAAATAATGGGCGGTACCTATCGAAGGTGTGCCTGATCAAGGTAATGAGTCCGAGATTATGCCAGACGCTCACGCCCATGTGGTGAGGACAAGTCTTGATCGGGGCCGATCGGAACAATACGAGTGGGGTTGATATCATCGTGCGTGACGTAGTAGTGGCGTTTGATGTGGTCTACATTGACGGTCTCGGCAATGCCGTCGGTTTGGTAGAGATCTTTCAGATACCCGAACAGGTTCGGGTAGTCGACGATTCGTCGGAGATTGCATTTGAAATGTCCGTGGTACACGGCGTCGAACCGAACCAATGTAACAAAAAGCCGCCAGTCGGTTTCCACAAACTCCGGTCCGAATAAATACCGGTGAGTTGCCAGGCGCGCATCGAGTTGATCCAGCGCGGTAAATAATCGCCGTGCCGCTCGTTCATAGTCGTGTTGGGATGTGGCGAACCCTGCTCGATAGACGCCGTCGTTCACATTCTCGTAGATGAACGTGTTGAGCTCATCGATCTCTTGCCGCAGGCCGTCTGGGTACAAATCAATCGGGCTTTCAGTGAATCGATTGAACTCACCGTTGAAGATTCTCATCAGATCGTCATCGGAGTTGGTGACGATACGTCTGGTGACAGAGTCCCACAGCACCGGGACCGTAAAACGTCCGATGTAGTCTGGGTCGGTCGCTTTATAGGCCTCACTCAGAAACGAAAATCCATTGATGGTGTCGGGGGAATGTCCTGCGCCTTCGCGAAATGCCCATCCTCGCTCGTCACGAATGGGATCCACGACGGTCATACCGATCACAGTCTCAAGCTTCTTGAGCTTACGCACGATGATTGTGCGGTGGGCCCAGGGGCAGGCCCATGAGACGTAGAGATGGTAGCGTTCGGCAGCGGCGGGATAGCCCGAACTACCGTCGGCGGTCACCCACCTCCGGAACACATCCGGCTGGCGCATAAACTCACCGGCTGGCGATTGCTCATCTGGAAATTGGGCTCGAACTTCCATATAACGGCACTCTCCCTTGAAATCAGTATCTCATATCCGCAACCACTGGTGCAGGGGAGTCTCTCTGCACGGCTGTCGCATTTCGCTACAGCATCAAGCGTTCACAGTAGCAAAAGGCGACGAATATGCGGCATTGCATGAGGAATATAACGTATTCGGGAGGCATGCCCCGTGCGAGAAGCTCACAGTCGGAGGACGAGTAAATCTGAGATCAAAGAGTGGACCTAAGGGGATGGGATTTGTGACTCATACCTGCCTGAATCAGCACACAACTGGATTGCATGGATTGCGCACACAGGTCATACGTGGTTTGGCAGCGTGCATGATCATGGCGCTGGGTGTTGCTTGCGAAAACAAACCGGCAGAGACCTCCACGGTCAAACCGGATTTGCCTTCCGCGCGAACGGGGTTGTTGCGTCTGACGCCCGAAGAGTTATCCCGAATGCAGCTGGAACTTGTGCCGGTGGCGCAGGGGCAGCTTCTTTCACATCGTGAATTTTCCGCAACGGTTCAGGCCAACCAAAACGAATTGGCCGAGGTCACCACTTTGATCCGGGGCCGGGTTGTGAAAGTCCATGTCGATGTCGGGCAGGATGTGAAAAAAGGCGCTCTTTTGGCGATGCTCCACAGCGTGGACCTGGGCGTGGCGGAGGGAGGCTACCTCAAGGCCGGGGCCAGGCTGCATGAAGCGGAGCTAGCACATCTCCGTGCCAAGGATCTGTACGAAAACAAGGCCGTCAGCCTCGCTGAGCTGCAGAGACGTGAGGCCGCCATGAAGACCGCGCGAGCTGAACTGCGGGAGGCCAAAAACCGTCTCGAACTGCTTGGAGTGCCACTAGAGGAGATCGGCAGGCTGGAGCGGGAATTGACGATTAAGGCCAACATGCCTTTACGTGCACCGTTCGATGGGCGGGTCATCACACGCAACATCACGCGGGGAGAAGTGGTCGAGACGGAACAAAAGCTGTTCACCGTGGCCAATCTTACGGATGTGTGGGTGATCGGTAACGTGCCGGAGAAGGACGTGCGATTCATCCGCAAGGACCAGAAGGTGAATGTGGTCCTAGCCGCCTATCCCCATGCGATCTTCAGCGGGGCCATCACCTATGTGGGAGATGTGCTTGATCCAGCAACGCGCACCATGCGTTTGCGTGTCACGGTTCCCAACCCCGATCGTCTGTTGAAACCGGAAATGTTCGCCATCGTCAGCGTGTTTGCGACATCGAGTCCAGACGCGCTGAGCGTACCGCTTGCATCTGTTCAAGACGGACTTGGGGGCAAGATGGTATTCGTTCAACGGGAGGATGGCGCTTTCGAAGCGCGAACGGTCAAGTTGGGGGATGAAGAGGGTGATGTGGTCAGGGTGCTGGAGGGGGTGAAGGCAGGCGAGCAGGTCGTGACGAAGGGCTCCTTCGCCCTTAAATCTGAAATGGAACGACACAAGATCGAGCCTTCGCTATGATCGTCTCGCTCCTGGAATTCTCGCTGCGGCAAAGAATATTGGTCATCGGCTTGGCCTGTCTGCTGTCGGTTGTCGGTGTGATTGCCTTTCAATCGATCCCAATCGATGCCTACCCCGACGTGACGAATATCCAAGTGCAGGTATTGACCGAAGCGGCCGGCCTCTCGCCGGTCGAAGTCGAGCGGTTCATCACCTATCCGCTCGAACTTCAGATGACCGGGTTGCCTGGATTAGCGGAGATCCGATCGCTTTCTAAGTTCGCACTGTCACAGATCACGGTCGTGTTCAACGACGACGTCGATATCTACTTCGCCCGCCAGTTGGTCCTCGAGCGGATCATGGCGGCCAAAGAGCGGTTGCCAGAGGGGCTCGAACCTGTGATGGCCCCCGTCACAACGGGGCTGGGCGAGGTCTATCACTATTATGTCGAAGGGCCCCATGCGACAGCGACCGATCCACAGGTCGTCGAGAGGGAGCTGACGGATCAGCGCACCATGCAGGAGTGGGTCCTGCGGCCCCAGCTCAAGAGTGTGCCGGGAGTGATCGATGTGAACGGTATGGGTGGGTTTGTGAAGCAGTACCAGGTCCTCGTCGATCCGGCCAAACTGCGCAAGTTCGACCTGACGCTCCACCAGATCTATGAGGCGGTGGTGAAGAACAACGCCAATGTCGGGGGCAACGTGCTGGAGCGTCATGCCGAACGCTCGATCGTTCGAGGGCTTGGATTGATCAGGACCGTGGGTGATATCGAATCCATCATCGTGAAAGCGGTCGGTGGCACGCCGGTCTTCGTCCGAGACGTCGCTGAAGTCGGCATCGGCCACGCCGTTCGCCATGGTGCGGTGGTCCTCAATGGGGAGCGGGAAGTCGTGATCGGAACAGTGCTCATGCTTCGGGGAGGCAATGCCCGTCAGGTGGTTGAGGCGGTCAAGACGAAGCTGGAGGATCTGCAGCAGAGCAATGTTCTTCCAATAAACACAAAGCTGATCCCTTTCTATGATCGCATCGAACTCGTTAGTGCGGCCATTAATACGGTGCGGGATGCATTGATCGAAGGGATTGTGCTCGTGGTCTTCGTCTTCTTTTTCTTCCTGGGCCATGTCCGCAGCGCCATCATCGTCACGGTGACGTTGATCGTCACTCCGCTCGTGACCTTTATCGTGATGGAGAGGTTCGGGCTCTCGGCCAACTTGATGACGCTTGGTGGGCTGGCGATCGCCGTTGGCGAGATCGCCGACGGGTCCCTGGTCGTCGTGGAAAACGCCTATCGGCATCTCGCCCAACACAGCGGCGCGTCGCAGGAAAGCAGGCTCAGTATCATTCTCCATGCGACGAAGGAAGTCGGTCGACCGATCCTGTTCGGCATTCTGATCATCAGCGTCGTCTTCCTGCCGCTTCTGACGCTCCAGGGAATGGAAGGCAAGATGTTCGCGCCGCTGGCCTACACACTGGTGATTGCACTCTTGGCCTCAGTCGTGGTGACGCTGACCCTGTCACCGGTGCTCGCGTCTCTCTTCTTGCGTGGAGACCATCCTAAAGAGACGCGCGTGACGCTCTGGATGAAACAGGGCTATCTGCCGGTGTTGCAATGGACGCTCCGGCACCGCGGCCTCATCCTGACGAGTTCAGTAGCGATCGTGCTGTGCAGCCTTTCCCTCGTTCCATTCGTGGGGCGGGAATTCATTCCACTCCTTGAGGAAGGGGCCCTGACACCTCAAGTGGTGAAGTTGCCAAGCGTGTCGCTTCCTGAGTCTATCGAGCTAGAGAAGCAGACTCAGAAGGCCATGTTGGAATTTCCCGAAGTGAAGATGGCGGTGAGCAGGATCGGCCGAGCGGAGATTCCCTACCACCCAGAAGATCTCTACGAGAGCGATCCGATTGTCTCCCTCCACGACCGAAGCACCTGGAAGACGGCGAAGACTCAATCAGAATTGACCGATGCGATCCGCCGGAAGTTAGCCGAAATTCCCGGTATCTCCATCCTCATGAGTCAGCCAATCCAAGAACGAGTGGACGAGTTGATCTCCGGCATCAGGACCGAATGCGCCATCAAGCTGTTCGGAGACGATCTCGACCTGCTCCGTGACAAAGCGCAGGAGATTGCCGCCCTGGTACAACACATCAACGGCGTCAAAGATATCAAGGTCGAACAGGTCGCTGGACAGCCCTACCTCATTATCGACATCGATCGGCAAAAGATTGCCCGCTTCGGCATCAACGTGGCCGACGTGCAAGAGATCATCGCCACCGCGATCGGTGGTAAGGCGGCGACGCAGGTCTATGAAGGCGAGCGCCGGTTTCAGCTCACCCTGAGATTTCCTGAACCGTACCGGAACAGTGTTGCCGCCATTGGAGAAATCCGCGTGAAGTCTCCTTCCGGAGCGCTCATTCCCATGAGTGACCTGGCCAAGATCGAAATGCGTGAAGGCCCGGCTCGTATCAGTCGAGAGCATGTGAAGCGCCGCATCTACATCGGCTTCAATGTCGTAGGCCGGGACATCGGCGGTGTGGTGGATGAAGGGCGCGCGAAGCTGGCGGCGCAACTCCACTTGCCGGAAGGCTATACTGTCGTATGGGGCGGGGCGTTCGAAAACATGGAGCGAGCCAACGCGCGATTGATGATTGTCGTGCCGATCACACTGGGCCTCGTGTTCTTTCTTCTGTTCTGGGCCTTCCATTCGCTGCGATACGCAACCTTGATCATTATCAACCTGCCGTTCGCGTTGATCGGAGGCGTCGTGTCGCTATGGCTGAGCGGGCAGTATCTAAGCGTGCCGGCCTCTATCGGTTTTATCGAGCTGTTTGGACTGGCCGTGGGGAATGGGATCGTGCTGGTCTCTTATGTCAACCAACTGCGCAACGAGGGGCAGCAGATCGATGAAGCGATTCTGGCCGGCTGCAGTCTCCGTCTTCGCCCTGTCGTGATGACCATGATGACCACGCTGCTTGGACTTCTGCCGCTGGCACTGGCGCAAGGAATTGGGGCGGAGGTCCAGCGGCCGCTCGCTAGTGTCGTGATCGGCGGACTCTTCACGTCGACGGCGCTGACGCTGGTTGTACTGCCCGCGCTCTATAGTCTGTTCGCTGGGCAGGAGGTGAGGAAAGAGGAGGCGCCGGAATGGGTGTGAGGGGAGGGAGAGCGACATCGTCAATCCCTTCGCTTGCCGAGGGCGCACGATTGGAATGTGCTCCCTCAATGCGCGCGGTCAGGGATCGACGATATCGCTCTCCCAATTGGAATGAAAATGTATGGGGGAAGGGCTAGATAGGGGTCGTCAGAGTGCTCGTTCTATGCACGCAGTTGAGGACCAATGGCTCTATCTCTTGGAGAAGGAATTATAGTGCCGCCACGGTTAGGCACTAAACTTGTAGGTGTTTGGTAAGTTTGCTAGGTTTGTGACCTTTGTGGGCAGGCGAGGCCGAATCCACAGGCCGATCAGTCAGAATGGGGAGAGGGGGGCTTCTTATGAGACATGTGTTGGCGGGGATGACCTTGTTGTGCTTCTTCATCGCTCCGGGGGCTGTTGCGTATGCAGCTGGCGGAGAGCAGGAATTTTCCAAAGGGGAGAACCTGTTGAAGAGCAAACAGTATGCGGAGGCGCGGGCAGCGCTGGAGGCCGGCATTCTGAAGGATCCGTCCAATATCCAGGCCCATTTCAATCTGGCCGAGGCTTGCCGAGCCCTAGAATCCTGGGTCTGTGCGGAGCAACATTACGAGAGTGCATTGGATCTGGATGCCAAATCCGGGACGAAATCCTATTTACCCAAGACTAAAGCGAAAGTGTGGCGCTTACGGGAGGAAACGACGGCATGGCGGCTCCTGAACGAGGGGAAGGGCCTGATCGCCAGTGGAAAAACGAAGCAGGCGGAGGAGGCTCTGCACAGCGCCGAGGAGCTTGGTCTCAACAATGAGCAACAGACACTCTATCAGCAGCTGCAGGCGAAGCTGCCACGAGCACGATCTGCCTCCTCGAAATATCTGACCTCTGCCGGATCGGTAGGAGGTGCGGGGGAGACCGAGACGCTCGATACGCAGATGGTCCTAGTGCCGGCGGGGAAGTTTATGCGGGGAAGTAATCTCGGAGACGACGAGAAACCTGTTCGGCAGATCTATCTCAATGCCTTCTATATGGACAAATATGAAGTGACGGTCGGGCAGTATGCCAGGTACTTGGAGGCGACTGACATGGAGGAGCCTCCGGACTGGAGCACCATGCATCAACCGCAACATCTGCGGCGCCCGGTCGTCAATGTGAGTTGGGAGGATGCGGTCAACTATTGCAAATGGGCCGGCAAGCGCCTGCCGACCGAGGCGGAGTGGGAAAAAGCGGCGCGGGGAACAGATGGGCGGATCTATCCCTGGGGTAATGAAGCTCCAAGTCGGCTCCATGCCAATTACGGGAGAAAGGAATGGGACGACCACCTCGCCTTAGCCCCTGTCGGATCGTATGAAGCGGGGAAGAGCCCCTACGGGATCTATGACATGGCCGGGAATGCTTGGGAATGGGTGTTCGATTGGTATGAACTGGATTACTACAAGAAAAGTCCTGAAAAGAACCCTATCGGGCCGGCAAAAGGCGATGGGAAAGTGTTGCGAGGCGGATCCTGGCTGTACGTGTCTGAGTTTCTGCGGTCCGCGCACCGGTTCGATGCGCAGCCGACGAATCGGCTCTTTGGATACGGGTTCCGTTGTGCGAAGACGCCATAGCTCTTTTGCCAGCGCACCGATTGATGGGGGGTGGGTATGTCCGGGTTGTCGGAGTGCTTCCTTGGTTCAGAAGATAGGGCTCAACGATATTTGGCGAAGCAGATCAAGTCGAGATGGTCATAATGATCGGGAAGAATCGTTTCGGCCTTGTAACCGAGGTTGAGGAAGAACTGAATGTTTCTGGCTGTACGCAGCATGGTGCAGGCGTAAAACTTGTGGGCATCGGTCGTGGCTCGTTCAATTTCGTGGATGAGGGCCTTTCCCACTCCATGACGCTGATGAGTGGGACTGACGGAAAGCAACCGGATCACGCATACGCCAGCTACCGTCCAGAAGCGCACGGAACCGGCGATCGATCCCCCCACTTCTGCCATGAAAATATGTTTCTCTCTGGCATCCTCTTGCAGGCTCTCAAGGGTTTCTGTGGTCCACCCGCTCACCTTGTAGACGCCCGCATATTCGCCGAATGCAGCTTGTTGCACTTGGAGCAGCGAGGGAAAGTCCGCGTCGGTCGCCAGTCGAATTTGAACCATCACATGTATCCGGGGGAAGAGGAAGCAGCGTCCGTCTTACATAGCGGAAGCAACAGAAATTGGCAAGATATCGGTTTGGTGCGTGGAAACTGGTGATGAGAGACATCACCCCATTGGGATATCCGTACATTTTCGATTCTCATAACATGAAGGAGGTTCAATGCTGAAGGAAGTAACGGGGGACATTTTACGGACAAAAGCAGAAATGGTGGCACACGGTGTGGCTCCGAACGACGGCTTTGCGAACGGTCTCGCGTTGTCCCTTCGGCAACAATGGCCCGCCATGTACAAAGATTTCAGACATTATTGCCAAACGTTTACGCCGAAGACCGGAGAGCTGTGGGCCTGGGCGGGTGCCGGGGGTGTGCGAATCGTGAGTCTCTTTACGCAAGAACCAGCTCCCAGCCACGGGTCTAAACCAGGGAAAGCCACGATCGAGAACGTCAATCACTGTCTCAAAGCCTTCGCGAAGTTGATCGAGAGCGAGAAAATCAAGAGCGTTGCGCTTCCCCGCTTGGCCACTGGTGTCGGTGGGCTTGACTGGAAAGAGGTCAAGCCGTTGATTGAAAAACATCTCGGCCACTTGTCTATTCCGGTCTACGTGTACGCCACCTATCAGCCAGGTGTCCAGGCCACGGAGGGATGAAGTCTCGTTGTCCGGTTGAGGAGGCTTGGCCAGTGCGAATTGGCGCACGGAGAGAGTCCACATGCGACAAGTTCCGCAAGACCTGTATGACCGGCTGGTTGCGCTGCGAAGAGAGCTGCATCGGTATCCGGAGCTCAGCTGGCAAGAAACGCGTACAGCCGGTGTGATCCGTCTATTTCTTCAGAGCTTCGGCATTCAATGCCGCACCAATGTGGCAGGTACCGGCGTCGTCGCGGATATCAGCGGAAAGACCGGAGTGCCCTGCGTGGTGCTGCGGGCCGATACGGACGCGCTTCCCATTCAAGAAGAAACCGGCCTTGAATTCGCATCGGTGCACGATGGCGTCATGCACGCCTGCGGCCACGATGGACATACGACGATGTTGCTTGGCGCGGCTGCGCTGCTCTCCCAAGAGAAGGACTTGCCGGCGCCGGTGCGGCTGATTTTTCAGCCTGCGGAAGAAAAAGGAACCGGCGCCATCGCCATGATCAAGGAAGGGGTGCTCGAGGGAGCCGGCCTGATCTTCGGCGGACATCTGGATCGCCATTATCGTCCCGGCACCATCGTAGTGAGCGAAGGTCCGGTCAATGCGTCGTCGGATAACTTTTCGATTGAGATCATCGGGCAAGGCGCACATGGGGCAAGGCCACACGAAAGCATCGATGCGGTGGTGGTGGGGAGCCTCATGATCATGGCGTTGCAGACGATCGTCTCACGTGAGATCGATCCGGCCCGCCCCTCGGTTGTATCCGTCGGCCAGTTTCACGCTGGGACTGCGCCGAACGTGATTGCGGGGCAGGCCAAGTTGGAAGGGACCGTGCGTGCCCAAGATCCGTCTGTCCGCCAACAACTGCTCAATTCCGTGCGCCGCATTGCCGAATCCATCGCACAGTTGCACGGTGCGAAGATTCACGTTGCGGTCACAGAAGGAACGCCGCCACTCATCAATCAGCCTGAGTCGGCCAACATGGCGCGCCGTGCCGCGATCGAAGCGGTCGGGGAGGCGAATGTGTTGCCCCTGAAGACGGCGAATATGGGGGCGGAAGATTTCAGCTACTACCTTGAGCAAATTCCCGGCGCCTATGTCCGATTCGGCAGCCAAGTTCCTGGTCGGGAAGGCTATCCGGCACATTCGAGCAAGTTCGACTTCGATGAAGAAGCTCTGGCCGTAGGAGCCGCGTATTATCACGCCATCGCCAAGATCGCCGGCCAGCAACTCGAGAAGAAGACAGCGTCCGTCTGATCCATCGCAACGGGACGATCATGATCAGAGTCCGAGAAGCCCGTGAAGAGGATGTGGGCCAGATCCGTGAGATCTTTCTCGCGGTCTACGGTACGGATTATCCACATCGCGAACTCTACGATGAACTTTGGCTGAAGCGCTCCGTCTTCACCGATGATGCCCTCATTCTCGTTGCTGAGGATACGGAAGCCGGTCGTGTCGTCGGGACGGCCTCCGTGCTGTTCGACTTCGGGGCCCATTCCGATCTCGTAGGAGAGTTTGGTCGCCTTGCCGTGCATCCCGAGTATCGCCGGATGCAGGTCGGGAAGTTGCTCATGGACAAGCGGCTGGAGGCCATCAAAAACCGTTTGCATGTCGGACTCGTTGTCGCGCGCACCGTGCATCCATATGCCCAGCGCATCAGTCTGTCTCAGGGATTCATCGCCACAGGTTTTCTACCCTTGAAGCATTTCTTTCGCCACCGCGAGAGCTTTGCGCTGCTGGCTCGGTATTTCGGCGATGCCCTGGCCCTCCGCCGTAACAACCCGCGTATCATTCCAGACGCCTATGCCTTGGCCAATCTCGTGATGAGCCAGCCGCCCCTCACGCCAGATTTCATCGTCGACGAAGACTCTGCCTCTTATCCGTCCGGCGGTGACTATCGACTGGAACAGCTGCAAGCCGAGGGGTATCCCGCCTTGCTGCGCATCGAACGAGGTCGAGTGAGGAATCGGGAAATCTTTGGGCCTATGCGGTTGGACTACGGTTTCTTCAAGCTGCAGGCTCGCCAAACTAGTTACTTTCTGGCCCGCTCCGGCGGCCAGATTGTGGGAGCCGTCGGCTACACGATGGACCCGGTCGAGCACATCGTGCGGGTATTCGAGCTCATCGCGCTGGCCGACGATGTGGTGCGATTTCTTCTGTCCGAACTGGAGCGCGAGTGTCGGGAGGAGATGGGGATCGAGTATATCGAGATCGATGTCAGCGCCTACGCGCCTCGCATGCAGCGGACATTACTAGAACTGAATTTTCTCCCAGTCGCCTATGTGCCGGCCATGGTGTTCTATCACGTGGAGCGGCTCGACATCGTGAAGATGGTGCGTTTGAACAAGCTGCACGAGTTGGGGCCGCTTGGTCTGACTGAGCCGGTTCAAGCCGTGGCGGATGTCGTGATGAGGGGGTTTTCAACGTGTGTCATCGCGCCTCGCATGGCGCAGGCGATCAAAGAGGTGCCGTTGTTTCGGGGAATGAACACCGAACAGGCGACGAGGTTAGCGGGAGTCTGCACCGTGAGGAGCATAGGGGCGGGTGCTCGGCTCTTTTCGGGGCATGATCCTGGCGACCGGCTCTATCTTATGCTTCAAGGGCAAGTCACCATCAGTAGTGGTTCTTCTCCTCACGTGATCGGTACTGTGCAGACCGGCGAGACCTGTGGAGAAGTATCGCTCCTTTCGGCCAGGCATCACTCCGCCACCGCGACGGCTGTGAACGACATTGAAGTGGCAGAGCTATTCCGGCGTGACTTGGAGGATCTCATTCGGCGTCGCCCGGATATCGGTGTGATCATCTACCGCAACTTGGCCGTAGGACTAGGAGAGAAACTCCTGCGTTCCGGCGAATGGAACCGGGATCCGGAGCGAAGCGAAACCGACAGCCTGACTCTCACGTCGGAGAGTGCGTTGCATAGGACCTGATGGCCACACCCAGCACCGGTCGTTCTCTCTTGGCCTCGAGCGGCAAGCGGTTTCGGGATCGGCTGGGGGTGTGATACCCGTCACGCAGCTTGGCCACCGTACCGGCGGCGCTCGGGATATGCGGCTCTCCTCGGCTGTGACGTGACGCGCCGATTATCACGGATCACATCGTCGACGATCATTCCACAATTGACGCAGCGCCAACCATGAAAGTCCGATGGCGAACCAGTCTGCACCGCGAAGCTGTCGTCACTGACGGCCAGGCCGTTGCATCGTAGGCAATTCATCGTTCACCTCCCCGTAGAATGTCCTTTCCTCCCTGAGGATCCGGTTGCGGAGTTCCGATAGCGACAGCGTGCACAGGCTGGACTCGTGCGGTTTGCAGCAAGGCCGTCCCATCTTGGAAACCCATCACGTACCGTCTGAGGATCTCGGGGGGACACAGTTGATAGATGTCGGTGTGGTCGCTATTCATCAGCGCATCTCGCAGTCCATCTGCTTCCGCACTCCACCCATCGACTTCCGGTTCCGTGCGAGCCTGTGCAGATTGCCGTCGGCACCACTCGATACGAACAGTGACGAGATTTGTTGCGTGTTTCATGATTCACTCATTAGGTATCCGATAACGTCCTATTTCTCGTATCAGCAAGTTAAATGCCACAGTAATGAGTGACAAAGAACTCTGTCATGATGGTTCTACTCACTCAGCAGTTTGGTACGTAATTGTAATGAGTTACACGATGAGATGAGATAGGTGAGGATAAGGTCTATGGATACCTGAGTAGTCGAGGTCAGTGTATGAGGTGTAGGATAGGGACTCTACTGTTTCCTAATGAGACTAGGTAAAGCCCTAGAAGAAATATCTGGTGCTGAAGAGAGTAGGTTAAGCGTATGGCATCCCAACTTCTGCTTCTCCCTCATTCAAGATTCCACGATCACTCCAGCATGTACCTCCCTTTGAGTTTTAAACGGACACACGAATACGACAACTTGAACTCAAGAGTGGTCTTATCAGACAACATTATTGCATGCTCTTCGCTCAACGGTTATAAACAGTACAGAGGATCTTCGGCTCAGGCATTTCTCTAGCATGGCCAACAAACCACGGCGTTCATCAGAGCTTCCCAAAGCAGCGGTCGAGGCGCTGTGGCAGGGCAATGTGATCGAAGCGATCAAGGTGGTTCGCCAAGAACGGAGTATCGGTCTGAAAGAGGCGAAGGAAGCGGTCGAGACTTACATCGCTTCAGAGCCGGCCCTCAAGAAAAAGATGGACCAAGTACTTGCCACGGCGAAACAGAAATTTATTCAGTGGCTCATCGGGTTTCTGGTGCTCGCCGCCGGAGTTGCGTATTTCGCGATGCAGGAGCAATGAATGACCAATCGTACGCAGAGGCGTTGGCAGTACACTTACTCTCCTCAAATGGCTAACAGGGAATTATCGTGATACGAAGGCCGACCGCAGTTAACATCACAGGCGCAGTACCCTTCGCGCTTTCTCAGGCGAGACGGTGGTGCGTAATTGGAGGCATCTGATGAACGATCAAGACACACAACGAGCGGTCGAAATTCTCAACCGGATTATGGAGCATGAACTAGCGGGAGTCGTACGCTATACGCACTACTCACTCATGATCTACGGCTATAATCGCATTCCTATTGTGTCGTGGTTGAAGAGTAATGCTGACGAGAGCCTTGCCCATGCGCATAAAGCCGGGGAACTGGTTACCTTGCTTGGTGGTCACCCGTCGCTGAAGATTGGAACGCTCTTGGAAACCGAGAAGCATGACGTGGGGGATATTCTGCGGGAGAGCTTGGAGCACGAAAAGGGTGCCATCGCGGCCTATTACGATTTGCTAAAGATCTCAGAAGGAAAGTCCGTGCTGTTGGAAGAATTTGCACGAGAAATGATCGTGGGTGAAGAACTGCACCTTGATGAGGTGAACAAGATGCTGCGTAAGTCAGGTGATGTTCAGCCATTTCGCTCCTAAGCCTTCAAACAATCGGGGAAGACACCCATGCAGACAACATTGTCCGCCTTATCGCATGGCGGGCGATGTGCTTCGTTGATGGAGGTGCCAATGCGGCGATATGGCAAGGTGAATGTTCGGATTGGTCTTGGTCTGGTCTTGAGCTTGGTGTTGGGGGTGGAGGTGGTGTCGGCCAAGGTGCAGGTCTTGCCGGAGACGACGTTGCTGGTGGAGGGAAAGAAAGTCACCGGACAAAGCGGTCTGCTGCGCCATCCTGTCGTGAAAGGGCTGCTTGCGGCGTTCGAGCGGGCTGAAGCGGCGTTACAAAAAGAAGATATAGATGCTCTCATGCGGTTTTATGCGCCCGCCTATGACTATCATGGGTTGAAAGATAATGACGTGCGACGGGTGTGGGGTGAGGTATTTGAGCATTACAAGGCCGTAGAATCACTCCATCTGTTCTCCGATGTCAAAATCCTGCGGGTGAATGACGAACTCCGTGTAGAGGTGACCTGCACGGGTGGTTTGTATGGCACCGACGAGCGCACAGGGAATCGCGTGACACTCGACAGTTGGTTTCGTGAAGTCCACTATCTGGTGAAAGAGGGTGATACCTGGCGGTTTCTTGGCAATGCCGGAGAGGTGCCGGCTGGCGCTCCCTTCTCATCCGCCCCACATCACCCGCTGTTTTGACACCCAACGTCCGTGATTGCCTAGGTCCCTGGGAGGCGAGCGAGGAGGGCGGGCATGGCGGCGAAGAGTACGAGGCTCGCGTAATAGGCCGCGCCTGTGACTGAATCGCGGCTGAGGAAGACTTCTGCTGCCGACATTCCCCGTAACAGCATTCCTACTGTTAGATCGGCGATCAAGACAAGACCCATCGCGATGAAGCCAACGGAGAACGTCGAAATCAGCCGACGATCATCGAGTCTATGGCGAACCGTCCATCGCGCAGCCGAGACGATAACAATGAGCATCAGCGGCATTTCCAACAGTTCCACCGTTCTCTCGCCTAGCAGCGGAACGAGGAAGAGGACCCGCCCGGTTCCCAGCACGAACCCCGCACTGAACACCAAGAGAAAGTAGAGAACTGCTGTTTGCAGGATCCGCATGGACCAGTCAACCTTTCGCATTCCCGGAAAACGCTGTTGCGAAGATTTCAGAAGCCTATCGTACTCAAAAACGGGGTTAGTACGGGCAGCCGAGACCGGGGAAGACCATTCCGCATTCATTGATGAATGAACAATCGACCTGCCCCACATGTTGGGACGGAGGATTCCCTGCAACGCAACACATGCAGTCAGTGGCTTGATGAGCGTCACGTCCTGTCCTGGATGCCGACGGTTGATCTTTTCGTTGCTGAAAGATGTGCCTCTCAACGAACATCAATAAACCACCGAGGCTTCATACACCAGAAATCCTTTCGCACATGATGCTTCAAGGTCTTTTTCGAATCCAGCACGTAGGTTCCACTCGAATCTCGGACGAAGACAACCCAATGCCAAAATCCCCGCCCCCTTATACGATGCCACTTGATGGCTAAGAGGGCTCGATCTGGGAGTGCATCCCAGGAGGCAAACGGCGTTGGTCGTGCCGATGGTTGAAGCCGATAGTGTGTCGGGAGTCGACATACATTCGTTGTCTCGGACCACAATCGGCTGTCCGTTGCAGAGATGCCCGTCCGATTCGCAACTCGCTTTGCGGCTGTGTAGCTCACACCAGCAAGGGCGGCGACGCTGGCGATTCCACATCCAGTTGGTTCCAGTTGAACGACGGGCTTCATCACAACGTCAGTTTTAACTTCCGTCTCCCTGAGATACTAAACCCGTTCCGTTGATAGAAGCTCAGGGTTCGATCGAATTGTGGCAAAGGAGGTGTTGTCACTTCGAGACGTTTCCATCCTCGTGTCTGACCAATCTGTTTAGCTTCTGCGAGGAGTGCGGATCCAATCCCTTGCGAACGATGTGGCGATCGGACATAGAACTCCGGGATCGTTCCGTAGACACCTTCGGTGTACAGGGCATAGCTCTCATACAGAGAAAGGAATCCAACCGGCTTGGAGTCTGGTTTCGCAAGCAGGACGGTGTACAGACCTTCCTTCATCCACGCACAAGCGCGCCCCACAGTGTCAGCATGATCAAACCCAAAGACCTTGTCATTCACCGCCGCCATGATGTCATGCAAGAGGTCACCCACCATTGCGGCAATGGTATCCGCCTCGTGAATTTCAGCGCGAGCAATATGGATAGCCACCGTGTCCTCCATGGTCACGCTACTACCTGTGTTGTGCCTCGTCAACGATGAAACGGACCATGATAGTCCAAGGTGTGCCGTCAGCAAGCGAACAATACTATTGCAACTTCGGGGCGAATACTGATTATGTTTGTCTCTTGAAAAGGGCGGTCAGCAAAGACATGAGTGATGACCATCTCACGCTACTGTCCGCAATGTGGACATGAACTGGCATTGAGGGGCGAAACAGATGATGGATGCGGCACGGTTCTATGAAACACAGGCACTGACGTATCTTGAGGATCGAGATCGGTCCCGTGTAGGCGCTGAGGTTGTTCAGGGCTGGGCGAGATCTCTGCCGTTTGGTGCTTCCGTCGTCGAAATCGCCTGCGGCGGAGGGTATCCCATTACGCAGGTCCTTGTGGATTCCGGGCTCGCGGTATGGGCGATCGATACATCTCCTACCTTGCTGAGACAATTTCGATTACGTTTCCCCACGATTTCCACGCAATGCGCGACGGCCCTTGACAGTGACTACTTCGGGCGGACATTCGAGGCGGTCATCTCGATCGGCCTCGTGTCTTTTCTACGCGAGGACGAGCAGCTGGCCTTCATCCATCGTGTATCGGAGATTCTCAAGCCGCGAGGACATTTTCTCTTCACGGCGCCTGTCGAAACAGGAATCTGGCAGGATGTCGCCACCGGTCTCGACTGTTGGTCGCTCGGTCGAATCGCGTACACTCGCGCTCTCGA
>CAKKRK010000055.1 GCA_919902665.1 Nitrospiraceae bacterium
GGTTCTACACTAAATGCCAACAGCAAGTGTCCCAAACTCATTGACACCTTCCGTTCGCCTCAACGAGGGTGACCGCCCCGTGCCTTTGGAAGCCGGCGATATCGTCATCCTTCCACACGGGAATAAACACCTCATGGGCAACGGCCCTCCTGTCACACCCATTGACAGCGCGACGCACCTGAAGCAGGTCTTCGCTGAAGGCCGGATTCTGTCGCAATTGGGCGGCGGAGGAGAAACCACAAAACTGGTCTGCGGGTACCTGACCTGCGACCCGCAACTCGGTCAGGTCTTCCTGGCTGGGCTTCCGACGATCATCAAGGTCCAAATTCGAGACAACCCGTCCGGACAGTGGCTCGAGGATACCTTCCGCTATTCGGTCGATCATGCGGAGGCTTCCGGTCCAGGTGGCGCCGCGGTCATCGCAAAATTATCCGAAGTGCTGTTCGTGGAAACGTTACGTCGCTACATCGCTCAATTGCCACAGACGCAGAAAGGCTGGCTTGCCGGGGTGCGCGATCCAGACGTGGGGAAGGCGCTGGCGCTCCTGCATCAGCGGCCGGCTCACCCTTGGACCATCGCTTCGCTGGCCAAGGAAGTTGGCCTCTCACGTTCCGTGCTGGCAGAGCGATTTCGGCATTATCTGTCAGACACACCGATGGGATATCTGACGCGCTGGAGGCTGCAGCTCGCCGCACAAGTGCTGACGTCAACCTCAAAGAGCGTGGCCGAAGTGGCGGGTGAGGTAGGATACGAGTCCGAACCGTCCTTCAATCGCGCCTTCAAGCGGGAGTTCGGCGTCCCTCCGGCGCGGTTCCGTAGCCAGACAAAACGTGCTCACCGTAAGAATTAATAAGATACGGTGAGGAAAACTGAGCAAGGCAACACTATTACCAAACTCCGGCTCAGCTACTGCGAAAGTAGGAATGCTGCATCAGATCATCTTTCTCCGACCAGTAATTGCCATCCTGTATCAGAAGCCTGTCTGTTCCTTCTCACTTCCATCTTGTATTGACCGCCAACAGCATGGAAGAAACAGCACAGCGGCGTAGGGCGTCACAGTCTGCATGCCTGACGGGATCTCGTTCTACGTCTCCATCATTTCCAGCCTGGCATCGAATTCATGTCCGCAGGCTGTGCAGTGGATGCAGTCCGATTCGGCGACGAGTTCGTCGAATTGAATCCCCATGCCTCCGCAATCCGGACAGCGGACAAGGTGGACCCGCGCATCATTCATCGTTTCGTATTGAGTTCCATGCAGACAATAGACTGGTTTTCCATCGAGGAGCCATGGCCGCCCTTGTTGATCGACGACCGGCAGGGTGAGATAATGACGGCTTACGTATTCTTCCATGTCCTGCCGGTTCGTGAAACCGTCCTTGATCAACTTACCCCCCAACGCTTCGTAGAGAGCCTGTCCTTTCACGATCGCCTTCGTCGGCCCCATATCCCCCTCCTCTCGTTACAGTTCAGAACGACCCAGCGATGGGTCACGGGCACACCCCTCACCGCAAGTCACACAGACTCAACCATACAGCTTCCACTCGCTCTTACTAACAAGCATCGAACCAACGCCACACCGTCATGCAGCTCGCCTGTGAATGGTTGGCGGTTCTGGATGAATGTCACGCGATCCGCCGGCACCTTGCCTCGATCTCTGTCGCTTCTCGGTGTCGTCTAAAGACAGTAGGCGTATGCACGCAATCAGCATGATCACCATGGCTGTAAGCCCAATGACGATTCCCCAATATGGCCATGACATAAGTCACCATCTCGCGCCATGAGGCGCGAGTCCTTTGTGAGGTTGCCAACACTGGCCCCTACCGTGGGAATGCATCAGACGTCTGTGTGTCGTCCGCCTTCCTTGCGGCAGGCAGTCGGTATCAGCCCGACTTTGCACGAACGTGACACGATATGAAGAGAGGGCCCGTCTGGTGAGGAACTTACACCTGGCAGGTCCAGACCGTTGGAACTGTGCTCCACGGAGGACCATAGCTACCACCTTCAGAATGAGGCGGCGAAGTACTACGTACAGCCTACGCCTGGGAGAATAATCAGGTCAAGGGGGCAAATGGGGCTGCCTTCGCCATGGACGTGTTTCCGTTAACACATTAAAATAGAGTACTTCTTTCCCCCCATTGATCACGCTCTATGTTTGAGAAGGAGTTTGCACGATGGCCATGCAATTCAACCGTGTCTTCCTGGCGGTGATGATCGGTATCGGAGCGCTCAGCATTGGCACGCGTTCCGATGCCGCGCCGACGCCCTGTTCACTTTTAACAGATGCAGAAGTCGAGCAAGTCGTCGGCAAGCTCATGGGGACACCGAAAGCCGAGCAGGAAGGACGTGCTGCCTGGTGTAATTATGAATTTGCAAACGGCAAGGACGCCATGGAGGTCTGGGTGTTTCCGGCTGACGGCATCGAGCGTGGGCGGAACACATCCAAGAAGCCTATGGCGGTTAAAGGGCTGGGTGAGGATGCGTTCATCGAACATGGTATGCATGGACTCGATTATGTCAATCTCTTCATCAAGAAGGGGGAGACAACCATCCAGCTATCCCTCAAAGAAACGGCGGGAGATGAGGAAAAGCTCAAGGCACTCGGGAAGAAAGCGGTCGGCCGTTTGTGAGGATGCGCCGATATCATTGAGAAGGAGGAACCTCTATGCGCAAGACGAGTTGGGTGATGGGGCAGGTTCTAGTCGTAGTCGAATGGGGGCTGATTCTCGGTCTGTGCATTCCTATGCTGGCACTGGATGCACGAGCCGAGTCGCTCAACGTGAAACCCGGTGCATGGGAAATGACAGTGACAAGCGTTGCATCGGGGATGAAGCTCTCACCGGAGATGGCGGCCAACATGACGCCGGCACAACGGATTCAAATGGAGCAGATGATGAAAGCCCGCGACGGCAAGCCTCACACGATGACGGTACCATCATGTCTTACAAAAGAGGATGTGGCTCATGACCGCATCATCAAGGAGATGGAAGACGAAGATGATGATGCTGAGGTGAACTGCAAGGTCAACGTGATTTCGAAATCCTCCTTGAAACTCGTCATCGATCAAATCTGCCCAGGCCCACCGGCATCAACTGGACACCTCACGATCGAAGCAAAGACACCAGAAAGTCTCGTGGCAACCGGTGACAGGAACCTCAAAGGATCGGGCAAGGCTCACCTGGACATCAAAGGCAAGTGGCTTCGCGCCAGTTGTGAGGGAATTGAAGAGTAGCATGGATGTGTCTGCGATTTTCCACGTACCGCGCTGGGAAACATTCCGTTGTGGGAGTAGCCCCCCTCGGTGCGCTCGGCCTGTTGACGGTTATGCCAGTTCTTGTTGGGTATTGATGGGAACGCTGATTCGATTCTTCGAGCTGGTTGATGAAGGGAGTCATCCATGATCCGCCTCAGACTGTGGGCGTGGTGTGTACTGACACTGTTGATCAGTGCCCCGACCGCTTCAATCGCATCGGAACCTTCCGATCCAGAGTCGGCCATCCGCCTGATGGTGCGCGCCAATGCCGAAAAGGACCTGCCGACGCTTTCACGACTGATGGCGCACGATGCCGATATCATCAGTTACGGGGTTGCCGGCCGTAAGTATGTCGGTTGGACGGAGCTTGAGGAGGGTATGCGGGAGGAATTCGTTAATTCCCAGAAACTCGAGATTCCGATCAATGAGCTGAGGGTCTGGACGAAGGGAAATCTGGCTTGGTATGCGATGGAGCTCGACTATATTCGCTATGTGGCCGACGGATCTGACGTGAAACGGACTGTGCTTCCGATGCGGGAAACCGGGGTGCTCGAACGCCGCAATGGCCATTGGCGATTGTTATCGTGGCATGAATCCTTTCGGTCTGCTCAGTTCGGCGGGCCTCTTGCTTCACAGCCTGCTTCATCTTCCAGCCCAGCTCGACAATAACAATATATTCTGTTTGAGCAGTGGCGGTCTCATAGCCAGACTTGATAGAGTGCTGCGATGGCGTCCGAAGAACAAGCCACGATGATAGAACTGCGGCTGAGCTATCGCTACATCAAGGAACAGCCCTGGGTCGTGACGGCTGTGAACGGTTTTCTCTCCGCCTACTTTATGGAGCAGCCCAGCTTTCGTGTGCAGCGCCATTTTGACGAATTGGAATCCGGCATGCATGTTTGGGTGTGCGAAGTGCCCAGCACGATGAAGGTGACGACGCTCATACGAAGACTGCAAGCCGATATTCCCCCCTGCCGATACAGTCAGACCACAGCAGAGCCAATCGACCGTCTGCAGTATGTCATTGATTCTCTCGATCAAGGCTGACGACTTACCCTGTCCGGTGCTCCATTTCTCAAAGCCAGTGGTCAGAATTCTACGGTGGAGTATAATGTCTCATGATGCAGCGTGTGCTTGTTCTCGGTGCCGGCAAGATCGGGTCTCTGATCGCCTGTCTCCTTAATCAACGTGGCCAGTACGAGGTTCATCTGGGCGACATGACCTTGGATGCGCCAAAGCATCTGGTCGAAGAGCTCGGGTTGGAACGGGTTACCCCCTGTCTGCTGGACGTACGGCATCCGGATGCCGTTGGCACCTATCTCTCAGCGCATCGATTCGACGCGGTTCTCTCGAGTCTCCCCTATTTCTGTAATCCGACCGTCGCGGGTTTGGCCTTGACCCATCATATGCACTACTTCGATCTGACCGAAGATGTTGAAGTGACGAACCAGATCAAGGTCTTGAGCACAGGAGCCACGCATGCGTTCATGCCGCAATGTGGGCTGGCGCCAGGCTTCATCAGTATTGTGGCGCATGAGCTCATGACGCATTTTGAAACGCTCGATACGGTCAAGATGCGAGTGGGTGCGCTGCCGGTCCATCCCAGTAATGCGCTCAAGTATTCGCTCACCTGGTCGACCGATGGGCTGATCAATGAATATGGCAATGTGTGCTACGGCATCGAACAAGGCGAGAAAGTCCCACTGCAACCGCTCGAAGGGTACGAAACGATCGAGCTGGACGGGCTGCTGTACGAAGCCTTCAATACATCAGGCGGATTGGGTACCTTGGCCGACAGCTACGAGGGAAAAGTCCGAACCATGAATTACAAGACTCTCCGCTATCCCGGCCACTGTGAAAAAATACAACTGTTGATGAAGGACCTCAAGCTCAACGAAGACCGAGGGACTCTGAAGCGAGTGCTCGAACATGCCGTTCCCCAGACCCTTCAAGATGTCGTCTTGGTCTATGCCTCGGTCATGGGCAAGAGGGAGGATGGGTTCTTTGAGGAGAATTATGTGAAAAAAGTGTATCCGCAATGTATCAAGGGAAAACTCTGGTCGGCGATCCAAGTGACGACCGCATCGAGTGTCTGCTGTGTCATGGATCTTGTGTTGACCCATCCATCGGCGTACCATGGATTCGTCACTCAGGAATCCGTATTACTGAAAGATTTCTTGGCGAATGATTTTGGAGCCTGCTTCCGATGAGCACGAGTCACACTGCGCTGAGAGACCTGGGTATCCAAGCCGTGAATTCCGGAGGGAGTACCGGCAGTAGTTGGTGGTCCGGTCGTAATGATGGGTCTCTCCTCCCCTCGATCAATCCTTCTACTGGTGAGCAGATTGCCGGTGTCTATCCCTGTTCGCCAGAGGATTACGAACGGATTGTGAAAGAATCGCTTGAAGCCTTCCGTGCCTGGCGGATGGTTCCTGCACCGAAGCGTGGCGAGATTGTTCGGCTCATCGGCCAAGCGCTCCGTGAGAAGAAGGATCAATTGGGCACGCTCGTCTCATTGGAAGTCGGCAAGATCAAGGCAGAGGGCGATGGCGAAGTCCAAGAAATGATCGACATGGCGGATTTCGCCGTCGGTCAATCTCGGATGCTCTACGGCGCCACGATGCAGTCCGAGCGTCCGGCCCACCGGATGAGCGAACAGTGGCATCCGTTAGGACCGGTTGGCGTGATCACCGCATTCAATTTTCCAGTTGCTGTGTGGGCCTGGAATGCCTTTGTGGCTGCCATCGCTGGCGATACGGTCATCTGGAAGCCGTCACCCAAGGCGCCGCTCTGTGCCGTGGCGGTGCAACAGATCTGCAATCGCGTGATGCAGCAGCAGGGTTATGCTGGAATTTTTTCACTCTTCATCACCGACCAACCGGCCCTGGCGGACAACATGGTGCAGGATCCCCGGTTGCCGCTGATTTCGTTCACGGGATCGGTGCCGGTTGGGCGCCGAGTCGCCGCCGCAGTTGGTCAGCGATTGGGACGCACGCTGCTCGAACTCAGCGGTAACAATGCCGTCATCGTTGATGAGACCGCCGACTTGGACATGGCCGTGCGCGCGATTGTGTTCGGTGCCGTCGGGACTGCGGGGCAACGATGCACGACAACCAGGCGTCTGATTGTCCATGAATCGCGGTATGAGGAACTCGTCGGCAGACTCGTGAAGGCCTATACTCAAGTGCAGATCGGTAATCCTCTCGAAAAAGATGTGCTCATGGGGCCGCTCATCGACCAGGTGGCGGTGGAGGGCTATCGCGCTGCGCTAGACGAGATTAAGAAAGAAGACGGTCAGATTCTTTGCGGTGGCCGCGTCCTGAGTCGAACTGGATTTTTCGTTGAGCCCACGATCGTGCGGGCACAGAACCACTGGCCTGTCGTACAACGCGAAACCTTTGCACCGATTCTGTATATCATGACCTTTCAGACGATCGACGAGGCGATTCAGATGCAGAACGATGTGCCTCAGGGACTCTCCTCTGCCATGTTTTCCAATCATCTGCGTCATGGCGAACGGTTTATCTCGGCCGCCGGCAGCGATTGTGGCATCGCCAACATCAATATCGGAACGTCCGGTGCTGAGATTGGCGGGGCATTCGGTGGAGAGAAGGAAACAGGGGGAGGCCGCGAAGCTGGATCGGACTCCTGGAAAGCCTATATGCGCCGCCAGACCAACACAGTCAACTGGGGAACGGAACTCCCGTTGGCTCAAGGCATTAAGTTTGGATCGTAAATGAGGTATGACCATGGATCAGGCTCAAGAACTCGATGATCTCATGGAGCGGATGGTTGCCAACTATCTGGCACGTAATCGTGCCGCCACGGTGCTGAAGGCGATGCTCGATGAAACCGGTGTGGGATTCTCTCCTCTCATTGACCATGTCACAATTCGAACGTTCGATATTGACCGGGGTGCTGAACCGTTTGTCTCACTGGGCTATGCCTATGAGGAAACGTTGCAGTACGCTGATTGGTACGCGAAGGTCTATCGGAAGCCAGGCTATCCGGCGCTCTTTGTCGACCAGGCCTATCCGGATGAACGAGGCACAACCAGCATCATTCCCGGTTGGGTCAATAAATTTGGTGACAAGGTGTTTCACCACGTCGCGGCTCGGGTAGAGGATATCGACCACGCAGTGGCCCGGCTCAAGCAGAAAGGTGTGGTATTTGCCGGCAACATCGTCGGAGCTCCGGGAGACCATCTCCGACAGATTTTCTCTTCTCCGGAGATGGTTGACGGCCAACCGTTCTCCGTCCTGGAGTTAGCGGAACGACACCGAGGCTACCTCGGCTTTCTCCCTCCACAAGCCGACAGCCTGATGAAATCTTCTACCGGGCGCTAAATCGTTCCACTGCGTTCGGCACGCGCAGGTCTTGCGTGACACGAAATGTACATGGATGAGACCCCTACTGTTCGCTGATCGCCATCAGCTGCTATCCCATGTCCCGCAGCACATGATCGGGATTCCGATCGCGCGCGATGGTTTTCATGAGCTGATCGCCGAAGAGGACGACGACTCGATCCCGTTGGTCCTTTACCATCATTGAGGCCGATGGTGACTTGAATGTGGCTGGGTCGCCGTCCAGCCAGGCACTGCAGGTAAAGGGTAGCGCATCCAGGATAGTTTCCACACGGTATTCGTGGCGCAGTCGATATTGCAATACGTCGAACTGGAGACGGCCGACCGCAGCAACCAACGCTTCCTGATCATTGAGACTCCGCATGATCTGCACCGTCCCCTCTTGCGCCATCTGGGACAGGCCCTTGTCGAATGCTTTGCGCTTTCCAACGTCAGTCGGTCGAAGACGGGCAAATATTTCCGGCTGAAACTGCGGCAGAGGTTTGAAGTTGAATCCGCCCGTCAGCGACACCGTATCGCCGATCGTGAAGACGCCGGGGTTGATGATCCCGATGATATCGCCTGGGTACGCCTCCTCTACTGTGCTCCGTTCCTGCGCCACCAGGCTATGCGGCCGCGAGAGCCGAATGTCTCGTCCCAGCCGATGATGTTTCACCACCATGTCGCGCTCAAACCGACCGGAACAGACTCGAAGGAACGCGGTACTGTCACGATGCTTGGGGTTCATGTTGGCTTGCAGCTTGAACACATAGGCGCTGAACGGCATGTCGATCGGTTCCACCGACATCTCCGCCCCGTCCTCGCGGTTCGCCTGCCTTGCCCCAGGACTCGGGGCCAATTCCACAAACGCGTCCAAAAAGCTCTCGATCCCAAAGTTGGTGAGTGCTGATGCAAAAAATACCGGGGTAATGTCGCCCTGCAGAAACTGTTCACGCGTAAAGGGATTGCCGGCGATGTCCAAGAGATCCAAGTCGTGCTGGACCTGGTCCATGGTTTCTTGCGAGACACGACCTGTGACACCGAGTTCGGCGAGCGGCAAGGTCTGCGTTGTCACTTTCGAGGCCCCACCATGCGCGGTCTTGCTGAACAGCTGCACCCGGTTGTCGGCCCTGGTCACGATGCCGACAAAGTCGCTGCCTGACCCGATCGGCCAATTGACCGCACTCGCATGAATACTCAAGGCTTGTTCCACTTCCGTCATGAGATCAAGTGGCGGCCGTCCCGGCTGGTCCATTTTGTTGATCAAAGTGAGGACGGGAATTCGCCGCAGACGACACACCGCAAAGAGCTTGCGCGTTTGGGCCTCCACGCCCTTGGCCGCATCAATCACCATAATCGCGCTGTCAGCCGCCGTGAGAGTGCGATAGGTATCTTCGGAGAAATCCTGGTGCCCGGGCGTATCGAGCAAATTCATGACGGCGCCTTTATAAGGAAATTGCATGGCTGAGGCGGTGATGGAGATCCCGCGTTCCTGCTCCATGCCCATCCAATCCGATGCAGTACTCTTTCCGCCCTTGCGTCCACGAACCATCCCAGCTGTGCGGATGAGCCCGGAGTAGAGCAGGAGTTTTTCCGTCAACGTCGTCTTTCCGGCGTCCGGATGACTGATGATGGCAAAGGTGCGCCGTCGCCCTGTGGCGGCCGTCAGTTCTGTTGAGGGAGTCGTCTCAGTCGTCATGATTGGAGGCGCAGCATACCATATCGCATGTCAAAACGGATGATCATCAGAAGCGTATCGAATTGGAGAGATACTCATACTTGGCCCGCTCCAAGGCCCGACGGACGGCACTGAGCACAGCCGGAGTATCCGAATGTGGTAGCACCGTCACGGCTGGGGCGGCACGGAGTTTCGCCACCAGATCCTCCGTCTCAGCGCCCGCCAACTTGTCGCAGGTGGCGTACAAGCCGTCCAGACCTTCCTCGACCTTATTGTGCTTCTTCAAGATCGAGCGTAGTGCAGTGATGAGTTCGGGCGTGGGAGTGGGCATGAGTAAAGCCGCAATGGCCCCATGCTCGAGTCGAAGCGTTGCCGCAATCGACAGCGGTGTACCCCCGTTCGCTCGCTGTGCCGCAGGTAGGAGAATCTTCTCCTCCATCCCAATATGGCGAAGCAGCCCGGCTCGAAACTCATCATACTGTCCCTGCTCGATCCGGCTCCCGGAGGCCAGGGCTGAGTTGAGGAGTTTTTCCAGCCGTCGGTGGTCATCTTGGAGAAACTGTGTAATGGGTCCTGACGATGGATGTATGTCTGGTTCCATTGAATGCTGCTGCTCAGCTGAAAAATTTCACAAGTCACCCTTCACCCCGTTGCCTTTGTTGGGGAATGATTGGAAGGGCAAACTTCCGAGTACGGTGCATCAAAGAATACAGCCGAACGAGGTGCAAATTCCACAGGTGTTCGTCGGACTTGGGAATGCAAACGGTTCCCGTTCGGATGAAGCAGTTGTATCCCCGGCTCAAAAGGTTGGTCCGCAAGATCCGGAAGGCGAGCGGGGAATCTTAGTGCCACATGGCTGGTGCGCAGGCCATGAAGACGGAGGCCACAAGAATGAGGATGGCGCCGAGGAAGGACGAGGTGAGCGAGAAGGGCCCATATGATTGGAATGGCGGTCGTCGCATGTGAGGAAATCGCATGAGGCAAAAGGTGATGAAGGACGATCCCGCTCCGATGAGTATCAGTAGAATGTGTCCGGAGTCTATCATGCCGGTCACGTCCTCGCTTATGTCAGGACATAGGTAAGCCCTGCCCCACCGATGAGCAAGAAGATCAGCCAGCGAAGCAAACCCTCTTGCGCATCCGCTTGAGTTTCGTCGATTCGATTCTTGAGGGCTGGCTGTGCCTGGAGATACGTCTCGATCACCTCATTGACTTCATGTAATCCGATGTTCCGTTCCAGACGAAACAGTTTGATCGCTTCCATCCTGTGACCTTGCCACAGTGCGGCCATCGCTGCTGGTGGAAGCGTGAGATTCCGTGGAGGAACTATTGGGACTTCGGAGATGGAAGGTGAAGTGATGACAAAGGCATAGCTGAAACACAGCCTAGCACCATCACTTGAGTGACCGAAGGGAAACCGAAGAATTGACGAGAGGAATCGATGGTCCACTCACCCCACCCGTCTAAATTTCTTCTCTTGCTTCGCATTTTGGGGGTCTAGTCGTAGGATGGTTATCGGAGGTGTGTGTGTATCTTCGATTGTTCTCAATCCTATTGGCAACCATTATGGCGAGTTTCTGGGAGACGGCTGGTATTGCCGAGACAACCAGAACCACAAATGAGCTCATTGGGCCTGTTCGCAGTGTGACGATCAAGAAACTGGGCTACTCCACAACGGAAAACTACGATCGTGCCGGTCACCTTATCGAGGCTGTCATCGACATGGCCCATGCCAATACTGCCACGTATTCCCTGTTTCGGTACGACCAGGCTGGCCATCTCCAAGAAGAGCTTGTGCTCGATCCGAGCGGGAGACTCATCCTTCGAAAACAGATTGTGTATGCACAAGACGCAGAGGGCCGTGACAGCGCGTCTGTGACGACCTCGGAGAGCGGTGGATTTCAGCATGCCGAGTTTTCTCTGTACGATCAGCGGGGCCGTCTCTCGGAACAATTGTGGGTCGATGATTCGATCGCCTACAAGAGTCTGTTTGACGTATTCGGGCGGCGTATTTATTCCGCTCGGTACAGTAAGGGTGAATTATTCAATGAGTTGAAACACCAATACGACGCGTGGGGACGGCTACATGAGCTCGTCATTTACAATGGGCACGGGACTATGGCTGGTCGGGTCGCGAACGACTATGACGACAGGGGAAGGCGAGTGCGAGCGACGACCGAAGCGTTTGGCCAGGATCATCACCAGATGTGGATCACCACCTATGAGTATGATGCCATGGGCAACTGGATCAAAGAAGTAACCGCAGAACACTCTTCTCCGTTGTCACCGAACGCGACGGCTTCTGCTCTTCCGCTCGTGCAAGAACGTCTGATTCAGTACTACCATCTCACCGAGAACACGACGCCATAAGAACTGCTCTTCCATCGAGTCCAGCCAGGCACGTCTTGGGGACCTGACTCTTAAGGTCTGAGCGCTTCACTCAAAGCTATGATGGGAGGTCTCGAGGCATGGCCTTATCGCCGCAGAGAAACGAACATGCTGCTTCTCAGGCTCTCAACCACGCACACGGGACACGTGTGGATCAGAAAGAACCGGGTCAGGCGAAGGTGGAATAGTCAGTTAAACCGCAGACAGGCTGTGATCACGACGAAATGCGGGAGCGGTGTGGGAAGGAACTGATCCCTGTTCTTGTTGTTGGCGGAACGCAGATATGGCAATGGTTTTCTCGATATGTGTAAGACCGGGAACTTGAGAGGCGGCTCGTTCAAACTCAATCAGCGTCACATTTTTCTGACTACGAAGCCATTGAAGGAATGGTTTCCAGACTGGATCAAAGTGATGGAACCACCAGTCTGGCGATGTATTTTCTACTACGTCTTCTCTTGATGACGTTCGTACGGCATCAAGTTGTGGCATGAGGCTATTAGCCATCTCATTCTGATGAGGTCTCATGGCCATTAGCTGATGTAGAAGAACAACTCGTTCGTTCGGTTTTAGGTTATCCACAATTTCCCCATACCGGTCTGTACAGCACACTGCATTGCCTGAATGCGTTAAGCAATTCAGGTGCCCAATACGTAATATTTCTGTTTACTAAGGTATTGTGAGATATTTCTACAGAGGGTAAGTGACTAGACTGTATGAAATCCTAGCCATGTGTATTATTTTAGAACACTAATTTATTTCACGTTTGACTCCTCGTTTCAAATTGAGCAGACTCATTTCTCCGATAAGTTAAAAGAATGGCCTATGTTCTTGAGAGTCTGACGCCGATTCCATTTCACGCATGATGATATTATGCCAACATGAACTGTTTCGTTATTGGGACACTCATGCTAACTTTTCAAACGCGATATGACCCATATCATCGTCTAATCTGATGTGCTTACCACATGGAATACGAATTATTATGAAGACATACCTAGATGTTGCGGACAATTCATCTTCTCCATGGTGTTTCATTATGAAACACTTCTCAAGTGTATCCGGTTCCACGAATCAACTTTTTCAAGCGCAAACGAATATATTGTTGAAGTCAGGCCTTGACATAATCCATAGCAGATCTCTCTGTATCGCATAGAAGACATGGGGAATTGGGCTGATTGCCGTCTTGAATTTTGAATGAGTCAGACCTCACCTCGATAATTGGTGAGCAGATCTACTGGAGGAAGGCGACTCATTTGTAATGAAACAGCTCTGTGTGCTGGTTAAGAGAGCTGGTGTACCGGTTCCAAGGGGGCACCCACCGGAGCAGATTCAGGCGATTGCCCACGCTTGCTCTCCTGCGCGGAGAGTGTTGCGGATTTCTTGGACTTGGTTCTGGAACCAAGAGAATGCGGGGTTGCGGCGGGCACAAACTTTTCGAGTCCAAAGGTTCGCAGTTTGCGATACAACGTCGAGCGGCTCACTTCCAAGTCTCTGGCCACCCGGGTCAAGTTCCCTCGATGCAGACTGATCGCCTTCACCAGCAACTCCATCTCAATCCGATGGTGAGCGGCCCGCAGGGAATCCAGTGAGTCCACCGTTTGGAGTTCTTCGCTGGCCAGATCTAAATCCTGTGGAGTAATCTCCGTTCCTTCCGCCATGACGACGGCGCGTCGGATCCGATTGCTGAGTTCCCGCACATTTCCTGGCCAGGAGTAAGTACGCAGCACATTAACGGCTTGGACGCTATAGCCTTGAATCGGCTTGCGGTAGGTTATGGCGGCGCGCTTGAGAAAGACCATCGCCATGAGTAAGGTGTCCTCGCCCCGGTCCCGTAGCGGTGGCAGATGAATGCGTAACACACCAAGCCTATAGTAGAGGTCCTCCCGAAACAGGTTTTTGTCAATTGCTGCTTTCAGGTCAACATTGGTCGCGGCAAGAACACGCGCATCTACATGGAGCGTCTCTTGTCCCCCGACCCGTTCGAAGGTGCCTTCTTGCAAGAATCGAAGCAGCTTGACTTGTAGGGTGGGCAACAGATCGCCGACCTCATCAAGAAACAATGTCCCACCAGCTGCCGCTTCCAGTTTGCCCTTCTTTTGTTGAATGGCTCCTGTGAAGGCACCGCGTTCATGACCGAATAATTCTGACTCCAATAATGTTTCCGGGATGGCTCCGCAGTTGATTGGCACGAATGGCCCGTGCTTCCTGAGGCTTCGCTCATGGATCTCTTGCGCAGTCAATTCCTTGCCCGTGCCTGTCTCGCCGGTGAT
>CAKKRK010000056.1 GCA_919902665.1 Nitrospiraceae bacterium
CCAGAATGGCGGCCGCTGCCCCGCTGCCCATCAGTCATGAATAATCTCGGCTAGGTCCTCACTCCTCAGTCGTTCCAGATCATAACTGTGGACTGAGGACCTCCCGCCACACAGCGGCGAGGTCGTGGAGCGCTTTGCTTCCATCACCAACATAGACCGAGCCGTGCATGGTGGCCAGCCGCTTGGGTTGCAACATCGCCAACCGGTGTAGCGTCGTATCCGTCAACGAACAATATGGCACGTAATTCGCCAACGGGCCTTGCTGATATTCAACTAGCGTCTCCCGACAGCGGTCGATCACGTCCGATTCCGTCATCGGCTCGACGTCCCCGTCTTGGTGAAAAAGATCCGAGCACAGGAGCGTCCGTTCTGTCTCCTCAAACAGCAGCCCGGCTTCCCAGCAATGGGGCACATGCGGCGTCGATAGGAAGCGGAAACGGTATCGCCCGGTTTCGATCACCTCGCCGTCGACCATTCCTTTGGCGGGACGAAGCGCCAAACAATCATCGACGCTCACCATCTTGCCCACCAGGCTGCAGACCACTTCCGAGTGCGGAGCCAGCTGTTGCCACTCCGGCACCGTGGCACATTCATCAGACTCGAAATGGCTGAACCCGATCCAGCGCAACGTCTTCGGATCGATGAGCGACGCCACTGCTGCTCTGGCCTCTTGAAACAGGGCACGCGGGCCGGTATGGAACAGCAGCGGTTGTTCGTCGCGTACGAGGAACTGACTGAACTGAAGATTGATCGGTCCAACAAACGTCGTGATGCGGAAGAGATCCGGAGCGATCTCGGTAATCATCGCCATAAAACCTCCTCAAGAATGGAGCCGTACGATATTACGCACCGCTAGACCGAGGCGCAATACGGATAGATCAGATTAGGATGGTCAAACAATGGCGGCAGGCTACTAACTCACAGAGATCCGGGCAAAAAGCGATCCCGAAACGTCAGGTGAAGCTGACCGTGTAGCAGCAGAGGTACTCAATCATAGACTCCCGACCCCTTTATATTCATGGGATTTAGTCGACCGGAATGTTCTAGCTTCGATCTAAATAGTTCGTCACCACACCCCACGTTTAGGAGCACATGGTGAGAACAATGTTACATGCTGTTCCCCTCTGGCTCTGTTGTGGCTACATAGAAGTCAACACTGATCCCCGCCTCAAGAAGCATATCTCGTGCTGTTTTCCCACTCTTATCCCATTGAGAGTCCGTCTCACCGGGCGTTACGGCAACGACTCTCCTAACTCCAGCTTGAATAATTGGCCCAGCACATCGGGCGCAAATGGGTTTACCCCAAACATAAATCGTGGAACCTTCGGCACGACCGCCAGCTGCAATAAGGGCATTTACCTCGGCGTGCACAACTAGTTCGAGTTTGGTTTCTTTGTCAGTTAGTCGTTCGGCGGAGTCCTCCACACCCATTGGAAATCCGTTATAGCCGATGGAAATATTCCCACCCTTCTTGGAAAAAACTACAGCCCCGACTTTTGCATTTGGGTCTTTAGACCAACCTGAAATGTATCGCGCCAACTCACAAAAGCGCATATCCCACTTCTGCATTGGTTTCGATGCGATGCTGTACTGATACGATGCCCCCATCTTGATTTCCTCCTGTAATCGCATGCCTCCCCCTCTACCGAACTGTACCAGTGCATCTCCACAGATCTCTCACTTTCCATGCCCCGCTCGCGCAATGAGTTCTTTTAGCCCATTCAAATCTAACCATCCTGGCACCAACTCGTTGCCCACGATGAAGCCGGGTGTTCCTGAGATGCCGAGCTCGCGGGCGAGGGCGCGATTCTTGTCGATGACGGTCTGCCACTTGGGATTGGCCATATCGGCTTCCAGTCGCTTCGCATCAAGGCCCACTTTCACGGCGATCTTCAAGATTGACTCCTTGCTCATATCGGCGTTGGAGGCGAGCAGCGCCTCGTGGAATGCCTGGTGCTTGCCCTGCACCTGAGACGCGAGCGCAGCCTTAGCCGCAAGCTCAGAGGGTTCGCCCAGAATGGGCAAGTCCTTGTAGACCACTCGAACTCGCCGATCTTCTTTCTGGAGTTCCGTGACGGACGAAGCCGCCTTCTTACAGAAACCGCAGCGGTAGTCATAGAACTCGACCAGGGTGATCTCCCCTTTTGGGTTGCCGCTGACCGGTGACGCAGGATCGTGCAGGAGTTCCTGCTGCTTCGTCGCAAGGGCAGCTTTATGATGGTCCCGCAGTTCTGCTTCACGTTTGGCGAGCAATCCCTGCAACGATTGTTCGATCACTTCCGGATGGGCACGAATATATCGCTCAATCGCAGCATCACTGAGGTCTTGCGAAAGAGTCTCGGTTTGAGGTCCCTTGGCGGTGGTTGCACAACCAGCCGCTAAGAGGGTCACGGCACCAAGCACACTGAGCGAAAACGGGAAGAAATTCCGGATGTGTGGACTATTCATGAATGGGTCTCCTATTACAGTTACCGGTTAGAGAATTGGAAGCCGGCGATGATGTGGATGTTATCGATACCCCTCCCCACTCGTCCCTCCGCCGAAGCCGCCCCAGTTGCCGCCGAACCCGCCTTGACCAGTTCCCCAGTATTCTCCTTGTTGGATACGCCGATAGGGGTGCCGTAAGTCCGGCCGACTCATCCACCAGAAAAACGACACGATCGCCGCAGTGGTGCCAAGCGTAATCCAGACTCCGAGCCCCTTAATCCGAGACCTGGATGGAGGAGTGAACCTCACCTCTTGCGCAGGGGTCGCCAGCGCAACCACCGTGCGATACAGCCCTTCGCCGAAATGTCCTCGTTCGATCGCAGGCTGCAGATACAGACGACTGACCTCGTTCCTCACGGCCGGTGTGATGACCGAAAACATTTGGCGGCCCAACGCCATCGCCGCCTGCCGCTCTTGCACGGCCACCAACACCATCAGTCCATGTTCCTGCTGCGTCGAGCCGATTTGCCACTTTTCATACAGCGCGTCCGCATAGTGCTTGGCCGACGGATAGGGTTTGATACTGGGCACTGTTACAATCACCATTTCCACGCCGCTTTTCTTCTCAAGATCGATACAGACAGACCGGATGCGGTCCTTCCACTCTGGCTCCATCACTTGTGCATGATCGCTGACATATCCGATGGGGCTAGGAAGAGGCACACGTTCTTTGGGCCGGTCATACAACGAGGCCTGAACATCAACCGCTGACAGCATGACCATCAGGCTCAACCAGCCTATCCCCAGCCAGGAGTCATTTGGTCGATGTGCGATCACGTGATCCGTGCTTCCGCGGTCGTAACGAGCCGAGTCAGGCTCTCAAGATATCGATCCATGAGCCGCGGAATCTCTTTCTGCCCTGGAGAAATCTGCCCTCGCTTGAGCAAGAGCGCATCACGCAGGCCGGGAAGACCGATCGCCAGATGGGATTCGAGGTCCTTCAGAAGTGCTTCGCCATGTGCAGACACAGGACGTTCCAGTAATCGCTGGAGACCGCGCAGTATCGGCAGGAGTCCGGTAATAGACAGCGACAAGAGGATGGTCATCGCTTCTTCGGTACTTCGTCCTTCCACCAGACGCTGGCGGAGACGAAGAAGATTTCCCCGTAAGCCCTGCAACACCTCAGCGGCCAAGTACCGAGAGTCGATTTTCAGGCCAACGAATGGATCTTGCCCCCACAGCAATCGATGGCATTCGTGGATGTCTTGGTATTCGAGCGGAAAGGCGAACGAAGCGGATTGAAGGTCGTCTACTGTGAGAAAGAGAGGGACGACGACATGCTCCTTGCTCCAGCGCTTGTGAAGACTGTCATACTTTTTCAGTACCGAGAGGTCATAGGACGACAGCACCAACAGCAGATTAAGGTTGGAACGGCCCGGCAAGAATTCTCCTCGCACGGCACTGCCATATAGCAAAATTCCTCCCAACTCACTTCCATAGGCTTTCTCCACATCCTTCACATAGGACTTTAGGAGTGTGTGTGTCTCTAACGACAAACCGTCGATCGTCCAGTCTATCGGAGGCATGACCTATCGAACTCCTCTCGCCGCCATGTCACGAGCCGAAGGGTCCGGCAGGAAACCGGCCGCCATCAGACGATCCATCATGCCAAATGGAGGCTCCTTGCGGAGTCCGGCTGTTGTCGACAAGACACGATACCGGAGTCGCGCGTTACGGTCCAATGTACTGAAGACACGGTCTCGAAGAAAGGCGATGACCGGATTCGCCGTATTCCAGAAGAGCACCTGCTCATCAGCCAACTTCTGCAACATGGTGACCTGAGGTCGGCGCGCGGTTTCGTAGGTCCTCAGTTTTTCAGCAGAGTACTCATTCGTTGCCAGACACTCAGGCAGAAGGTCAGCCAGTGTCATGGCATCCACCATCGCCTGCATACGGCCCTGCGACGCGTGAGGATTCATGGCATGCGCCGCATCCCCGAGCAGCACGGCCCCGTCGGCCACCCATGTCGGCGTGCGGACACGCCCCGTCGGCATGAAGGCTGTTTGCTTCCAATCCATGAGCGTACGGAAGATAGCCTCACTGGAGGGGTCGATCGCAATCCACGTTTTTTGTAGCGCCGCGATGCCTCGTTCCTTGACACTCTCATATGAACCGGCCTTGATCATGTAGAACACATACACCTTGTCCCCAGCGGCGGGAAACATGCCAAGGATCGTTCGTTTCCCGACAAAATACTTCGCCTCTCCCAGAGGAATCGCCGCATCCAACAGGGCGATCAAATACCCTTGCGGATAGAGATGAAGATCAGCCGGAATCTGCAGGGCCTCTCGAACTTTTGAGAATGCTCCGTCGGCCCCAACGACTACCTTCGCCTTCACAGTCACGTGGTCTTCTCCCTGCTTGGCCGTCAGCCCGACGACCCGCCCATTCTCTCGAAGCAGACCCGTGAAGGCGGATCGATACCGCAAGGAGACGGAGGATTCGCGCTCGATCGCGCTCAGAATGGCATGGTGCGCCACATTCGGCAGTGTGACCACGGCTTGATTGTACGGTGGGGGCAGTTCGCTATAGTCCACCGTGCACAGCCGCTCGCCACCAACACGGCAAAAATGAAACTTACGCACCGTACGGGTAGACTCAACCGGCAACTGACTCAAAAGCCCCAAGCGATCAAGTACTTGTTGTCCGTTCGGCTGCAGAATCTCTCCGCGCAATCCTTTCGGCGGTCCTGATGCCTGCTCGAAAACGATCGTGTTGATCCCCTTCTGAGCCAGTGCAAGGGCCAGCACGGCCCCTCCTCCACCGGCTCCCACGACGGCAATGTCGGTTTCTTCAACCATCGTTCTTCAGCCTTTCCCGGCCATGGAAATGCGTTGCCACCTTAACCCTCGACATTCTTTCTATTTCCACTCCTGGAATCGTTCCTGATCTTTCCAGAGCGAAAGAAACTTTTCACGTGCTTGGACGGTAATCGCATGGTCCCTAATGATATCGAGCCGCTCGTCATTGTAGCGATTTCCACTGGTCGTCTGATTCATAGACCCGGTCGTATTGATCTCGTCGTCGATCACCGCCTGCTTCAAATGCATGAGGCCGTCATGTTGATTGATCCTGATCGGGATCCCAGCTTCACGCAACACCGAGAGCGCCGTTCGTTGCTTCGGATCGTTGAGACGTGTTCGATCGGTGAGGAGACGAACATCCACACCACGCCGTTTTGCCTCAACCAGCGCTTTCACCGTAAGCGGCGACGTGACGCCATACACGGCCACAAAAATGTATCGCTTAGCACGATCATACATCTGTACGAGATGTTCGAGTGGCCTATCCTCCGGACCATACCAGACTTCGATCGATGCGGCTGAGGCCGCCCAGCTTGGCCCAAGCAGCACTGCAGCAAGTAGCCAGAGAATGAACCCTCGGCGGTACTGCGTGGATAGTTGGAACAGCGACGGCCGGATCATGCCAATTCGAAGAGGTCGCGGAAGTGGTCGTCGGAAGACTCCCATGCCTGTGGTGCATGCGCCTGAAGCCACTGTCGAAGAAACTGTTTCTGCTCCTGTGTGAGTAATTGCTTGATCTGATGGGTGCGCCCTTGAAGGGGCTGAAGGAGACTGACGTGCTTCTTCACATCCAGCATCGCGGTGCGGACATACAGACTCGTAAAGATCGACGGCTTCTCCTCCGTTCCGTCACCCTGTACCCAGACGGAGAGAAACTTATCCAGAACTAGGCCCGCACTGTCCAGCGCCGGCTCAGTATCATGGAAGAGCTCATTCTCGGACTCAGTTAATGGGGTCGATTCAGCCGCGCGAAAGAGAAAGTTCTTTTTCCACATCCTGGCATCCTTACAGGCGGCATAGTGGCGACGAGCCGGATCAAAGTCAAGCAACTCCCTCAGGGAATCTCTCCCTTCCTCAGCAGAGACCGTTGAGCATGAATCCTATTGAGCAGTCGTGTCTCTCACTATGGATGACGTAGCCTTGACAGGCAGCGCATGCCTTTGCTAGTTTAAAAATTCTTTAATCTCTAAGCCAACTTGGGAGAATCCGTGCAGGTTAAGATCAATGGAAAGCCTGAGGAGGTCCAGAACGGAACCGTCCTCGATTTGCTCAAGACAAAGAACATCGAGCCGCAGATGGTCGCCGTCGAGGTCAACGACAGGGTGTTGGACCGTGACCATTTGGCCACGACCTACCTCAATGAAGGAGATCACGTGGAGTTTCTCTTTTATATGGGAGGGGGTCAGTGAGCACCACGTTGCATAAAGACATTACCGAGCTGATCGGCAAGACCCCACTTGTCCGATTAAACCGTCTTTCAAAGTCAGGTTCTGCGACGATTTACGGGAAGGTCGAGTTTTTTAACCCCGGCGGCAGCATCAAGGATCGAATCTGCCTCAATATGATCAATGAAGCAGAGCGCCAGGGAACGCTCAAGCCGGGCGGAACCATCGTCGAGCCGACCAGTGGAAACACGGGTATCGGACTGGCCTTGGTCGCAGCCGTACGTGGGTATAAGCTAATCCTCGTGATGCCGGAAAGCATGAGCATGGAACGGGCCAGCTTATTGTCATCGTATGGCGCACAGCTGGTGCTAACTCCGGCTTGGGAAGGTATGAAAGGGTCGATTAAGGAAGCGGAAAGCATCCTAGCTCAAAATCCGTCGTACTTTATGCCTGATCAATTCTCGAACCCAGCCAACCCTGCGATGCATAAAATGACGACGGCACTGGAACTCTGGGACGCGCTCGAAGGAAAGATCGATGCCTTTGTCGCTGCCGTCGGAACTGGTGGGACCATCACAGGATGCGGTGAAGTCTTTAAGGAACGGAATCCGCAGGTACAAGTCATCGCCGTCGAACCGGCAGGCTCGCCCGTGTTGTCCGGAGGAGACCCTGGCCCCCATAAGATTCAAGGGATCGGGGCTGGCTTTATTCCTAAGGTGCTCAACCGAAAGATTCTCGACCGAGTGATCACGGTGACGGATGACGAGGCCTATCAGACCGCAAAACAACTCTCGAAGAAAGAGGGCCTCCTGGTGGGCATTTCAGCCGGTGCCAATGTGTTCGCCGCCCAAAAGATCGCGGATGAACTGGGACCCGGCAAGAATGTCGTCACTATCTTGTGCGACACCGGTGAGCGCTATATCAGCATTGAGAAGTATTTCAATATTTAGTGCATGACGCGTATCTCGTCCGGAAGTTCGGACGCTTCACGCTTCACGAACGACGAGCGACAAGATGGAATTTACCGAAGAACAGATTAACCGCTACAGCCGGCATATCCTCTTGCCTGAGGTTGGCGGCAAGGGACAAAAGAAGATCGCCAAGTCCAAGATTCTGCTCGTCGGTGCCGGTGGTCTTGGCTCCCCTGCCGCATTGTATCTGGCCGCAGCAGGAGTCGGCACGATTGGGCTGATCGACAGCGATGTGGTGGATCTCACCAATCTGCAGCGCCAAGTTCTTCACCATACCCCCGACGTGGGTCGCCCCAAGGTCCTCTCCGGCAAAGAAAAGATCCAGGCGCTGAACCCTGACGTCTTGGTCTCGATGTACGAGGAACGGCTCACGGCTGGCAATGCACTCAAGATCTTCAGCGACTATGATGTCGTGATCGACGGAGTCGATAATTTCCCAGCCAAGTTTCTGATCAACGACGCCTGTTTCTTCGCCGGTAAGCCGCTGGTCCATGGCGGCATTCTGCGATTCGAGGGACGTGTCACGACCATCATCCCTGGGAAATCGGCCTGCTATCGCTGCATATTCAAAGCTCCGCCTCCGCCTGGCTTAGTCGCCTCGTGCCAAGAAGCCGGAGTCATTGGCGTACTGGCTGGCATTATCGGGACGATTCAAGCGACAGAAGCATTGAAGCTTGTCCTTGGAATCGGACGGCCGCTGACCGACCGCCTGCTCGACTTCGATGCGCGCAAAACCCAATTTCGAGAAATCAAAGTCCGGCGGAATCCAAATTGTGCCCTCTGCGGGGAACATCCGACGATTACAGAACTGTTCGACGATGGGGATCCCTATGCTGGATGCGCCATGCGTCCATCTGCATAGAGTTTGATAAGGTGGTGCGACGATGAGCAAAATGAAAGCGCTGGTGTGCCGCGAGTGCGGTAAAGAATATCCAACGA
The DNA here is from genome assembly GCA_919902665.1 of Nitrospiraceae bacterium. Lineage (GTDB taxonomy): Bacteria > Nitrospirota > Nitrospiria > Nitrospirales > Nitrospiraceae > Nitrospira_D. The sequence goes on from CAKKRK010000056.1 coordinate 8,587, forward strand.
AGGCCATCCACGTTTGCGAAATGTGCTTCGGTCCCCTTGAGGTGAAGTACAACTACGAGGAGATCAAGAAGACAATTTCGCGCAAGAAGATCGCGGATGGGCCACATAGCATGTGGCGCTATCTCGACCTGCTGCCGGTCGAAGGCACGAACTTCGTCGGGCCGCATGCCGGGTTTACCCCGCTCGTACGGGCGAAGAACCTTGGCGCGTATCTTGGGCTCGACGAGCTCTACATCAAGAACGATACGGTGAATCACCCCACCCTATCCTTCAAAGATCGCGTCGTCGCTGTGGCTCTCACGCGCGCGCGCGAGCTCGGTTTCGAAACGGTGGCCTGCGCGTCGACCGGCAACTTGGCGAACTCCGTCGCCGCGCACGCGGCATCCGCCAATCTCCACTGTTACGTCTTCATCCCGGGCGATCTTGAGGCTGCAAAAGTGCTTGGCAACCTGATCTATAAGCCCCACGTGGTCGAGATTGAAGGTCATTACGACGATGTCAACCGGCTCTGCAGCGAGATTGCCGGCGAACATGGCTGGGCGTTCGTGAACATCAACATCCGCCCCTACTATGCCGAAGGCTCAAAAACCCTTGCCTTTGAGACCGTGGAACAACTCGGGTGGAAAACACCGGATCAAGTCGTCATTCCCATGGCGTCAGGCTCACTCCTGACCAAGATTTGGAAGGGTCTGCATGAGATGAAAGCTTTGGGCCTGATCGACAACGTTCGCACAAAGGTTAACGGCGCCCAAGCAGAAGGCTGCTCACCGATCTCGACCGCCTTCAAGGCGGGGCGCGACTTCTTCAAGCCAGTGAAACCACAGACGATCGCCAAGTCCCTTGCCATTGGCAACCCCGCTGATGGGTACTATGCGCTCAAGGCGACCGCTGAGAGTCACGGATCCATGGATATGGTGACGGATGAAGAAGTGGTAGAAGGCATCCAGCTACTGGCCCAAACCGAAGGCATCTTCGCGGAAACAGCTGGAGGCGTCACGATCGGCGTACTGAAGAAGCTTGTCAAACAAGGGGTGATCAAAAAAGATGAGGTCACGGTGGCCTACATCACCGGAAACGGCCTAAAAACCCAGGAAGCGGTGATCAATTCCGTTGGTCGCCCAGTGCGCATTCAGCCCAGCCTGGTGGACTTCCAAAAGACGTTTAAGATGGGAAAGAACGGTGGTGGCGCATGATTAAAGTTCGCATTCCAACTCCGCTTCGCCCCCTGACCAAAAGTCAGGGCGAAGTTGAGACCAAAGCCGGTAGCGTAGTGGAGATGATCGAGGCGTTGAACAGCACATATCCCGGCATCAAAGATCGCCTATGCGATGAAACGGGAGAGCTCCGTCGCTTCGTGAACATTTATGTCAACGAAGAAGACATTCGCTTCCTCACGGGGAAAGACACGCCCCTCAAGGATGGCGATGAAGTCTCCATCGTCCCGGCGATCGCAGGAGGGTAACCATGGCACACTTGCGATTCCATATTCGCTTTCCTGAAGACAAAATCCGCGAGCCGATCATCTATCAGATCGGACGCGAATATAAGGTCGTGACCGATGTCAGGCGAGCCGATGTTCGCGAGACGACTGGATGGGCCGATGTGGAGCTCTCCGGCGACACTGCTGAGATCGAGCGGGCCGTCGTTGGCCTGCGAGCCAAAGGCTGTGTCGTCGATCCGATTGAACTGAACGTGGTGGAATAGGACAACGCTGACACACGGGCAAGGTCTCTTCTCGTGCCCCCTGCTTGTCAGCCTTCTTTCCTATTCACCTGTGTATGATTGGAATACATGGAACTCACTGAGCAAGAAATTGAACGGTACAGTCGGCACATTATCCTCCAGGACGTGGGAGGCAAGGGCCAACTCAAGCTCAAGCGGGCCAAGGTCCTCCTCATCGGCGCAGGCGGTCTTGGCTCTCCCGCCGGTCTGTATCTTGCTGCCGCCGGTATTGGAACGATCGGGCTTGTCGATGGCGATGTCGTGGACCTCTCAAATTTGCAACGGCAGATCATGCACTCGACCGCAACGCTCGGACAGCCGAAGGTTGAGTCCGGCCGGAAAACCTTGTCGGCCATTAATCCTGAAATTACGATCAACGCGTACCACCAACTCGTCGATGCCGAGAACATTCTCTCTCTCGTCTCCCAGTACGACATCGTGCTGGACGGCTCGGACAATTTCACGACGCGGTTTCTGGTGAACGACGCCTGTTTCTTTGCCAAGAAAACGCTGATCTCTGCCAGCATGTTTCGGTTCGAGGGGCAGTTGACGACGATCAAACCTCACCAAGGCTATCCCTGCTACCGATGCCTCTATCCCGAGCCCCCACCGGCTGGCCTGGTCCCCAATTGCCAAGAAGCCGGTGTCCTTGGCGTGTTGGCCGGTACGATGGGAGTGCTCCAGGCCTCGGAAGCGATCAAAGAAATTCTCGGGATCGGCGAAACAATCGCCGACAAGCTCGTGATCTACGATGCGCTCGACATGAAGTTCAGAAAAGTCGGCAGGCCCAAAGACCCAGCTTGCCCTCTCTGCGGACCTAACCCGAAGATCAAAGATCTGAGTCTAGACTACACCGTCACCTGCACGATTTAACGTGGCCGACCTCATCATCCCCAGACAGATTCTCGACGACATCATCGCCCATGCGAAGGAACTGACTCCTTACGAATGTTGTGGGCTGCTGGCTGGAACCAATGGGGTGGTCAGCCATCTATATCGCACCAAGAACATCGTCGCGATGGAGGGAGCACAAAACCTGTCGTCTTTCGACTCGGCAAAAGCCTCGCATCTCGAACGCCTCTCGCCGGCTGAACGAGCGGAAATTGCGTTTGTCATGGACATGCAGGACTTCTCATCTGCCAAGAAGGACATGCGCAACAATGGGCTCGATCTCCAAGTCGTCTATCACTCGCACCCCCACGATCCCGCGCGTCCGTCTGTGACCGACATCAAAATCGCCACCGATTATGAAGAGATCTGGCCCAAGATCAACTTGCCTATCCCCGCCTACCTCCTCGTCTCCCTCATGAATTCTGAACCAGACGTGAAGACCTATTGGATCAAATCCGGTCACGTCACCCTTGCCGACGTCCTCATCCGCTGATCTAGATTTTTCGGTTCACATCGCCGCCAAAATGTAATAATCTTCTCCCGTAGCTTGAATCAGGAGCATCCCACATGCCCGCTCGGCGACGACTATTCAGCTATAGTCTCATCCTCGCGCTATCCGTAGCCACATTGATCCCACTATCGGTCTGTGCAGAAGATCGCAGTTTTTACAGCCCGGTGATTCACATCGATAAGGAGCAGAATCAGATCCTGATCTCGACGAGTGCCAGTGTGTTCTCTATTGAAGTGCCCGATGCAGCCAAGCCCCACATCGAAAAACTTCCCCTTTCCGGGCTTGTGGATTTCGTCGTCGAGATGCGTGGTGAGGACAAACCCCCACTGATCAAAACTTGGAAGGTCAAATCAGGCGAATCAACCTGTATGTACTTCAATGGGAAGGAGTGCAAATAAGCACCAGGCGAACAGCTCTAACTCCTTGCTTCAACCTGTGTAAATCTGCCAGGACCCTTGCTAGCTGATACCCTATATGCAGAGAACGCGGCAACCTGCTCAGAGACAAGGCGACAGGATACTATTCCCCGCTGCCGGCCATGTCGTCGATGAGGGGGCGGTTGATGTCGGTGCAGCCGACGCAGATTGTATCGAAGAGTGCTTCGGAATCCGCGACGAAGTTTTTCTCGTCAGGAAGCTTTTCATTCACGACTTGGGCGTAACAGGTTTCGCACAGCATCATCAGACCTCGCGAGACCCCGACTGTTTTTCTCCCTGCACTTCCAGCCATTCGTCCTACACCGATCCTTTCTGAAGGGCTACGAAGAAATCTTCGGCTTCGAGATCAATTCCGCATTGTTGGCATTCATATGGGCGATCTGGCTCTGGGACATCCAATGGAGTTCGATCAATGCGCCCACGGCAGACGTGGTAGAACCGGCCTCGCGCATTTTCATCATCCAGCGGATCGCTCTCGTATACCAGTACCATTGATCAACCATGTCCCCTTGTTCGCTCCGAGCGAGTATACCGAGCTCTTCTTCGGACCCGCAACTACCGAAAACGACCTGTGCTGAGGTTGCAAGCGACCACTGTCTCAGGCCCTACACCTGAAATTGAGCCTCATAGAGACCAGCGTAGACTCCTCCTCGGCTCACCAGCTCATCATGCCGGCCATCCTCCACAAGTCGACCGTTATCGAGCACTATAATTCGGTCAACATCGTGAAGTGTGGATAATCGGTGGGCAATAATGAACGTGGTTCGCCCTGTCGTCAGCTCGTTCAACGCTTCGCGGATTTTGACCTCGGTCTCCGTATCAATATTGGATGTGGCCTCGTCAAAAATGACGATGGGGGGATCTTTTAACAACGCCCGCGCAATCGAGACCCGCTGTTTTTGTCCAACCGACAACTTGACACCTCGCTCACCAATCCAGGTGTCATACCCTTCGGGTAACGCCGCGATGAACTCATGCGCCCGTGCGGCGCGCGCCGCCGATTCGAGCCGATTCTGATCGGCATTCAAATCGCCGTACAGCAGATTATCTTTCACCGTCCCGTTGAACAAGAACGGCTCCTGTTGTACAAACCCGATCTGCTGCCGCAGATACGCAATCGGCAGGTCACGGATATCCTTCCCATCGATAACGATCGCCCCGTCTGTCACGTCGTAAAACCGCATCAATAGCTTCAGGAGGGTACTCTTCCCCGCCCCACTCATCCCAACCAGTGCCACACGCTCCCCTGCCGGCACAGCCACTGAAACCCCTCTCAAAACCGGCACGTCAGGTCGATAGTGGAACTGGACCTGGTCGAATCGAACAGCTCCATGAGCCCGATGGACAGGAGCTGCTACACGAGGTCGATCGGCGACGTCCGGAATCGTATCTAGCACCTCAAAGACCCGCTCGCTCGCCGCCAACGCATGCTGCAACATATGATTGACCGAATGAATCTGATTGATGGGGACGTAGAACATCGCCAGGTAGGAGAGGAACAAAACCAGCTCGCCCAGGGTGAGATGCCCCTCCATAACCTCTCCCGCACCGTACCAGAGGATCAAGACGGTCCCAAGGGCAGCCACCAGAATCATTCCCGGCGAATAGATCGACCACAAGACCATCGCCTGGAGATTCTTCTCACTATACGCCTGGCTCAGCCGATCGAAACGTGCTTGTTCGTGCCCCTGACGGCCAAACCCCATGGTCTCCCTGATCCCGGACAAGGCATCTTGAAGATAGCCGTTCAGTTCAGCGGCGCTCTGGCGGGTCTCTCGATAATACCCATGAACCCTCGACGTAAACCAACTGGCAGACAAGGCCAGCAATGGGATCGGCAACAGCGAGAGCACCGCCAGCTTCCAATTGAGCATGAATAAGAGTCCCGTGATTCCAAGAAGAGTCAGCGACGCCGTCAGCATTCCTTCAAGTCCATCAATGAAGATCCGCTCGACATGCTCCGTGTCGTTGGTCACCCGGGACATGATCTCCCCTGTCGAGCGATTCTCAAAATAGGTGATGGATAAATGTTGAAGGGCGGAGAAAATATGCCGACGAAGATCGTGAACCACCGTCTGCTCAAGCTGATTATTCAGCCGGATTCTGAGTGAGGCAAACATGTTCTTGAGCACATGGGCGCCCACGAGCAGACCAATCACCCATGGCAGCAACGACGTCTGCTTCGCCTGAATCACATCGTCGATGATGATCTTGATGACCCAGGGAGGCACCAGCTCCATCGCCGTCGCGCACGCGGCGCAGACGAGCGTCGTGATCGCGAGAGCGCGGTGAGGCCGAAGATACAGCAGAACACGAAGAAGGGACTTCACGAGCGGTTCAACAAGAGAGGCATCAAATTACATTCGTGGGTTCTTTTTGCCAATACTGCGAAAATTCGTCCAGCTGAGTGAGAGTGGACATATCGGTCATGCGATCCAGAAAGACTTTGCCGATCAAGTGATCGAGTTCATGCTGAATACAAACTGCGTACAGTTCGGTCGCCTCGAAATCCAGAGCTTTGCCCTTCCGGTCCAGCCCCTTGACCCGCACCAGTGAGGGTCGGATCACCTTGCCCCGCAATCCATCAACACTCAAACAGCCTTCCCAGTTGTCTACTTGTTCAGGCCCGTAATACACAATCGAGGGGTTGATGAGGACCGTTTCTGGAAATCCCCCCTCACCTTTACAGCCCATCACTACCAGTTGAATCGAACGTGACACTTGTGGCGCCGCCAACCCGATGCCCGGTTCGTCGTACATCACTTCAAACATGTCGTCGATCAACCGCTGAATCTCGGACGATTTAATCTCTCGCGGATCAATCGGCGCAGCAACTTTGCGAAGAATAGGGTTGCCTAATTTGGCAATCTTGAGCATCGCTCCGCTCTTGAGTTTCATATCTTTATATTCGTAGCATAGGAATCTCTCGGCCCGCAACCTCCTCGGCTGGTCGCTAGCCCGCATTATTCATGACGGTTCGTCGCGAAATCGCCAAGCCGCGTCGTGAGACCGGCGCGCGGAGCCCGGAGAGCCTGAGGTGTACTCATGCAGTACGCCGAAGGCCCGATGGGCGAGCCCGCCGGCCGCAGGCTTGTCGGAACAGCGGATCGGCGATTGCAGCAGAAGAGTCATGAATAATGCGGGCTAGGAACTCCGTTTTGACCGGCGCGGTTCGGGAATCTCAAAGACGTCTTTATTGGTGTCCCACCACTCGATCCATTCACTCGACCATGCGGCGCGATCCAGCTTGGTCGAGGCGTCCCAATCATGAAACTCAGTCTCATGGCGAGTCAAAATCCAGAGCGATTGCAAGGCCGACAGCGCCACGAAACGCTCGTCGTCGCTCACCATCGGAATCAAGATGGAGATCACGGCCTTCTGCCGGACATACCGCGCTTCGAACGCCGCAGCTTTTCTGACGGATGGATTGGAGTCCTTCGCCATAACGTCAATCGCTTCGGACGCGTTCGTGGGATCCAGACGAACGGCAACGCGCAGGGCATGTTCCCGCACCCGAGGAATTTCACCGGACTCCTTTGCGGTGGAGATCAGGGCGGGAACCCCGGTGACTCCCTTCATCATCAGCAAGGTCTCGATCGCGTTGTAGCGAACCCGCGGGCTCGGCATAGTCAATGCCTGAACAAGGGCGGGAACGGCCGGCTCTCCCAAATGCACGAATTCTCCCATGGCCCAAAATTCCTGTTTCCCTTCCAGTAGCGGCAGCAAGGCTTCCGCGCGTTTGATCTCTTCAGCGCTGAGCGGGTCCTTATTGGGAGGAATCGAGACATCCGGCACATCTTGATTCTTCGGTGGCGCTTCATAGGGAATTTGGATCGGCCATATCCGCACGGGTTGATCGGACACGGCATAGAGCGTCTGTGCTTGCACAAAACCAGCAAGAATACCCGCAGCAATGCATACATAGTTGACCACGATGCGTAAACTCCTATTTATTCCAGATCATCATCGGTGACACGTTGCAGGAGGGGATCATTGACACGGGTACGTATCCAACACATCGACTGGAGCGAATGGGCGAAAGCGACCCAAGGGTCGCCGGTCTTAGTCCACTCCTGAATTGGCTTCCCTGAGATGCTTTCTCACCCGAACCTTCTCATGATGTTTCCGAAGCAACTGCAGACGAACCACATCCTGGTTCTCTGCGACAATTCGAACCAACCGATCCATATCTTCGGCATGGTCTCGAACCAGTTCGGACAGCTTTTGGATCTGCTCCTCAAGCTTTTCCAGGCGACTAGCCATGTTGCGTGCTGGATCTGAGGATCTCACTGTCAGCTTCGTCACACGCCTGGAATCGACTCGTGGGAGAGCCGCGACAACAACGTCTCGCTTCATGCTCACTCCTTTGTTCATCGTCAACCGATCCCGAGCTGCTCACTCCGGTGTTCTGGTAGCTAGTATTATCCGCATGGAACGGGAAGTCAACGATTCCACTTCCTTTCTATTTCATGGAGGTCCTGCTACAATCCAGCCGATGAAGAATATTTTCACGATGGTGTTGGCTGGCGGTAAAGGCGAGCGCCTGTTCCCGCTGACGGAGCAACGTGCAAAGCCGGCGGTTCCCTTCGGCGGGAAGTATCGCATTATCGATTTTACACTGAGTAATTGCTTGAATTCCGGGCTCCGCAAAATCGCGGTTCTCATTCAATACAAATCACACTCACTCGATCGCCATATCCGAGTCGGCTGGAATATTCTCAACGCGGAACTTGGTGAATATATCGCCTCGATCCCTCCTCAACAGCGCATCAGCGAAGATTGGTACCGTGGCACCGCCGATGCTGTGTATCAGAATATGTTCTTGATCGACGGGGAACACCCGGAGTTCCTACTGATCCTCGCCGGCGATCACGTCTACAAGATGAACTATGCCGAAATGTACCACTGGCTCATCGCCAAGAGCGCAGATGCGGTCGTTGGGGCCATCGACATTCCCGTCCAGGAAGCAACTCGCTTCGGCGTCATCGCAGTCGACAAGGACTACCGGATTACTCGCTTCGATGAAAAGCCGGCGCATCCCATTCCACTCCCCAACGATCCCGCCCATGCCTTCGCGTCGATGGGCATCTACCTGTTCCGCACCAAGGCCATCCGCGAACACCTGATGGCGGACGCTCGGGAAGGCAGCGCGCACGACTTCGGAAAAAACATTATTCCCCGAATGATCGAACAAGGGCGAGTGTATGCCTTCAAATTTCAAGATGCCAACAACAAAGCCGTCAAGTACTGGCGCGATATTGGAACGCTCGACGCATACTGGGAAGCAAACATGGATTTGGTCGACGTCGATCCTCAATTCAATCTGTACGACCCAGGCTGGCCGATCCGAACCTATCAGGGGCAATTTCCACCAGCCAAGTTCGTCTTCGCGCAAGATTTTCAGGGAGGCCGGATGGGGGTCGCGCTTGATTCGATCGTCTGCGGCGGTTGCATCGTGTCGGGGGGACGGGTCCAAAACTCAATTGTGTCCCCGAACGTCCACGTACAAGACCACGCGGATGTCAGGGAATCCATTCTCATGGAGAACGTGACGATCGGCGCGCAGAGCCGCATCAGACGGGCTATCATCGACAAAGATGTGACGATCCCTCCGCATACGGAAATTGGGTATGATCGAGAGGCCGACGCGCAACGATTTACCGTCACTGAATCAGGCCTCGTGGTCATCTCAAAAGGAATGAAGCTGCATGCCGCCGTCGATCCATCCGGTTGATCTCATTGCGGCGCTCCGCCAACAACATCTCACCCCAGCTATTGTGTTTCTCACCTCACGGCGAGCCTGTGACGAAGCGATGGAGGCGTTCAATCATGCCGATCTCGTACTTCCTCCGGTGCGCCAAGAGGCGATCGGGACGGCGCTCGAACGGGTTATCGAGCAGTATCCGAGCATTACCGAACATCCCCTCATTCCTATCGTACAGCGAATCGGCGTCGCCGCCCATCATGCTGGACATCTGCCTTCGTGGAAAATTGCGATTGAAGAGCTGATGCGACAAGGCCATCTCGATGCAGTCTTCGCCACGACGACCCTGGCGGCGGGTGTCGATTTTCCAGCCCGCACGGTCGTGATCACTCAATCCAGCATCCGCAAATCCCGCGACTTCACCGACCTGACCATCGGCGAAGTCCAACAGGTCGCCGGCCGAGCCGGCCGCCGCGGGAAAGATCATGTCGGATTTGCGGTTGTGACTCCATCTCCATATATCGATCTGGCGGTTCTGACTAAAGGGTTGACTGGGCAACCGGAAGCCATCGATAGCCAGTTTACGATCAGTTACCCAATGGTCTTGAATCTCTTGAAAGCTCATCCCCATGAGCAGATTCAAGGAATCTTGGCCAAGAGTTTCGCGCAATTCCAACTCAACCAGCGCGCGGAACTCCTCGAGCACAAACTCGATGCTCTCCATGTACAAATGGAACCGTTCGGCCCTCGCGTCTGTACGGACTGGATCACCCAATGGCAAACCTTCGACCATGCGCGAAGGCACCGCCACACCCGGCATCAGACGCACCGGTCAGAGTCGCCTGAAATTTCAGCTCGGTTGCCGTTCCTGAGCCCTGGGCGTGTGGTAGGGCTCAGCAGAGGCCGTGGGATTGTGCTCCGGCAATACCGGAGTAAAGGCCAAAAGAATTCCATGCTCACCATTTTAAGACCAGACGGCGCCGTCACGGAATGCCCGGTCACGAGCGTGAAAGAAGTCTACGACCGCACATGCGACTTTGAGGAAACGCCGACCTATCCGTGGTGTTCCACGGACACGTTCGATCGGCTCAGTCATCAGTTAGAAGAACTTCCGCAGCGCTTGCCCGTGCTTCCTATCCTGACCTCAACCAGTCACGAGCCACTGCCCGATGCCATCGTCCAATCGATGGGAGACTTCCCCTGCCCCACGTGCCCTTCGAGGCCAGCCTGCCAGAAAGACTTCGTGACCGCGTCGCGACTTCGTCAGGAACAACAGCGCCATACGAAATCCATACAAGCACTGCGGGCCAGTTTGTGGCATCGCTTCCAAGAACGTGTGAACGTATTGCAGAAATTCGGGTATCTCACGCTGGCGACACAATTGACGATCGAAGGAGAATGGGCACGGCTGATCCGGATCGATCATTCGCTGCTCATTACCGAACTGATCCGCGCGGAAGCCTTTACGGGAGGAGATCCCTCTCTCCTCGCCGGCATCTTGGCCAGTCTGGCCCACGACGACGATCGTCCCGGCGCGTTTCCACGCATCAGTGCCGGGCTGAGTTCCCTGCTCGGGCAGGTTCGCAAGTTGGCGGAGAGTTTATCTCCCTATGAAGATCCGCCCCTCCTCCGCGCCGATGTGGCAGCCTTGGTTGAACGCTGGGTCGCCGACCCCACCCTCACGTGGATTGGCCTCTGTCGACTGACTACGATGGCAGAAGGCGACATCTACCGACTACTGGCCAGAACTTTGGAGTTTCTGTCACAAGTGCAGGCCCTAAAATCGACGCATCCCGGCCTCGCTGGATCCGCTTCGCAGGCGATCACCTTGATCCGACGTGGAGTATTGGAGGAACTGCCGTGAATTTGAAAGCTGACAAGTGCGCAGGTCAGAATGCTGACAGGAATTGCCTTCTGTCAGCCGTGACGCAATGACTACTGAAGAGCTCGAACAACTGCTTGCTCAACAACCGGTCGCGTTATTGCACCGACTGGCGCGCGGACGCGTCCATCGACAGTTTCGTGCCGGCAAGAGGCGACTGATCGAGCTATTGCTTCAGCATTCAAGTCAGAATCGTGCCGGCCTCGAATCTGATCTGCAGACGTTGATCGGAGAACGGCAACCTCGATCAGAATCAGAACCGTCACGTACTCATCGCCCTTCCCCTCTTCCTACTAAGAAAACCTCGCTAAGGGGAACGGACTCGGAACCTTTGGAATCTGCCATTTCCCTCTCAGCTTGGCTGGAAGGAATCGGCGTGCCTGCTCCCCAGCCGTTTATACCGGACCCTTGGCAAACCGAAGCCTTGTCCGCCGTGAGTGAGACCGACGTGGTAATCAGTGTCCCAACTGGAAGTGGCAAGACCTACGTGGCCGTGGAAGCAGCCCGTCGAGCCATGGAAGATAATCGCACCGTGATCTACACATCGCCGCTCAAGGCATTATCCAACACCAAGTACACTGAGTTTTCGAAGACCTTTGGACCGGACAAAGTGGGTATTCTGACCGGCGATCGACAGGAAAACGGGCAAGCCCCATTGCTCATTATGACCACGGAGATTCTCCGAAACCTACTCTATGATGCGGCCAGCGGGGAAATCGATATCCGATTAGACACATTAGGGCTTGTGATTCTCGATGAGTCTCAATACATTGCTGATCCCGAACGGGGTGTCGTGTGGGAAGAGACCATCATCTTTTGTCCTTCGCAAGCCAAACTGCTGTTGCTCTCCGCCTCGATCGGCAATCCACAGGACATCGCCGATTGGCTGACCTCAATCCGATCCACTGCCTGCCGGCTCGTACGCCACAGCAAGCGCACTGTGCCCCTCAGAGCCGGCTATCTTCATCCCAACGGAAAACTGACGCCACTGTTCAGAACGCTGGGAATTCCCCACGGACACCCCCATCAACTCCATCCAGAAGCCAAGCGCCTGTTCCTTGAGTACGAAGACGAAACCCTCCCATCCGGACGGCAGAGACGATAGCTTGTTTCTGATCTCACGCAGCTAAAATGACGCAGTCAGCGCGACGGTTGCGCCGTGACGGAGGGTTTGAAATTCAGTGAGAGGAGCCGTCGCTGAACCGGTGCCAAGACCGTGCACTTCCCATCGCCCATAGTAGCTCCGGCTCCACATGACTCGATACCCTCCTACGAGAGCGAGATGACGGGTCAGCATGATTTCTATGGTCGGCTCGACGGTCGCACTGAATCCGACACCCCACATCGAGAAGCTCGGATCCTGTTCTAAATCACTCCGTTGAAAATGGATATCCTCGTTGTAGACGATACTGGCTGGCGAGAAGAGCATCTTCACATGTGCACTCACCCTGCGCACGATTCGATATTCGAGCTGTCCGCCGATCTGGAGCGGCGTTACCCAATGAGTCGTGTTCTTGATCGCTGGGAGGGTTGATGGATCGCACGTGAGAACAGAAGAATCGCAGACGAAACCCTTGGCCTCGTACGTTGTCCGCCAGTATTGGAACCCGGCCAGTACATCCAGATGGCCGTGCTCATTTGGAAGCTCGGCTGCACGATATCCGACGTTTCCATTGAAATACCATGTTCCTTTACCGGTGATGCCGCTACTGGTGCGAGAGAACAATCGCTGTCCGGCCAAATAATCATCATCGATCAATGACCCACGATCGAAATCAACGGACAGGCCAAATTCTCCCTCCAAGAATAATCGACGATTGAGATGCACTTTCGCGCCGAGCCCAACCAGATGGGTATCGTTGTCCTTATACTTCAACTTGGATGTGGGATCCCCCAAAACCGGATTGAGCCCAGATGCATCATGGCTCCATTGAGTTTCGCCGGCAGTGAACAGCCATGACCTGAGAGACAGTTCCACTCGCGGCTGTACTTGAGCATTAGAATCTTGTCCCCAGCTCGGAGCGCCCAAAGTGAGTAAAATCAGCAATGCCCCTGCTGAGCACACCCAAGGTTGTGCTCGACGTATTCCAATCATCGCCGTACCCCACCCCGCTGGATCACCACCGTATCGAAGCATCGTTCCGCCGTGTCCGGCATCGCTCGTCGGCAAGCAGCTCGAATATCGTCTTCTTGAAGACTCTTCTGGATAAATGCCGAGAACCAGACAAGCCATGTCCCAATCACTGCAAGCAGTACCAGAGTCACTCCAAGATAGGTCCAGACACTCGTCGCGGAGGTCTTTACGGTTGTGATGGATGCAGGAGGTACCTCCTCATGTGTCACGATCCGAACAGCCGGCATGCTCGATCTCCCACCTTGTTGTGTGTTGAAACAACGTTGTTGCCGCAACCATATGAATCTTACGGGAGACGATACCGTATGGGTAGGGTTTTTTACTCTCTCACCAGCAAGGTGTACTGCGGAGACGTACCAGATCATTCAGGGCCGAGTGTTGTGACACAACCACGAGTGGCTACCTTCAGCGGTCGGGGATCGAAGCCCGATTCAATTCTAGGCGCAACACTCGCCTCAGGGGGCTTGATTCTAGGTACAAACGCCCTGATCGAAAGACCCACACAGGATCCAGAAGGACAAAAAGCTATATGCACAGCTCTGTACACGACGCTTCCATGATTCACGATTCACCGACTCGAACAGCCTTCCATGTTCCATACCGATATGGAATTGCATAGAACAAATGCCAGAGATTGGTAGGGGAATAGGTGGATATTATGAATAGCAACTTGGCGAATCTCCAACGGTAGCTGCTCGACATGGTCTGCCTGGCCGGTAGCAGAGCCTATTGCCCATAGCGAGTCAACATCCATTGGCTGTGCGGCTTTGTGAGGGCAGATTCTTACCAGAAGAATCACGTGTTGAGATTAAGCCCTGTTCATCTGGTGATTGCTATTTGAACAATTCGGTGGATTCCCGAACCAGCCCATCCTGGAAGATGTGGCTTTCTGTGAACGTTTAATCAAAGTGACCAACCCGCTCCTGCTCTATCCGCCGGTTGTCACCAACGCCAGAAAGTTCATCAAGATGGGCATCTGGCGCAGCTTCATTCGTGTGCTGTTGATTATCCTTCATGTCGAATACCGCCTGCCGGTCCTCCCTCGAACATTTTTTCAAGACGTGCGGTAAGGCTCAGGCTTAGCTGGTAGGTGAGCAGAGGTCTGTTGGACGGGCGGAGGAGGCGGTTTGGCGAGAGGGACGGCACGAACGTGGTCCGCGATTGCGGACCACGTTCGAACCTGGAATCCTACTGCAGTTATGGCACAGTCGGTAGTGGCACCATGCCACAGGGGCTATTCAGGGCATGTTGCTCAGGGGTTCCCCCTCCGGCGAGCGTTTGCTCAAACGTTACAATGGTACCACTTGAGATTCCGCCCGCACCCACCGCTGGGAGGTCAACGAGGATCGTTGATCCATCTGGGTTATGGCCATTCGGCAGGCAGAGCTGCGGATGATCGAACGGCGCTGCATCTTTGGCCACACGTCTATCAGTCAGGGCTTCCAGGAAGGCAATGACGTTGTCGATCTCCTCCGGGCGGATTACTCCGGGTGTGATCTCGGCGTCGAAGTCCACCTGGCCGATGCGGCAGTTATCATTGTTTGTTCTACAACTGTCTGGATTGAAGGCCATGTTGAAGTGGCCGCCGAAGACAGTGTAGAAATCGATCACTTCTCGGATGGATTTCTTCGAGCCATTATGGAAATAGGGTCCGGTGAATTTCAGATTCCGCAAGCTTGAGGTCTTGAACGCCCCGCGGATCGCGATATGTTCGTTCGTATTGAGCGGACGACAGCCCTGCCCATTCACGACTCCACGCGCCTGGCCCCGTCCACCTGGGGCACAAGCCACCGTGATGGCAAAGTCCACGGGAGCGAGATTGGTTGAAGAGGCGGGAAGTTTCAAATTCCCACTCAAAAGCAGATTATTAACTGGCGCCACGGCTGGATTTCCTCGCAGGATCTCTTGCGCCAGCATGCCGAAGGAGAAAGGCACGTTGTTAATTCGATTAAAGATGGCGAGGTCGTCCGCCGTCGGACGGACGCCGATGTTGTAGAAGCCCGTATCGTAAGCGGCTCTTGATCCGTCTCCCATCACCATCCGTTCCGCAAGGGCGACAGGGGGCACCGGGACTCCTCCCGGGGCCGCTTCAAGCACCGGATCGCCGAACCCGGTCAGGTGGCTGACACTGGCGCTGGTCGTTTCGCTGCCGAAATGGCAGGCTGAGCAACTGGCCCGACCAGACAGGAAGACGGCCAGTCCTGCTTCAACCGGGTTTGACGACGCGGCGTTCGGCGGGTTTCCATTGAGGTTCGCCAAGAGCGTGTCGACCGGTGTATCATCAGGAACCAGCGTGGCTTCATACGCCTGGACGGCAAGCCCGAAGAACAGGGCAAAGTTCTGTTTCATGCGAGTCTTAGCTCCGGTCCCGTCGGGATTCACGGTCCCATCATTCCAGAACTTGTCCTGAAAGACATCTTTAATGAGGTCGATATAGGAAACGTTCAGGCCGACCCCAGACGTGAGATTCAACCCCGCCCCACTCTGACCCAATACACTGTCATTTAGACTGACCGCCTGGCGGTCAAGCGGGATAAACGCCGCTGTCAGCGGGATCGTTGGTGGACTCGGCAGAGGCCGGAGGACCTTATCGGCGATGTGCTGAAACCCACGACCCGTCAGCGACATTTCAAAGTCGCTCAAAGGAGGTCCGACGGCTTGTGAAGCGAGGGAGCTGAAGGGAATCATGAGCTGGATCGGACCGGTCGTCGTGTTGACCGTGGCCCCAGGAGTCAGCATCCCGAAAGGATTGACACCGTTAAAAAAGAGGTTGGCGCGTCCATCCCAAAAGTTCCGCAGATTGAACACCGCACCGATAGTGGTTGGTGAATTTCTCGGCTCAACACGACGGACTGTCTGAGAACCATTTAAGTTGAAACCGTTCTCGTCCTGTCCACCGGTAGTGTTGCCAAGTTCCACTCGACCACCGTTGGGGTCGAGCCCTCCAAAGGTCCCCATGTGGACACCTTGAGAGCTGACGACGTCGTTGTTTCCCCATAGGCGGTTCGGATCTGCAACTGGGCTAACGGCCAGTGGGAAGTGACCCGAGGTCAAGGTGGTGTTGGGAGCATAGCCAGCTGTAAAGCCTATATCTTTGTGAGGGTTGGGTGGCGACGGGGCATTTGGATTGATAGCGTTCTTGATTTCGATCTGTGTGCCGGTCACGCGGTTCAAGCCGGGACTCACCTGATTCTTGGTCCGGTTGTCCGCTCCGGCGTGGAAGTGGCAGGAGGCGCAGGCCTGCACTCCATCGCTGCCGAGCTGCATGTCCCAGAACAGGGCCTTGCCCAGCGCCACCAGCTTCTGTTTCTGGCCGGTTTTGGTGATGGGGAAGCCTGGATATTGGCCTCCGCATGCCCCAGTCACTAACCCTGGGCCTGTGCAGTCCAATAACCCGAGTTGGTTGACATCCGGTACTGTGATCGCACTCAACGGTGGGGGAACATGGACTGGTTCGACCGGTGCAGGGGCTTGCGCCTCAGCGATGCTGGCCATCATGAACAGGGCTGTGACGCTGGTGAGGAGCACCCGCCAACTGTTCTTGGCCGTGAGAGATACGGCTGGAGCCATCATGACCTCCTGTGGTTAATAACTGATGATTGAAGAATCCAGCTTGGTAATGTTCTGTCTGACAATACCAGCAATGGCCGTGGCTTATACCAGTAGCGATGACATCTTTGTCCACCCCCCATAAGGGGGTCCACATCTGACACTAGGGGTTCTGGGGTGTGGGCACAGGTGACGGAGCCGTGAAATGCCTTGATGGGACGTTATATTGTAAGTCGGTCATTGGTGGTCAGCTTCGCCGGAAACACGTACACGTTCCGTAAGGCTTCCTTCGGCGAGACCGGCTTTGACCATCCTAATAGTTATGAGTGCGTAAGTAGATGATTCCACCGTGCCGACCCGGCGCAGTTTTTACGACGGCATCGTGAATCTAGTTCGGTCGGAGCTGCATGCATGGGCTGATTTGCAGGGATGTGTCCGTCCCCCTCCAGCACTCTTGTGCCGGGGAGGGACGGCTACCATGTTCTTTATGTAGAAGAACCTGAGCCTGAATTGTCCGGCTCGATTGTCCAGCCAAACATCATGGCGTGGTCTTCGTGGGCCAAGTTGTGGCAGTGCGCCACGTACTTACCGGTAAAGGTTCGGAAGTTCCGGTAGAAGGTCACTTCCTCACCCCCTTCGAGTGAAACGACGTCTTCCCGTGAAAGACGATCCACCCCTTGGGCGGGCTGCCCGTCCCGGGAGAGAATTTGGTGCTCCTCCATGTGCATATGGATCGGATGGGTCCAGCCTCCGCCAGCATTCACCAGGGTCCAGATCTCAGGTTGTCCGATCTTCGGATTGGCTTCACTCCGCTCATGATTGAATGGGCGGCCATTGATTGTCCACAATTGCTCTCCACCCACGTCCTCTTTGTTGAACACAAATCGTCTTCTGGGTAACGTGTCGAAGTCCGGCAACGGCGGCAGTGCACGCAACTGCTGGTTCAGGGCCGGCATAACACTGCTATCCGTCGTCGTGCTGCCAATGACGAACTTGAGGACCGGCACACAATAATTTGGGTCGAACTCCCGGCCCGGTGGTTCCGTGCGTTTGCGACCATCGAGCATCTGCAGAATATTAGCGAGGTAGATCTCAGTCTCAGTGGTCTGCGTAAAATCGATGATCACCTCGCGGCGTTTGGCCGGCCAGATCGTAATTGAATCGCGATCAACGGGAAATTCCATGAGCCCGCCATCGGTCGCAATCAGCCGGAAGCTTAAGACCTGCGTACCGAGCGTGTTGCGGCCTCGGTTGTCGACAAAATTATATTGCCCTTGCTGTCCGGGGGCCGCCGCCACATTGCCTGTCATCAGCTTGAGCTCATATTGCCGTGCGATCGAGGCATCCAGGAATCGAAACCGATACTTCCTCCGCTCCACATGCATCACGGGACAGGCCACCCCGTTGACCGTAAAGATGTCGCCGACAAACCCATGGTCGGGGAAATGTTTGAAGTACGTCTTCCCCCACCACTCTGGATGCGTTTGGCCGCATCCGTTGTGGAAATCCTGGTGAGGTGTCACACCGTCGTCGAGCCGGCAATCAAAAAATACCAATGGGACATCGTACTTGACATTGAAGGTGTCACCATCAGGAGTTCTTACGCCAGGAAGGTGCAGAGCCTTGCCTGTCGGGCCATTAGAGGTTTCATTACCGGGATCCAAGATCGGATCATAGATCGGATAGAGGCCGACCATCCCCTTGTACACATTGGCGCCGGTATGGTCCATCCGGTGATCATGGAACCAGAAGAACGACTGTTTTTCCCGATCGTCGCCGTCGGCTGGCCAGTTGAGATAGAGATTGTTGACCCACTGTCCCGGTCCATAGGGACAGGGTTTGTGGAATGGGTTGCCGTCGCTCTCCGGTGCTGTGTGGGCATTGTGCAGATGGGTGAGAAACGCTCGGTCCGGCGCGCCGAATCCCTGCGGCACTGTCAGCGGGTCCTGCGGGTCCGGCTGCGGTATTTTGTTCTCAAACTGCACCAGGCAGGGGCGGCCATACTCGGCATTGATCATCGGGCCGGGGAACGTTCCGTTGAATCCCCAGATGGTGCTCTTGGGTAAGTCGAGGCTACTCGGCTCAGACTGGTTCACAAGTGGGGGGATCACGACGTTTCCCGCGGCGTTGATGGGCACGGCTTTAAGCTTGGTGAATTCATGCTCAGCCTCCCGTATCTCGATCTTGTAATGCAGCGGGTTTGGGTTCCACGCGGGGTATTTGGTCACCAAAGTAGGGCTGTTCACTCCAATCTGATGAACTATTCCATCTGAATCCTGCACGTCGCCTGTGTTCGCGCCTCCAACTGGTGAAGTGGGGCGTAACGCGGTGGGAATCGGAAGCTCCTGCGTGAATGCATCGAAGTCACCGACGGCCCGGCTCACCGAGTACGTCTTCCGTTTCCCTTTTGTCGTCACTGCGATTCTCCCCCCGATCAAGGGGCTCGTCGGGTGAACCTCGATCGCATCCCCGCACGAGGTGCGAATCAAGCTGTCATGGCACGACTCGGCGGAAACTTCACGGGCCGCTCCTGGACCAATTATCGCTGCTCCTCCAGCCATAAGGCCTAATTTGATCAAATCTCTACGGGACAGTTTTCTTGATTCCTGCTCGCTCATCTCTGGACTCCTTTTCTTGACTGTGCAATGCGTACGTGCATGTTGTGCACCTTTGCTGACTCATCCACTCCCGGCCGAACCTCTTGGTCAGGCGATACACCTCCCTCTTGCCGGCACTGTGGCGACCCACGCCACATGAATCCTATTTAAATTGCGAAACAGATGGATGGCATCCGCGAAATCGCCGGGGATCTATTTACCTCGTTACCTCGACGAGGCCATAGCCTGCTGATCGGGCGTGGCCCGAACCCTTGGGGTTGGAAATCCTGCAGGCTGACTGTGGCGCCAACAGGCGGGGGGGAACGGACTGCCTGCCGGATATTCGAGCGGAAGCGACATGAACTTAGTGCCTCTTAGGCTGAGGACCGAGTGAGAGGCAGAGCCAGGAAATCATAGTAGGCTGAGCCTTATACGTAAATTTACAGCGCAGCTCAACCCCCTCTAAAGTATGGTCCGCATATTAATTATAGGTTCATCGCGCAATCGTGTGGGTGAATAATGGGGCATTGCATGGCTGAACCCTATGCCAATAGAAACGTTCTGCTGTTTGCAATTGCCTGCGAAACTGGCATGTTCTGCGGATGGCTACTTCACGCACGGGCGTGTCAAGTTTTCTGTGTAACTGATTGTGGGGCGGTTTCAAGTTCCAAGTGCAACGGGTGAATGAGAGCGGAGATCCGCATAGACTTCCAGGGGCGTCGCAAAGCCGAGACATTTCCGTGGGCGCGTATTGAGCCTATGCGCGATCGCGTTCAACTCACGTTGCGTGTACCCCGACAAGTCCGTGCCCTTCGGCAAGTACTGGCGCAGCAACCCGTTGGTGTTCTCGTTGCTACCGCGCTGCCACGGGCTATGCGGATCGGCAAAGAAGATCTGGATGGCGAGCCGCTCGGCCAGGCGCCCATGCTCAGCCATCTCTTGCCCCCGATCGTACGTCAGAGTTTTGCGCAGTTCGGCGGGCACGTGCCGGAGTTTCTTCGTAAAGCCCTGGCGGGCACTCGTCGCATCCATTCCCTCCATCCGAGCCAGGATGACCAGGCGCGTCGTCCGCTCCACCAGCGTGCCAACAGCCGAGCCATTACGGGCCCCCTTGAGGAGGTCGCCTTCCCAGTGACCCGGCACGGTGCGAGTGCCCACGGCGGCGGGGCGCTCGGCAATGGACGTCATGTTGGGGATTTGGCCCCGTCGGTCGATCCCGCGCGCCCGAGGTCGACGCGCCTTGCGCGCCTGACGCAGCGCCGCCAAGAGCTCACTCCGCAGGGTGCTGTCAGCGGGGCAAGACATACAAGCCCGCATAGATGGTCTCGGTCGACAGCCGTTTCCCCATGTCGTCAGGATACGCCCGCCGTCATGCTTGCGGTGATTGAGTCGCTCTATACCCCCCCCGCCCAGGTTCAGAGGGAACAAAATGGTATGGTGGAAAGGAGCCTCGAGATCCCATTCACAAAGACGGTCAACGCCCCCACACTGCCGCCGGCGTGGCCCGATGCCTTGACAGGGCGGGAACGTGAGATTATCCGATTGGTAGGACAAGGCCTTTCTAACAAAGACATCGCCTACAAGTTGTCGATCAGTGACAGTACGGTCCGTCATCATATGACGAACATTTTCGACAAGGTCGGTGTGCCCAATCGGCAGAAGCTCCTGATCCACACCCATCAGTTCCACGCCACGCCGGTCTAACAGGATGTTGAAAAAGTCTGCCAGCGGCCTTTCCTACCTTCTCCGGAGCGGCTTCGCGCAGGCAGATCGCGGCGCTCGTCCTTCGTGAAGGGTATCTCGCCATCCAGGGAAATGGTTTCAAGTTGCAAGATTGAATTAAACATTGGGTATTCAACATTCCTCTCTCCCCAAACACGCTTCACGAGATCCGACGCCCAGGCGATTTCGTCCCTCGACTAGGTTCCAGACCCTGAGCAAGTCGAAGGGTCATGAACCGTCATGACTCATGTGGACAGAAGAAATGCCCCGTACACACGAAAGATGTGGAAGTCAGATGTGAGACCTTGGTAAGATGCGCGCGGCGTTGATTGGTTTCGCGAGCATGAGAATAATCCAGCGCTGAACGATCGAAGCCCTTCCGTGCCGAGGTAGCTCAGTTGGTAGAGCACAGCCCTGAAAAGGCTGGTGTCGACAGTTCAATTCTGTCCCTCGGCACCACATTCCGCATACTTAGAGATTCCGACTCACTGGCAAGTGGCACCCAAGTGGCAGTAACTGGCACCTGAACATCGTTTTCCCCGCTTAGAACCACCTTCGTAAACGCTTCCAGCCGTGTCACTGCATCCCGCAATCGCGCGTTCTAATTGTGAATGTAATACTTCGCCGAACCAGGCAGCGGCTCTCCCTTTAACGTCTGGATCACTGCGTAATCGACGCCACATTGTGTGAGCCAGGTCGTAAAGGTATGGCGAAGATCGTGGAAGTGCAGATCGTGAACCCCTGCCCGCTCGCAGGTTCGCATCCAGGTATGCTTGAAGGAATTTCCATCTTTCCATTGATGGAAGAAGCGCCCACCGATTCTTGGAGTTTTTCCCAACAGAAGTCACGTGAGAACAATACCTTTCAATACCTTTCAATGTGTGTAGATAGCAAGTTAAGTTGTCCGGTGTATGGAGCACAGGATCTGTCCGGTTT
>CAKKRK010000057.1 GCA_919902665.1 Nitrospiraceae bacterium
CGGCCAAAGACCTCCTCAAAGCCGGAGTCGATGCGGTCAAGGTCGGGGTCGGACCAGGATCGATTTGCACGACGCGGATCGTGTCGGGCGCCGGAATGCCGCAGCTCACCGCGATCGCGGATTGCGCAAAAGTGTTAAGTGGCAGTGGGGTGCCGATTATTGCCGATGGTGGCATCAAGTTCTCAGGCGATATCACAAAGGCCTTGGCAGCTGGGGCGTCGTCTGTGATGCTTGGTGGACTCTTTGCCGGAACAGAAGAGTCTCCGGGTGAGACGGTGCTCTATCAAGCCAGAACCTACAAGGTCTATCGCGGCATGGGTTCCATCGGGGCGATGGAGCGAGGGGGCGGGGATCGGTATGGACAAGGAGGACGCCCGGCTCAGAAACTGGTGCCCGAAGGGATCGAAGGTCGTGTGCCCTATAAAGGTTCGTTGGCTGCCGTGGTGTATCAGCTCGTCGGCGGTGTGCGATCGGGAATGGGATACTGTGGCTGTAAGACGATTGTCGATTTGCAACAGAATGCCACGTTCATCAGACAATCCGTGGCCGGCCTCCGTGAGAGCCATGTGCATGACGTGATCATTACCAAAGAGGCGCCGAACTATCGGATGGATTGGGAATAGGTACCGGTACGGAGTGAGGAGGCAGGAATGAGGGGTTCCTGTTCCTAACGAGTTGAAAGGGCCGTTACCCCCTTACCCCTCACCTTGTATTCCACACAACATCACGATGGAACTTTGGCACAATAGAATTCTGGTCCTCGACTTTGGGTCGCAGTACACGCAACTGATCGCCCGCCGCATTCGCGAAGCCCAGGTCTACTCGCAAATTCTCCCCTGTACGGTCCCATTGGCGACGATTCTTGCGTATCGACCGCAAGGTATTGTCCTGTCCGGGGGGCCCTCCAGTGTCTACGAAAAGAACGCGCCGCTTGTCTCCAAGGAACTCTTTGATCAGAACATTCCCATCCTTGGCATCTGCTATGGCATGCAGTTAGTGACGCATTTGTTAGGTGGGAAGGTCGTCAAGGCGCCGCATCGAGAATATGGCAGGGCGGATGTGCTGATCGATGACCGCAGCGATCTCTTCAAAGGCATCGGCGCCGGTGGTTCCTCGGTGGTGTGGATGTCCCATGGAGACCGGATCGAGCGCATGCCGAAGGGGTTCCGGTCCATTGCCCATACCAACAACTCGCCGGTTGCGGCCATGAAGTTGGAGGATGCGCAGCGGCGGATCTATTGCCTGCAGTTCCATCCGGAAGTCGCGCATACGCCGGAAGGAGCGAAGATGCTCCGCAACTTTGTCTATGAGATTTGCGGCTGTACGCCGACCTGGACCATGCAGTCCTACGTGGATCAGGGAGTGAATCAGATCCGCGAGCAGGTCGGAAAAGATCGCGTGATCTGCGCGCTGAGCGGCGGAGTCGATTCGTCGGTCGCGGCGGCTCTTACGCACCGCGCTATCGGAGACCAGCTGACCTGCATCTTTGTCGATAACGGGGTGCTTCGGGCGGGCGAACGCGACCAGGTGAAGAAGACCCTTGCGTCGCAGATGCATCTCAATCTTCGGGTGCTCGATCGGACGACACAGTTCCTGGATGGTTTGAAGGGCGTCACCGATCCCGAACGGAAGCGCAAAATCATCGGACGCTTGTTCATCAAGAATTTCGATGTCGAGTCTAAGAAGCTGAAGGGCGTCAAGTACTTGGTGCAAGGGACACTCTATCCTGATGTCATTGAGAGCGTGAGCTTCAAGGGGCCGTCAGCCACGATCAAGACGCATCATAATGTCGGTGGCCTGCCGGCTAGGATGAAGTTGAAATTGATTGAGCCGCTTCGGGAATTGTTCAAGGACGAAGTGCGGGTGCTGGGGACCGAACTGGGCTTGCCGGATGAGATTGTCTGGCGGCAGCCGTTTCCCGGTCCCGGTCTCGCGATCCGGGTGCTTGGCTCCGTGACGAAGGAGCGATTGGCGATCCTCCGTGGAGCCGAAACGATCGTCGATCAGGAGATACGCGGTGCGGGACTCTACCGGGACATCTGGCAATTCTTCGCCGTGCTCTTGCCGATCCGCACCGTCGGCGTCATGGGCGATCAGCGGACCTATGACAATGTCGTGGCGATTCGCGCGGTGACCAGCGTCGACGGGATGACCGCCGACTGGGCCAAGATCCCGAAC
Organism: Nitrospiraceae bacterium; assembly: GCA_919902665.1. Taxonomy (GTDB): domain Bacteria; phylum Nitrospirota; class Nitrospiria; order Nitrospirales; family Nitrospiraceae; genus Nitrospira_D. The sequence continues at coordinate 2,179 of CAKKRK010000057.1, forward strand.
GATGTGCTGGGCCGGATGTCGAGCCGGATTATCAATGAAGTGAAGGGCGTGAATCGAGTGGTGTACGACATCAGCTCGAAACCGCCATCGACGATCGAATGGGAATAATGTCCGGTGTCGTTCGTGAAGCGTGACGCGCCGACCGGTGTGGTCATGCGAATGACACGATATACTTGACGGGGAAATTCATGGACATTCGTCTCCAAAAACTCATCGCGAGCACAGGGCTCTCGTCCCGCCGAAAGGCTGAGATGCTGATTGCGTCCGGCCGAGTATCGGTGAACGGCAAGGTGGTCACCGAACTTGGGACCAAGGTCGACCCTGAACGTGACCACGTGAAAGTGGACGGGAAGCACCTGACCTCGGCACAGCCGTTTGTGTATTTGATGCTGAATAAACCTAAGAACGTCATGTCGACGTTGGACGACCCCGGTGGGAGAGACACCGTGAAGGACTTTCTTCATGGCGTGTCCGTGCGGGTGTTTCCGGTTGGTCGCCTGGACTTTGATAGTGAAGGGCTCATGCTGCTCACCAACAATGGTGAGTTGGCGCAGGCCCTCCTGCATCCGCGCTATCATGTGCCCAAGACGTATCTCATTAAGGTCAAAGGTGTGCTGACAGATGCCGAGATCGTCCAACTCCAGCGCGGAGTCAAACTAGAGGATGGCATGACGAGTCCGGCGATGGTCAAGAAGATCAAGAGAGCCGAGGCGAACTCTTGGCTCGAGATCACGATTCGGGAAGGCCGCAAGCACCAAGTGAAACGCATGTTGGAATCCGTGGGGCATCTGGTAATCAAGCTGATGCGGGTCAGGATGGGGCCACTGGCGCTTGGCAAACTGGAGCCCGGCGAGTTTCGGTTCCTCACCGATCGAGAGGCCAACGCCTTGCGCGAATTGGTTGAGGAACGCGTGACCTCGGTCGAAAAAGGAGAAGAGCCGAAGGTTGGTCCCAAGCGGCTGGTTAGGCGCGAGGGCTGGGCGAGACCGCTCAAGACCAAGAAGTATGTTGGCAAGAAAGCGAGAATGGTATGAACATCCGCACACATCGCTGCGGCGAGTTGAAGAAGCAACATGTCGGGCAGACCGTTGTGCTGAACGGCTGGGTTCAGCGACGTCGTGATCATGGCGTGGTGATCTTTATTGATCTTCGTGACCGGACTGGCATCACACAGGTTGTCTTCAACGCAGAACGAAATCTCGCGGTTCACCAGGCCGCCCATGCACTCCGCAGCGAGTGTGTGGTATCGGTCACCGGCCATGTCATGGCGCGTCCGGATGAGTCAAAGAATCCAGACCTCTCGACTGGCGAAGTTGAAATCTTTGTCGATGCGGTGGAGATTCTCAATGAGGCCAAGACCCCGCCATTTGTGATCGAAGACGATGCGGAAGTCACGGAAGCGATTCGGTTGAAGTATCGGTTCCTGGATCTTCGTCGGCCTCGGATGCAGCAGCTGTTGAGCCTGCGTCATGGCATTCTGCAGGCCACCAGAGAATTCGTAAACGCGGAAGGGTTCTTGGAGGTAGAGACGCCGATTCTGACAAAGAGTACGCCGGAAGGTGCTCGGGATTATCTGGTGCCGAGTCGCGTCAATGCTGGACAGTTCTTTGCGCTGCCGCAGTCGCCGCAACTTTTCAAGCAGGTGCTGATGGTGAGCGGCATCGATCGGTACTATCAGATCGCGCGCTGCTTCCGAGACGAAGATCTCCGCAATGATCGGCAGCCGGAGTTTACCCAGATCGACATGGAACTGTCGTTCGTGGATCGAGAACAAGTCATGAGCCTCATGGAGCGCATGATTGTCACGGTCTTTGATAAGGCTGGCAGCGTGCAGTTGCCGACACCCTTTCCTCGGATGACCTATGCGGAAGCCATTGGTCGTTACGGCTCAGACAAGCCGGACCTTCGGTTCGACATGCCGCTCTATGACCTGACGGCATTCGGCGCCGCGAGCGATTTTAAGGTGTTCAAGGATGCGGCGACCAAGGGCGGCATCGTCAAAGCCTTGATCGTAAAGGGCGGAGCGTCGCTGTCTCGGACACGCATCGATGCGTTGGGGGAAATGGCGAAGAGCTTTGGTGCGAAAGGCCTGGCCTGGCTCAAGCTCACGGCGGAAGGGCAGCTCGAATCCGTCATTGCCAAATTTCTGAATGCCAACGCGTTTGCGGCGGCTTTGCCTGAAGCGCAGCCGAATGATCTGGTGTTGTTCGGCGCTGACAAACCAGCAGTCGTTCACGACGTGATGGGGCGGATCAGGCTTCTCTTAGGTGAGGAGTTGAAGCTGATCGACACCTCCGCATGGCGGCCTCTATGGGTCGTTGATTTTCCCATGTTGGATTACGATAAGGAACAGAAGCGGTACGTGGCCATGCACCATCCTTTCACGGCGCCACTCGATGAAGATCTACCGTTGTTGGAATCCGACCCGCTGAAAGTACGGGCCAAGGCATACGATATGGTGCTGAATGGTAGTGAAATCGGCGGTGGCAGTATTCGTATTCACCGCAGCAATGTGCAGAGCAAAGTGTTTGATCTCCTTGGGATCGGCAAGGAGGATGCAGCGGGTAAGTTTGGATTTTTGCTCGAGGCACTGGAGTATGGTGCTCCGCCGCATGGTGGGATCGCATTTGGGCTCGATCGCTTGGTGATGTTGCTGGGCCACGCGGATTCAATCCGCGACGTGATCGCGTTCCCCAAGACGCAACGGGCGCAATGTCCGTTGACCGACGCGCCCTCGGCGGTCGCTGCTGATCAACTCAAGGAATTGCGCATCAAGCTGGATTTGGTCGAGTAGGGAGCGTGCCTCCATATGGCCGGTAATACATTCGGCAGAATCTTTACCGTCACCTCGTTCGGCGAGAGCCATGGACCCGCCATCGGCTGTGTCGTCGATGGATGCCCACCTGGACTCGCACTCTCGGCAGAAGATATCCAGCAGGACCTCGACCGGCGAAAGCCTGGGACCTCTCGCCATGTCACGCAACGGCAGGAGTCGGATACCGTTGAAATTCTCTCCGGAGTGTTTGAGGGACAGACGACCGGTACGCCGATCGCGCTGCTAATTCGTAACGAAGACCAGCGCAGCCGAGATTACGGCAACCTCGTCGATACGTTCCGTCCAGGCCACGCCGACTACACCTATTGGCAGAAATATGGCATTCGCGACCATCGGGGTGGAGGACGAGCCTCAGCCCGCGAGACCGCGGTGCGCGTGGCAGCGGCCGCGATCGCCAGGAAATGGTTGTCGGAGAGATACGGCATCGTCATTCGAGGCTATCTGAGCCAGTTGGGGCCTCACGAGTTGCCATTCAAGGATTGGGCGGCGGTCAGTCAGAATCCGTTTTTCTCTGCCAACCCGGATATGGTGCCCAAGCTCGAAGCATTCATGGATGACCTGCGGAAGGCCGGTGATTCGGTCGGCGCCAAAATTATAGCAATCGCCGAGCAGGTGCCGGTCGGGTGGGGCGCGCCGGTCTATGCCAAGTTGGATTCAGATCTGGCTGCTGCGATGATGAGCATCAATGCGGTGAAGGCCGTTGAGATTGGGTCTGGTTTTGCATCAGTGACTCAGCGTGGGTCAGAACATGGCGATGAACTGACACCAGAGGGCTTTCTCTCCAACCATGCTGGCGGCATTCTCGGCGGCATCTCCACTGGACAGGATATCGTCGTCACCATCGGCATCAAGCCGACCTCCAGCATCCGCATTCCGCGCAAATCGATCGACAAGCAAGGCAATCCGGTCACGGTGGAAACTAACGGTCGCCATGATCCCTGTGTCGGCATCCGTGCTACACCGATTGCCGAAGCCATGCTGGCCCTCGTCCTCATGGACCATGCGCTGCTGCATCGGGCTCAGAATGCTGATGTGCTGACACGGACTCCTGAAATTGCCGGCTCGATACAACAGGTAACCTCACAGAGGGAAATGCAACCTCCCTCGAAGATCAATCCTGACCCCGCAGAAGCGTAAGAAGTTAGTCTATAATCACTTCCAGATTAAAGATGCGGTGAAGTAGCCGAGCCACACAGCGATGAGGCTGAGTAGCATGTGGCCGATGATGTTGACGCCTGCCAGCCACAGTGCTCCGCTGCGTAGCAGGCTCATCGTTTCGTTGCCGAAGGCTGAGAATGTGGTAAAGCCGCCGAGGATGCCGACGATGAGAAAGCCACGGGTTTCGTCTGAGATGAGACTGCGCTGATCTGCCAGCTCTGCGAGAAAGCCAACCAGCACACAGCCCACCACATTGACCGCCAACGTGCCGAAAGGAAACTGGAGGCCCTTGCTGAGCTGCTGCACATAACTACTCAGCAGATAGCGTAGGACCGAACCGATAAACCCGCCTGTGCCGACGAGGAGCAGCGTGCGCATGGTGTGACTCTCTGAAAAGTGTGAGCCTGTTTGACGCGCCATTGTACTCAAGTGAGGTGATTCAGTCACGGGATTCGCTATGGTTCTAGTGACAGGTACATAGTACAATCGCGACGCAAAGCAACTGAGGCAAAAGAATATACACATGATCGAGATCTACACCGATGGGGCATGCAGCGGGAACCCTGGTCCTGGGGGTTGGGGGGCCTTGCTACAAAATGGTGAGACTGAGACGGAACTCTGTGGTGGTGAGCCGGGGACGACGAACAATCGGATGGAATTGCTCGCGGTGATTGAGGCGTTACAGTCGTTCCCTCAACCGGTGCAGGCGCGAGTCTATACCGATTCACAGTATGTCCAAAAGGGCATCAGCGAATGGATCCACAGTTGGAAGCGGCGAGGGTGGAAAACGGCTGGAAAAGAGCCGGTGAAGAATGAGGACTTGTGGCGGCGGCTCGATGCGCTGGCTGCCACGCATACAGTGGAATGGCGTTGGGTCAGGGGACACAACGGGCATCCCGAGAATGAACGGGCAGATGCCTTGGCTCGAACTGGTCTTGAGCAGGCACGGCGAGGTGGGAAACCTGGTAAGCCTCCAGTGGAGATCCCAGCTCAACCCCCTCGTCCTTCAGCCAACACGAAGGCGATTGTCGAAATTGAGCATGCCACGGTGTATCGAGGCGAGACGTGTGTCTTCTCGGATTTCTCCTTTGTTCTGCGTGAGGGAGAGCATGCGGCAATCCTTGGCCCGAACGGGGCAGGGAAGTCCACGCTGCTGAAGTTGTTATCAGGTGAAGTCCATGCCATGCCGAATGATGACACGCGGTGGGCTCTCTTTGGTGAGGAGCGTTGGAACGTCTGGGATGTGCGGAAACAGATCGGCATTGTCTCGCATGACCTGCAGCGAGAGTATCTGATCTGTGCTGAAGGATTGAACGTGATCCTTTCCGGTTTCTATGCGAGCAACGACACCTATGAATACCAACAGTTCAGCAAAACCCAGCTGACGAGGGCATATGAGGTGATGCAGGAGTTAGGTATTGCACCTTTAGCTGGTCGGCGTTTTGGCCATCTCTCCACCGGCGAGCAGCGGCGGTTTCTGTTGGGCCGAGCTCTTGTGCATGACCCGCCGGTGTTGGTGCTGGATGAACCGACGAGTGGACTTGATCTCAAAGCCTGTTTTCAATACCTCGATCTCTTGCGTGTGCAGATTGCCAAAGGAAAGACCGTGCTGCTGGTGACGCACCATCTGCATGAAATCCCACCGGAGATCGATCGCGTGATCTTCCTGAAAGAGGGGAAGATTCTCGACGACAGGCCGAAGCGAATACTCCTCACCAACGAACAGGTCAGCCGGCTCTTCGACAGTCAGATCACCCTCGTTCAGGCCAATGGCTGGTATCAAGCCTTGCCAGGGTAATATCGGGTCAATTTCTTCTCTATTTCTATAACCTCCACTTCTTTTGACGAACTTCGTCTCGAGCGATAGGCTTCAGCTGCGGTAGTTGCTTGAGGCAAAGGTATACGTGGCCGAGGATCTATTTAAACGTGAACACGTGCAGCATCTGGCCGCACTGCTCTTTCTGGCCTTCTTCATCGGGAACGACGCCTCTTTAGGTTTAGTGTGGGCCGACACCTGGGTCTGCCCTCGGCCAGGGCAAGCTGATCTGTACACGGACCGTGAATACCCGGGCTGTCGGCAACTCGGCGAGGCGAAGATGTATTCGCCGGTGACGATTTTCCCAGCGCCGAAATCTTCTCCAGGGGGTAACCTTTCCCCATCGGTTGCGAAGAACATCTCCTCCGACGTTCCTCCGCAACAACAGAGTAGGAAGCCGTCGCCGTTTTCAGACGTGTCTCTGTCGTTACCGCTCTTGAGCGTGGGGCAAGATACGGTTGGCTCCATTACCGGCTCATGGACCGGGTTTGTGGCGCAACTCATAGTCGGGTACAAGGCTGACGGAAAGGGACCTGAGATTCTTGGCGATTGGAACTTGTTGCCGGCCTCCGCCCACTCCTTTTATACAGCTGTTGTCGTTGCATCGAGGGCAGTGGGATATGACCCCCGATATCTGACGGTGCGCATTCTGGTTCCATCTCGATTAAATGGGCCCAGTGCAGGAGGCATGTTTGCTGTAGGCATCGCCTCGGCATTGCTCGGTGATCCTATTCGCCAAGACGTCTGTATGTCGGGAACGATTGAGCCGGATGCTGAGATCCACCCGGTCGGGCGACTCGTGGACAAGATGAATGCGTGCCGGGACCTCAGAAAGACTACGATGATCGTGCCCGATGGGCTGGACAATAGCCACCTCAATTTCACCGGCGCCGAGCGATCCATTCAGGTGATTCAAGTGCATACCCTCGCGGAAGCGTACAGCGCGGCAACTGGTCAAGCGTTGCGCCAAGTTCCGTAGACCAAAAGATATCAGAATGCTCAACACCAACGGCGTGCGTTATGAAGAGGAGGCATGGTGATGAACAGAATCCTACGATTAGGATTAGCGTTGATCAGCCTGATGTGCCTGGTGCCTGTCGCACAGGCCGCGGATCCGGTCACGATTAGTTCTTTGCAGGCTTATCCCGAAGCGTACAAGATGAAAGTCGTCCAAGTCACAGGGATGGTCAGTGGGTATCAGATGCAGCACTTCATCGGGAGTAACTCAAAGCTGGAGAAGTGCATCCAAAACTTTTTGATCGATGATGGCAGTGGAATGATTGAGGCCAGCTACGCGGCGCTTTGCAAGATGGGGCCGGTCATGCTCAAGGATGGCGATCAGGTTACCGTCGAGGGACACTTTCTGGGAACTTTGGATGTGAGATTGGTCACAAAGCGATGAATATGTGTCCGGCTGTATGTCGCAGATTCTGAGAAATTGAGTTGAGCCGAGTATCGGGGATGCTGCTACTTCTTTCGAAATCCAAAAAATGTTCCAGCACCGGCGGCGCCTGCTGAGGGGAGATAGCCGGTCAGCACTTCCTTGAAACCCTGGGCTTTGCCTCGACCCCAATCAAGGATATGATTCACATCTGCTTGAATCAGAGTCCAATCCAAGTGAATCCAGCCGGTGGTTTTGAGGATGGCGATGAGCGCCGCCAATGAGGCAGCCACCAACAGGGCGAGCTTGACGGTCTTCCGGACAGCCCATCCGAGCAAGAACCCTCCCAGGAAGCTCGCTCCCCCATTGGCGAGGACCGGCGACATTAGGTCGGTGAGCCATGCGCCGACTCCGGCGACGGTCGTCGCGCTGGCGGCAAGAAACGATTTGGCGGCCCAGGGAGGGTCGGAGAGTATTGGTGCGAGTGCTTTCGCAAGAAAGCTGCTCTGAGGTGTAGGAGCTGGGGTGTTCATAGCTGTTTCGTGTCGAAGGTGTTGCAGACTGAGGGATCGCCGGACTCGAGCCCACGCTTGAGCCAGGTCATCCGTTGTTCGGATGAACCGTGGGTCCAGCTTTCTGGCTGGACCTGGCCACGCGACATCTTTTGCAACCGATCGTCCCCAATCGCTGCCGCCGCACGGAGCCCTTCTTCAAAATCGCCTGGCTCGATCAAGTTTCGTTCGCGCTTGGCATGATGGCCCCAGACACCGGCGTAACAATCGGCTTGGAGTTCCATTCGGACCGACAGCGCGTTACCTTCCACCTCAGACACCTGTCGTTGGAGGCGATGCACCTTTTCGGCGACGCCCAGGAGGTTTTGTACATGGTGGCCGACTTCATGGGCGATCACATAGGCTTGGGCGAAGTCACCGGCTGCTCCGAGTCTATGCGCCATCTCGTCGAAGAAGGCAAGGTCTAGATAGACTCGGTGATCGTTCGGGCAATAGAACGGACCCACCGCTGACGAAGTAGTGCCGCATGCAGACTGGACGGCGCCAGAAAAGAGCACCATGCGTGGGTCTTCATAGCGTGGACCGAGGAGCATGCGCCAAGTCGTTTCGGTGTCTGCCAGGACGACAGACGCGAACTTGCCGAGCTGGTCACCGGGAGCCCCGACCGTGCCTGACTCCGAGGGGGTCGACGGAGTGAAGGTCTCAGTCACACCTTGTACGCCGGTCAGGAGGTTGAGAATGGTGAGAGGATTTGTGCCAGTAAAATAGCTGATGGCCAGTGCCAGCACGATCGTCCCAATTCCCAAACCGCCCTTTCCTCCCAGGCGGGCAGGACCCATACCGCGGCGATCTTCGATATTCTCACTTTCGCGTTGACCTTCAATACGCATTGGGACTCTCCCTCAAACACGACAATCAGTCTGATTCCTTCTCCATGGACTGAATAAACTTGTCGGCTTCGGCGATGGAACGGTTCATGTCTTTGACCAGCTGATCGACCTGGGCATCAACCTTCACGAGTTCTCCTTTGATGGCAGCGAGCGCGCGCGCGTTCAGGTTGTGTTTTAGGTAGAGGACTTGGTCTCGCAGCGGTTTGAGGACCGGCTCAATCCGCTGCTCGGCCCGTTTCATCGCCCCCAACATGTCTTTGTAGCGGCTCTTGGTTTGGGTGAGTTTGGCTTGGCTCTTCCGCCGCAGATCGGCGTTTGAATATTGGCCAAGCTCCGTTTCCCATTCGGAAAAGAGCGCATCAGCGACGCTTTCAACATCGGCGATCTTTTTCCGAACGGTTTTCGCACCGTCTTCGCTGTTCTCGAGCTCGCCGTTCAGCTTTTTATAGTTGGCTTCCAAATCGCCGCCGTCATAGGAAACGACCTGCCCGAATTGCTCCAGTGTGCTCTGAATTTCTTTTTTCGCGTCTTCCTGTGCGTCTCTCGCGGACTTGACGCGGCTGCTCAGGATGTCACGTTTGGCATAGCCCATCTTCTCCATGGTCGCCATATAGGCCTTGTCGCAAGCAGAAAGGCCAAACGGCATTACGAGGAGCATGACGGCAAGAACTATCTTCAACATGAATAACCTCTTCTCCTGGGGTGTGGCCTCAATGAGCTGGTGACTCTGAACAGTCACCTTGGGAATTTGTATCATAACCGAAGAACGCACAGGGTGAAAGACCCTAAGTCGTCGCGCTCATGAAGATGAGGTGTAGAAACAGCCTAGCCGTCTCGCTATAGTGATGACATGCGTCTGACGTCTTGCAAGTCATGGTGGGTGATGGCAATCGGGCTGATCGCGGCCTGCTCCTCGCAGAGAGTGATTCCGGAGGCGCTGGAGCCTCTAGTCGAGCGATCGGTGATGTTTCATGAAGTGGTGGCCGCCCCTGATTCATACCAGGGCAAGATTGTGGTGTTCGGTGGCGAGGTTCTGAAGGCGAAACGACTCAAGGAAGGAACGCAGATCGAGCTGCTGCAGTTACCGCTCGATAGTGGGGAGCGACCGATTCTCGATCGCCAACGATCGCAGGGGCGATTTCTCGCGATCCAGCAGGAGTTTCTCGACCCCGCGATGATTGTCGAGGGGACAAAGATGACGATTGTCGGAGAACTGTCCAAGTCAAAGGTCGAACACCTCGACGATGTCGAATATCGATACCCGGTGTTGATCGTGAAACATCTGCATCTATGGCCATCGCGATCGGACGATGATGCTCGACCGCGGCCCCGATTCTCGATTGGGGTCGGTGGGGGAACAGGAATGGGAGTTGGTGGGGGTGGAGGATTCGGGATCGGATTCTAATTCGCCGAGAGACATGCCGTGTCCGTGGACTTGAAATACGAAAGCCAGCCATCGACCGGACCAGTTCTTCCCCAGAGACTATTTTTGACACTCCTGTAAATGTTCTTGCCGATACGTGACTCGTATCGACTGACTTTCTACGAGCTTGGTCTCGTGGTTGTGAGGTGTGTAGGTCAAGGAGGCATGGTGTTGCCTACTTGCGTGTGCCGAATGGAGCATGATATGCAAGCATATGTGAGAATTACCAAGGCCGTCACGTGGAGAAGGAGATGACCAGATGAAACAGGCACAGCAGACTCTGAAACGGAAGGAGAGGGTCACGTTGTCTCTCTCTGCCGATATGGTTGAACGGTTGCGAACCGTGGTGTATTGGAGCCCTAAACTGACGCTGACCGGTGTCGTCGAATCGGCGATCCAATCCGCGCTCACGAAGCTGGAGAAGGGGAAGCGGTTCAAGAAGCGAAGGGGGAAGCTCGCTGTCGGCCGGCCGCGCAAAGACCAATCGTCGTGACGGCGGTTCTCGATTGAGGACGCACAGCTTTGTGATGACCAGGGAGGGGAAACAGAGAAGCCTACTTCGGGAATCCCAAAGCGGTGTAGACTGATGAATCATGTCCCGATTCACGCGAAGCCTGTTGGTTCTTCTGCTGCTCATCTTGTGTGTGGGTTGTGATCAACTCACGAAAGATGTAGCCCACCAATACTTGGCCCTCCAGCCGCCGCAATCATGGTTCTATGATACGGTTCGCCTCCAATATGCAGAGAACACCGGGGCGTTCCTGAGTCTCGGCGGAGATCTCTCCGAGGGGTTACGCGTCTTTCTCCTCCAAGTATTCCCTGCCTTGTGCCTCGTCGCCTTGGCGATGGTTCTCTTTGCTCGACAGATACCGCTGTCCACGGCCATTGCCTGGAGTCTCGTGCTGAGCGGTGGACTGGGCAACCTCTTGGATCGCATCATGAATGATGGCCGCGTGATCGACTTCATGAACCTCGGCATTGGCCCCCTCCGCACTGGTATCTTCAATGTGGCCGATGTCTGTATCACCACCGGCGTCGTGCTGCTGATCGTCTTTCACACATTCCAGCCGCCACGCTCGTCAGTGCAGGGATAGGGTGAATTTCCGGTTTTCCCACCTCGACGTGCTCTACACAATTTGATCCTTGCGAAACGTGATGTCTGATGATGAGTAGAACGAATTCCAAGAAAAGATCTCTAGGCGTTATTTTGGATCAACACGAGATCCATGTGTTCTGTGTGTAGGGGATGCGTTATGAGAATCTAGCCGTCGTAATCGCATGTCTGGTGTGGTTGACTAATTTGACTGGTTGCTCGTCAGTGGGAAGTGGCTTCCTTGGCGGTGTTCTCGGCGCCGGGGCGGCGGGCGGCAGCTAAGAGTACCATCTAAAACGCCAGAAGGATCGTATGGAGCAAGACTTCAAGGCCGGGAAGATCGATCAAAAAGAATACGAGACTCGGAAGGGCCAAATCGCTTGCGACTCGCTGTTGCAGTGAATTGATTCACGAGCTTCCTATAGGTACTACCTCGCTCTGTCGATTGGGGTCGACAATGTCATAGGATGAGGCGATGCATCCTGCACGAGTCAATGGAGCTGCCATGATGAGCTCATCCTGATAGCTATGATGGGGGGAAGGGGATTGGAGGGTGACCTTCCCCCAATTCCGTGGACACCTGGTTAAGCGACTGCCTTCCTCGCTTC
>CAKKRK010000058.1 GCA_919902665.1 Nitrospiraceae bacterium
TGGTCATGCCGAGCTTTTTCGCCGTCATTTCCAGCATGGCCGCCATCCCACCGACCGTGGCTTGGACCATCGGCATCTCGGAATCGGCATGCATGAGGTCCTTCACCCTCACCAGCAGCCGACGCCCCAACGTACCGCCGGGATGGAATCGGGCAAAATCCTCTTCTTTAAATTCCCGTTTCTGTAGCAGGGCCACGGCCAACGCATCACCCAACGCCAGTGTAGCGGTCGTGCTGGCGGTCGGAGCCAACCCCATCGGGCAGGCCTCTTCCTCCACCGACACATCGAGTGCGACATCGGCATTTTTTGCCAGGGTCGACGTCATCCGTCCTGTGAACGCAATCACCGGAATGCCGAGCCGTTTCACAAACGGAAGCAGCTGCAGCAACTCCTGCGTCTCGCCGCTGTTAGAAATCGCAACCAACGCATCACGTCGCGCCAACATGCCCAGATCTCCATGCACGCCCTCAGCGGGATGCAAAAAGAACGACGACGTACCGGTGCTGGCGAGCGTCGCGGCGATTTTTTGACCGATCAAGCCGGACTTCCCCATGCCCGACACGACGACCTTTCCCTTACACTGAACAAGCAACTGCACCGCCTTTGCGAACTTGGCATCTAACCGATCCACAAGCGATTGGACGGCTCGCGCTTCGATTTCGAGCACGCGCCGACCGTCGGCCAGACTCTCTTCTAGTTTTGAAATTTTCGAATCCCGGCCAGATGGCTTCACGGTCATAGTGTCGCTTCGCCTTTTCGCAACCTTCGGGACTGGATTAGCTGCCTTCACCTTCGTAGATGGACCGCGCCGCGCGGAAGGTTTCAGTTTCTCGGCTTGGCTGCGTCGCATATGCGTAGAACCCGTTCCAGTAAGGACTTGAGTTGATGTAATGGGACCATATTGGGCCCATCAGACAGCGCCTCGTCTGGATTGGGATGGACTTCCATGAAGAATCCATCGACACCCGCTCCGGCCGCGGCGCACGCCAACGGCTCGACAAATTCCCGCTGGCCACTGGATTTCGTCCCACCACCACCCGGCAGCTGAACGCTGTGCGTCGCATCGAAGACGACAGGATACCCGAAACTTCTCATAAGAGGAAAGGATCTCATATCCACAACAAGATTATTGTAGCCGAATGACGACCCACGCTCGGTGAGCAGAAGCCGACGGCTTCCACATTCTTCGACTTTTTTGACTGCATTGCCCATTTCGATCGGCGAGAGAAATTGCCCCTTCTTCACGTTCACGACTTTTCCTGTTTTTGCAGCGGCAATCAGCAAATCCGTCTGCCGACAGAGAAAGGCTGGGATCTGAAGGACATCCACCACCTTCCCCGCTTCGGTCGCCTGCTCCTGCGTATGCACGTCAGTCAAGACAGGCAGAGCGAATTGGTCCTTTACCTTCTTCAATACCGCCAGGCCCTTCTCGATTCCAGGACCACGAAATGAAGCAATGGACGTTCGGTTGGCCTTATCGAAGGATGACTTGAAGATGTACGGAATTCCCAGTGACTTCGCAATGTCCGCAACCTGGCCGGCCGTGTCCATCACGAGTTGCTCGCTCTCGATCACACAAGGCCCGGCAATTAGAAACGGACGCTGTCCCTGACCGACTTTGAATGAACCGATTTCGACGAGTTGTGCCATAGCCTACAACTAATGCCCCAGCTTCTTGCGCAACGCCGCTCCTACAAACCCGCTGAATAGCGGATGTGGACGATGCGGGCGGGAACTATACTCAGGATGGAACTGGGTGCCTAAAAACCAGGGATGATCCTTCAACTCGATGATCTCGACAAGGCGACCATCGGGAGACACTCCACTCAAGACCAGCCCCTTCGCGGTCAGCTGCTCCCGATAGGCATTGTTGAATTCATAGCGATGGCGATGGCGTTCACGCACCTCGCTCACCCCATACATTTTCTGCGCCAGCGTCCCCTCGCCCAACTTGCAAAGATACGATCCCAGTCGCATGGTCCCACCCTTGTCGCTCACGCCATGCTGATCGGGCATGAGATTGATCACCGGATGGGGCGTGTGCTCGTCAAACTCGGCGCTGTTGGCACCGGCCAATCCTGCTACATTTCTCGCAAACTCGATCGCAGCACATTGCATCCCTAAACACAGACCGAGAAACGGGACCTGACGTTCCCGCGCATACCTAATGGCCGTCACTTTTCCCTCGATCCCTCTCGTCCCAAATCCACCGGGGATCAAGATGCCATCAGCCTCGCGCAGGATACGCTCCGTCCCTTGCCGCTCGATGTCTTCGGACTCGATCCAATTGATGTTGACCTTGGTTTCATGATCGATTCCACCGTGAACCAGCGCTTCTCCCAGGCTCTTGTAACATTCTTTCAGCCCCACATACTTGCCCACCAGGGCGACGGAAATTTCATGCTTTGGCCGCTTAATCTTCTGGACCATCGCATCCCACTCGCGAAGATTGGGCTGGCCGGTTTCCATATGGAGCTGACGAACAATCAATTCGTCCAACCCCTCTTTTCTGAAGACGATCGGCACTTCGTAGATCGTCTCGACATCTTTGGCCGTGATGACCGCATCCTTATCCACATTACAGAACATGGCAATCTTGCCCTTGAGCTCCGGGGGAATATACCGGTCGGTACGGCACAAGAGGATATGAGGCTGAATACCGATCTCACGAAGCTTGTTGACTGAATGTTGCGTCGGCTTGGTTTTCAATTCACCAGCCGCCCCGATGTAGGGCACGAGGGTCAAGTGGACATACAACACATTGTCGCGCCCGACGTCGTACGGCATCTGTCGGATGGCTTCGAGAAACGGTAAGCTTTCAATGTCGCCGACCGTGCCGCCGATCTCGACGATCGTGACATCGACCCCTTTGGAGATGCGCATGATCGCCTGTTTGATCTCATCCGTCACATGCGGGACGACCTGGACCGTTCCACCAAGATAATCCCCACGACGCTCTTTCGTGATGACCGAGTGATAGATTCGACCGGTCGTGTAATTACTCTCTTTCGTTAGCGATAATGAGGTGAATCGCTCATAATGCCCGAGGTCCAGATCCGTCTCCGCTCCGTCGTCCGTGACAAAAACCTCTCCGTGTTGATAGGGGTTCATCGTGCCGGGGTCGACGTTGATATAGGGATCCAACTTCAGAAAGGTGATTTTCAAGCCTCGGCTTTCCAACAGATTTCCGATAGAAGCCGACGCCAGTCCTTTTCCAAGTGATGACACCACGCCACCGGTCACAAAAATGAACTTGCTCATGGCTGTCCCCTCTCGTGGACGTCAAACCGATCCGCTCTCGACAAGAATCTCATGACTTGAAAAACACGCCGCTGTTCTGCAGCTCGCGCTTGACCGCCTCGAACTGCTGCAACCGTTCCGCGACGTCAGGCACATCTTCAGGACGATCAACCCGCAACGAGGCATGTTTGGTTTCCCACACCCGGATGCGAATCCCATGATCCAACGCACGGAGTTGTTCAAGCTTTTCGGCATCCTCCAAACGACTCGTCGGCAAAGCCGCGAATCGCAGTAAGGTCTCCTTCGTATACATGTACAAACCCAAATGGATGTAGTGGAGTCCTCCGATCACCTGCTGTCCTGAATCATCACCACGGACGAATGGGATCGGAGCTCGGGAAAAGTACAACGCATCGCCTCGGGCGTTGGTCACCACTTTGACTACGGCAGAATTGAGGAGGTCTTCCGTAGGGTCCATCACCCGCTTGAGCGTCCCCATGCCTGCCCCGCTTTCCAGAAACGGCTCGATCAGGTCAGTCAATAATTCAGGATTCAAGGGAATTTCGTCGCCCTGTAAGTCCAAGAAATAGTCCCCTGCAAACATACGGGCCACAGCAGCGACCCGGTCCGTTCCCGTCCGATAATCACCGGTGACCATAACCACACGCCCACCAAACCGCTCAACCGCTTGCTTGATTCGCTCATCATCGGTTGCGACCAACACATCGGAAACAGCACCGCAAGCTGTCGCCCGTTCATAGACATGTTGAATCATCGGCTTCCCGTTCAGCTCGATGAGCGGCTTGCCAGGGAACCGTGACGACCCATATCGGGCTGGAATCACAACCGTGACGGATCGTGAACTCTTATTCATTTCCAAACGCCTCGGATAATTGTTTCGGCGAGACCGTCGCGGTGCCGACCATGCCTACCACGATCCCGGCCGCATAGTTCGCCATGACGGCTCCGGTCTTGATACTTGCTCCGGCCGCCAGCGCCAGCGCCAAGGTTCCGATGACCGTATCTCCTGCACCAGTGACGTCGTAGACCTGTCGAGCCTTCGTCGGTAAATGCCACGATGCGCCATTGCGCTCATACAAGCTCATGCCTTTTTCACCGCGTGTAATCAGGACGGACTGACACCCGAGACGCTGCCGAATCATCGCGCCGGCTTCGTCGATTGTCTGGTCACTGTCTCCGTGCAACCCAGAGGCTTGAGCCGCTTCAAGATGATTCGGCGTCAGCACGGTGACGCCTTTGTAGTAGCTGAAATGTTCGACCTTCGGATCGACAATGACCGGAACTTTTCTCAACGCAGCAAGTCGTATGAGATCGGACATGAGTGCCGGCGACACAACTCCCTTGGCATAGTCCGACACCACGATACAGGACAACTCTCGAATCCGTGATTCCACATACCGGAGAATCTTTTTCCGCAGCGCCACTTTCAGTTCGCTCCGTCCCTCGATGTCATACCGCACAATCTGCTGGTTATGCGCGATCACACGACTTTTTCTGGTCGTTGGGCGATCATGATCGATCACCACCCCCCCGCGGCTTGATCGTTTGTTGCCGAGCTCCTTCATCAACAGACGCCCGCTTTCATCCGACCCGACCACACCGCAGAGATCGGCCTTTCCTCCAAGCGCCAAAATATTGTTGAACACATTCGCCGCCCCACCAAGCCGGAGAGATTCCGACTCGACATGAACTACCGGAACTGGGGCTTCAGGGGAAATCCGGCTGACCCGTCCCATTACATAGTGATCGAGAATGAGGTCGCCGACAACGAGGATCGATGCCTGCGGAAATCGCTGAAGATACTGTCGGAGCGCCTTAGGCGACAACGCATCACCCTTCCCATTCGAGTCTGCACTCGGAAGGGAAGAGACGCTGCGTTTCGTTATTGAATCGCCTTTCCGAATCGTTCCCATCTGACCCACTCCGTCCAATTTCCCTGCCCATTCCAGGACCAATAGATACGGAACGCTCTACCGCGGATCTTTTCTTCGCGCACATAGCCCCAAAACCGGCTGTCCAGACTTTGGTCGCGATTATCGCCCATCACGAAATACGATCCATCCGGGACCGTCACCGGTCCAAAATTATCGCGGGGGTTGATCGTTCCGTCGATGACGCCGGGATCGATTCGTTGCGTAAAGGCTTTATCGTCGAGTGGCTGGCTATTTACCAGGACGACCTTATTCTTAAGTTGGACGGTATCCCCTGGCAGACCGACAATGCGCTTGATGAAATCTTTCTCTTCGTCCTCGGGAAACCGAAACACGATGATGTCGCCCCGCTGCGGCTTGCCGAACGTCACAACCGTTTCGGACGTGTAGCAATTGAGCGGTGGGAAACTCCATAGCACCTTACAGTCCGTCGGCCACTGCAGGCCATAGGAAAGCTTACTGACCAAAATATGATCACCGATCTGCAAGGTCGGAATCATTGATCCTGATGGAATCTTAAATGCCTGCACGACGAACACGCGGATGGCAAATGCCAGGAGCATCGCCACAATGATCGCTTCCGCATATTCCCGGACAAGAGACTTCCGCCCCGATTGGTCCGTGTTGTCGGCGAGTTTGGCCTCCGAGAGCGCGGCCTGGTCTCCCCCCCCACGCGGAGCGCCTGGCAACTTATCCAGATTTCTCGGATTCTGATCGAGGCTCATTCGTCTCCAACCTTCAAGATCGCCAGGAACGCTTCCTGCGGGACCTCAACACTGCCGACCGCTTTCATGCGCTTCTTCCCTTCCTTCTGTTTTTCCAGCAACTTGCGCTTCCTCGTAATATCACCACCATAGCATTTTGCCAGCACATTCTTCTTCATTGCACCGATGGTCTCACGCGCAACGATCTTACTGCCGATCGCCGCCTGAATGGCAATCTCGTACATCTGCCGTGGAATCAGCTCTTTCATCTTCTCAGCAAGCTGCCGCCCACGCTGAACAGAACGATCTTTATGCGTGATAAACGACAGGGCATCGACCGCTTCACCGTTCAAGAGGATATCGAGCCTGACAAGATCGGAGTTGCGGTAGCCGAGCACCTCATAGTCGAGCGACGCATAGCCCTGTGTGCGCGACTTGAGCTTATCGTAAAAATCGAGAATGACCTCGTTAAGAGGCAGTTCATAACTGATCATGACCCTGGTCGGATCGAGAAAACTCAGGCCCTTTTGAATGCCTCGGCGTTCCTGACAGAGCTGGAGGATGGCCCCCATATATCGTTCGGGCGTGATGATCGAGGCTGAAATAAACGGCTCTTCAAATGAGTCAATGCTACTGGGAGGCGGGAGCTGCGACGGATTATTGACCTCCAGTACCTCGCCCTTCGTGGTGAGGAGACGATAGACGACGGTCGGAGCCGTCGTGAGGAGCGTGAGATTGTACTCACGCTCGAGCCGTTCCTGAATGATTTCCATATGTAGCAGGCCCAAAAACCCACAGCGAAAGCCGAATCCCAACGCGAGCGATGTCTCAGGTTCATAGACGAACGAGGAGTCGTTTAATCGTAGTTTGACTAACGCGTCCCGCAAATCTTCGTATCGGCCGGTGTCGGTGGGATAGAGCCCGCAGAATACCAGCGGCTTCACCTCTTTATAACCAGGAAAGGGCGCACTCGTGGGTAAGACCGCATCCGTGAGTGTATCGCCGATTTTGACGTCCGCGACCTCTCTCATGTTGGCACAGAGATATCCAACCTCGCCCGTCAACAGCTCAGTCTTCTTTGTCCGTTTCGGAGTGAACTGTCCCACTTCCATGACTTCAAACGTCCGATTATTCGACATGACTTTGATCTTCATCCCTGGTCGGATGGATCCATCCACCAGTCTCGCCAGGACGATGACACCTTGGTAATTGTCGAACCATGAGTCAAAGATAAGCGCCTTGAATGGAGCCTGGGGATCACCGGACGGAGGAGGAACTCTCGCAATGATCGCCTCCAATACCTCAGGGACTCCTTTGCCTTCTTTCGCACTGATCGGCAAGGCCTCGGCGGCATCAAGCTGCAGCACCTCAGAAATCGAATGTTTCGTGCCCTCGATATCCGAACTCGCCAGATCAATCTTATTGATGACCGGAATAATAGTGAGGTTGTTGGCCATCGCCAAATTCACATTGGCAATCGTCTGCGCCTGCACCCCTTGCGTGGCATCGACCAGCAAGAGCGCCCCTTCGCAGGCAGCCAGACTCCTCGACACTTCATAGGTGAAATCGACGTGCCCCGGCGTATCGATCAAATGCAAGGCATACGTCTTCCCGTCCTGAGCCTTGTACCGGATCGCCACGGCATGCGCCTTGATCGTAATGCCACGTTCCCGCTCGAGGTCCATGGCATCGAGGATCTGCTCTTTCGCCTCTCGAGCAGTGACTGCGCCAGTAGCTTCTAGGAACCGGTCAGCGAGGGTTGATTTGCCATGATCGATATGAGCAATGATGGAAAAATTGCGTATAAGGCTTTGCAAATCCTAGCTCATTGGTGAAAAATGGGTCATTATAGTAACTGCTTCCTGGGTTGTCAAAGAGATCACCTCCACCTATAATCACGCGCCGCCATCGAGGTCACTCCCTCGTCCATCGGCAGTCGTCAAGAGTCAATCACAGATCGTCCAGTCTGATCCCAGGATTGACGAACAACATTCAAGGAGTCATGACTCGACCACCCTCTACGAAGCAGCTGAGGAACTGGGACCGACGCTATCTCTGGCATCCGTTTACCCAGATGCAGGAGTGGGAACAGGAAGACCCGCTGATCATCGAGCGCGGGGACGGTTCCTACCTCATCGATACGGAAGGGAAACGCTATCTCGATGGCACATCGTCCATCTGGGTGAATCTCCACGGACACCGACATCCCGTCCTGAACCACGCCATCAAGAAACAACTCGACAACATCGCCCACTCCACGTTCCTGGGCCTCTCCAATCCACCGGCTATTGAGCTGGCCCGCGCCTTGATCCAGATCGCACCAAAGGGGCTCACACGCGTCTTCTATTCGGACAATGGTTCGACGGCGGTAGAAATCGCCCTGAAGATGGCCGTCCAATACTGGCAACAGCGGCATCCAGGGGCTGGCCCAAAAAATACGTTTCTCCATCTCAAGATGGCGTATCACGGGGATACGATCGGAGCCGTGAGCGTCGGCAATATCGCGCTGTTTCATTCTCGCTTCAAACCGCTGTTGTTCCCAACGCTGGCAGCAGAGCCACCCTATTGTTACCGCTGCCCGCTCAAACTCGCCTATCCCTCCTGCAAGATAGCCTGCATCGACCCAATTGAACAAATCTTGAAACGTCGTCATCACGAACTAGCCGGATTCATCATCGAACCACTGATGCAAGCGGCTGCCGGTATGATTCCCCAGCCGGCCGGGTATCTGAAACGAGTCCGAGAACTTTGCACAAAATACAAAGTCCTCTTGATCACCGATGAAGTCGCGACAGGTTTCGGGCGAACCGGCAAGATGTTCGCGTGCGAGCATGAACGGATCACACCGGATCTGATGGCGATCAGCAAGGGACTCACCGGTGGATATATGCCGCTTGCGGCGACCCTCACGACCGATGAGATCTATCAAGGATTTTTGGGCACCTACGACGAATTCAAGACCTTCTTTCATGGGCACAGTTTTACCGGAAATCCCCTGGGCTGTGCCGTGGCCCTGGCCAATCTCCAAGTGTTCCGCCAGGAGAAAACACTATCCCGACTATCCGCAAAGATCAAGATGTTGACCCAATGGCTGAAGCCGATCGCTGATATTCCTCATGTTGGCGACATCCGACAGCGTGGGTTCATGGTTGGGATCGAGCTGGTCCAAGACAAGACTACCAAAACACCGTACCCCCTCAGCGCCAAGGCTGGTCACCACGTGGCGGCCATCGCCCGATCGAAGGGACTCATTTTAAGACCTATCGGGAACGTGCTTGTGCTCATACCTCCCCTCTCGACAACAACAGAAGAATTAAAGAAAATGCTAGAAATCATCAAGAAATCCATAGAGACTCTGCACAGTGATTGAGTCTCACTGAGATGCGTCACCCAATCGCCAAGAGAGCCACGACACATTATGCAAACCTGTGATTTTCTCGTCATTGGAGGTGGAGTCATCGGCCTCAGCATCGCGCGTGAGCTTCGCAAACGCCAGGCAGATGCCAGCGTGCTGTTAATCGAAAAGGAACCTTCTTGCGGGGCCCATGCTAGTGGACGCAATAGTGGAGTCCTGCACGCGGGATTCTACTACTCACCCGACAGCCTAAAAGCGAAGTTTACTCGTCTTGGGAACGAACGACTGACCGCCTACTGCGAGGAAAAACACATCCCCCTCAATAAATGCGGCAAGCTCGTCGTTGCCAAGGATGCGGCCGATTTGCCATCGCTGGATGAATTATTCCGTCGCGGACAAGTCAACGGCATTGAACTTCAGGCCATCACGGAAATAGAGGCCAAGTCCATTGAGCCACGAGTCAAGACCTACCAACGCGCCCTCTTTTCGCCACGTACCTCGACGGTAAGTCCGCTTCAAGTGGTCAATGCGATGCAGGAAGATGCACTCCGGGAGGGTATTCAAATTCAGTGCAACACAGCCTATCGACGACGAAACGACACAAGAGTGTCCACCGACCGCGACAGTATTGAGGCCGGCTACGTCGTGAACGCCGCTGGTCTGTATGCCGATAAAATTGCGATGGACTATGGATTCTCGGAAAAGTATCGCATCCTGCCTTTTAAAGGCCTCTACCTCTATTCCGATGAACCACCAGGTTCGATCCGTACCAATATTTACCCTGTTCCGGATCTCAGGAATCCGTTCCTGGGTGTCCACTTCACAATCACGGCCGACGGAAAAGCCAAAATCGGCCCGACAGCCATTCCGGCTTTGTGGCGAGAGAATTATGAGGGGTTCGGCAACTTCAATTTCGGTGAACTTGTTGAAGTCGCAAGTCGAGGGCTCGGCTTACTGACCGGGGCGGGATTCGATTTCCGACGCTTGGCGATGGAGGAGGTTGCCAAATACTCGCGGGGCAAGATGGTGGCACTTGCCTCGGTACTCGCCGAAGGCGTGGCCGAGCGCAACTACCATAAATGGGGCCGGCCAGGAATTCGAGCCCAGCTCCTCGACATCACGAAGAAAAAGCTTGAAATGGATTTCGTCCTGGAAGGCGACAACCGCTCCATGCACGTGCTCAACGCCGTGTCTCCCGCCTTTACCTGCTCGCTCCCCTTCGCAAGCCATGTGTGCGATCACATCGACAATGCGATAGGCTGAGACGACTCAGCACAGACGGACTTCTTCTCCCACACCAACTTGCAGACAGCGCGCCGCGCTATCTTCCTGCAAAAAGATTTCCAAATTCTCACTACTATTGATCAGCGCAGAGGGACTCTCCCGATTTCCCTGGCTGTAGCTCCCAACCAAATCGTTGATGACATAGGCTCCAACATAAATCTCGAGAGATTGCCCCCCGACTGCCCGAAACTCCCTCACCTGCCTCGCGGTAATATTAGAGATGAGATTCCCGAAGCGATCGACGGATACAATCCTGCCGATCAGCACTTCTTCATGCCACACGGGGATCGCCACGGAACGGTGGATTGGATCCTGGACCACCGGCCCAAAAAATGCCGGCGGCACGCCTTTGCTCAACCATGCAGCAGCCGGCGCGAACACATCTCGCCCATCAAAGGTCGACCCTGTCGTTTGAAGACGATAATCCTGATTCACGATCTGCCATATCTTCGCCCCCTGCTCCTGCTCTAGGAGTTCACTGAACAGCCCATTATCCGGTCCCACAAAAAATGAGCCGGCCGCGGACACGAGCAACGCCCGTCGCTCGGTTCCGACTCCGGGATCGACCACGGCAACATGGATAGTTCCTGCTGGAAAATAACGATAGCAGGACTTGAGAAAGTACCCGGCTTCCTGAATCTGATGAGAGGCGATTTGATGAGAGAGATCGACGACGGCAGCGGTAGAATTGATCGACAGAATGACCCCTTTCATGCTTGCCACGAAGCAATCTCGCTCGCCGAAATCTGTCAGCAGCGTGATAAGGGGGCGTGCATCCTGCACGTTAGAGTTCCTCGAATTTGATCTCCTTGACCTCGTATTCAACCATCTTGGCGGGTGTCTTCACTTCCACGAAGTCTCCAACACGCTTTCCAATCAGCGCTCGCCCAACAGGGGACTGCACCGAGATCTTGTTGAATTTCATGTCGGCTTCGTCCTGCCCAACCAAGGTATACTGTTTCTTGGCTTGGGACTCCTGTTCGACGACTAAGACCGTCGCACCAAAAACGATCGTCTCGCTGATGCGTCCTGCGATCTCCACCACACGGGCATCG
Organism: Nitrospiraceae bacterium; assembly: GCA_919902665.1. Taxonomy (GTDB): domain Bacteria; phylum Nitrospirota; class Nitrospiria; order Nitrospirales; family Nitrospiraceae; genus Nitrospira_D. The sequence continues at coordinate 11,591 of CAKKRK010000058.1, forward strand.
GCCAGCTTGGTTTCGAGTTCAGCGATGCGCGATTCGATGAAGCCTTGGCGCTCTTTGGCAGCGTCATACTCGGCGTTCTCACTAAGATCGCCATGCGCTCTGGCTTCCGCGATGGCTTCGATGTTTTTGAGTCGCTCGACCTTGCGCAAACGATCCAATTCTGCCTTTAACGCCTCGTAGCCTTTCTTCGTAATTGGTGTCGGCATGCTCTGATCGCTCCTGAACAGGTTATGGCCGATGATACTCCTGCAATGTACGAATTGCTAAGCCCTTTTTGACGATCGCTTCGATACCCATCACCGCAGCATGCGCTCCCCTCATCGTCGTGAAATACGGAATGCTGCGATGAAGTGCTTCCCGCCGGATGGCCGACGAATCCAGATGCGCCGAGGCCGTTCGTACCGTATTCACGACGAGGGCGATCGAGCCATTCTTGATATGATCGACGATGTGCGGCCTCCCCTCGGTCACCTTGTTCACAATCTCCACAGTAAGCCCGTGTTCACGCAAATACCCCGCTGTCCCACTTGTTCCCTGAATACGCATCCCCAACGTGTTCAACGCCCTACCCACTTCCAACGCTGCGGGACGGTCGGAGGCTTTCACACTGATAAAGGCAGTTCCTGACGTCGGCAACACCGCCCCTGCCCCTGCTTGTGATTTCGCGAACGCCCATCCGAAATCTCCGTCGATACCCATCACTTCACCGGTCGATTTCATCTCCGGTCCCAGCAGCACATCGACCCCAGGAAATCTATTGAATGGAAACACCGCTTCTTTGACCGAAAAATGTTTAGGGAAAGGAGCGCTCGTAAATCCAAGCTCCTTGAGCGTTCTCCCCATCATCACTTTCATGGCCAACTTTGCAAGTGGTACGCCGATCGCCTTGCTGACGAATGGCACGGTCCGAGATCCGCGTGGATTGACCTCAAGGACAAAAATCGTCTGCCCTTTGACGGCAAACTGTGCATTCATGAGTCCGACAACCCCCAACTCCAGCGCCAACATGCACATCTGACGCTCAATCTCACGCACAATGGTCTTGTCGAGTGTATAGGGAGGAAGGGAGCAGGCCGAATCGCCAGAATGGACACCGGCTTCTTCGATATGCTCCATGATTCCTGCCACGACCACGGTTTCACCGTCCGAAATCGCATCAGCATCAACTTCGATGGCATCGGCCAGGTACTTGTCGATCAAGACCGGATGATTGGGCGACGCCTTGACGGCGGAATGCATGTACTCCAGCAAGCCGGCTTCATCATAGACAATCTGCATCGACCGGCCACCCAACACATACGACGGACGGACCATGACCGGATAGCTGATCCGTCCGGCGATCTGCACCGCTTCCTCAATGGATCGGGCGATTCCGCTTTCCGCCTGCCGTAACCCCAACCGATTGAGAAGTTCCCGGAACCGTTCTCGATCTTCCGCCAAATCGATCGCATCAGGACTAGTCCCGAGAATCTTCACACCGGCGTTCGAGAGCGAAAGTGCGAGTTTCAACGGCGTCTGCCCTCCAAACTGCAAGACCACTCCGAGCGGCTGCTCACGATGCACAATATTGAGAACATCTTCGTGCGTCAGCGGCTCAAAGTACAGTCGATCGGAGGTATCGTAATCCGTGCTTACGGTTTCCGGGTTGCAGTTGACCATAATCGTATCGACCGCTTCCTCCCGAAGCGCCATGGCCGCATGAACACAGCAGTAGTCAAACTCAATCCCCTGCCCGATTCGATTCGGGCCTCCGCCAAGAATCACGACCTTTTGTCGGTTTGATGGCCGGGCTTCACACTCCCTGCCGTAGGTGGAATAGAGATACGGTGTCTGCGACTCGAACTCAGCAGCACAGGTATCAACTCGTTTATAGGTGACTCCGCGTGCCCCTTGTTGTGTCCGTGCGGTCTGAACCACACCCGGCTCGCATCCGAGCAATTGTGCGATCCGATCATCCGAAAATCCGAGTTCTTTCGCCTCCCAGAGCAACTCACTACCCAACACGGCCGCTGGGTTGGCAGCATGACCAGCAAGCATGTGTTCGAAGTCCACCAGCTGTCTCACTTGGTCTAAAAACCAGGGATCTATCTTTGTCGTGGCAAACAGTTCCTCGTCCGTGAATCCCAGGCGCATGGCATCGGCCACATACCACAGTCGTTCTGCTACCGGTGTCCGCAGCACCCGGTTGAGCTTCTCGATCGCTTCTGACCGGTTAAACTCGGCTGGAATACCTCGATCAAGCCCAAACCTGGACGCCAACCCATTGAGGTTTAACTCCAGGGAGCGAATGGCTTTTTGGAGAGACTCCTTGAAGGTACGTCCGATCGCCATCACCTCCCCCACCGATTTCATCTGCGTCGTCAAGGTCGGATCGGCCCCCTTGAACTTCTGAAAAGCAAATCTCGGGATCTTAACAACGACGTAATCGATCGCCGGTTCAAAGGAAGCCTTCGTGACACCGGTAATGTCATTGGAGATCTCATCCAGCGTGTAGCCGATAGCGAGCTTGGCAGCGATCTTGGCGATCGGGAACCCGGTGGCCTTTGACGCCAACGCTGAACTTCGAGAGACCCGAGGATTCATTTCGATGACAACCATCTCCCCGTTGGCAGGGTTGATACCGAACTGAATGTTTGATCCTCCCGTATCAACCCCAATCTCTCGGATAATACGAAGTGCTGCGTTCCGCATCCGTTGGTATTCTTTATCGCTCAACGTCATGGCCGGCGCGACCGTGATACTGTCTCCTGTATGCACGCCCATCGGATCAAAATTTTCGATAGGGCAGACGATCACAACATTGTCTTTTAGGTCGCGCATGACCTCCAATTCATATTCTTTCCATCCAATGACCGACTCTTCGATCAGCACCTGACTGACCGGACTCATGGCCAGCGCCCAATCGATCAGCCGCTCGAATTCCTCACGATTGTACGCGATGTTTCCGCCAGTCCCCCCCATGGTAAAGGACGGCCGAATGATCGCGGGGAAGCCGACCGTCTCGAGAATGGCCAGCGCTTCCTGTCGCGTATGCGCCGTGCCGCTCTTCGGCACACGCAGGCCGATTCGATGCATCGCCTGTTTGAACGCATCCCGATCCTCCGCTTTATGAATTGCTTCCGCTGACGCGCCGATAAGAGCAACTTTATATTTCTCGAGAACCCCTCGCTTCACCAATCCCATGGTGGTGTTCAGAGCTGTTTGCCCGCCCATGGTCGGAAGCAAGGCATCCGGGCGCTCTCGCTCGATCACCTTCTCAACCACATCTAAGGTAATTGGTTCGATATATGTCCGATCAGCCATCTCCGGATCTGTCATGATCGTCGCCGGATTGCTGTTGATGAGAATAACTTTGTACCCCTCCGCTTTTAGGGCTTTGCAGGCCTGTGTGCCGGAATAATCAAATTCACAGGCTTGGCCGATGACGATCGGACCGGAACCGATCATGAGGATTGACTGAATGTCCGTACGTTTTGGCATGGTGTTGTGATGGTCGATCAGCTGGACGGAAGCGCGGGACCAATCCGTGGGTGATACGGGACCGGCGGTACAGAGGGAGCATCGCCCTGCGCCGCATGATAATACCTCATGGCCTCCGGTAGCCACGTTTCAATCTGGTTGATACGCGCCAGATCGGAAGGGTGTGTGGACAAAAACTCCGGGATATTATGTTTCGACCGAAAACAGACCTTGTCGATCATCTGCCGGGGACACCCGCTCATCCTCTCCCAAAATGGGACGGCCTCTCGAGGATCATAGCCAGCCTGCGCCATCAATCGAAGTCCGATATAGTCGGCCTCCGATTCCTGCTTTCTTCCAAACGGCAGAGAGACTCCAACTCCATAGGCACTCATTGCAGCCATTGCCGCATCCGGGCGTCCGACAGCGGCTCCGGCTGCCAACGCACCAACTTGGCCGATCGTTTCAAGGATGCTTCGGCTATATCGCTCCGCCCCATGGCGTTGGAGCGCATGCGCCACCTCATGCCCAATCACAGTTGCTAAACCGTCTTCGTTCTTCGTGAGCTTCAGTATGCCCGTGAAGACGGCAACCTTGCCACCCGGAAGTGCGAAAGCATTGATCATGCGGTCGTCCCGAATAATGGCGAACTCCCACTCATACTCTGGTTTATTGGCCACCGCGGCAATTCGCTGACCAACCCGATTGACCATCTCAGTTAACTCAGGATCGTTACTGATTGGAGCCTGTCGCAGTAATTCGCGATAGCCGCTGATGCCCATCGCAATTTCTTTCTCCTCAGAGATATAGATGAATTGATCTCGTGCCGTTCCCGGCGCGCGGACACATCCCCCCAGAGTTGCAAGCGCACTAGCCGCTGTTCCAAGACAGGAAAGGCACGTCACTCCCCACATTCCACGAGCCCAGTGGCGAAGCAATGCGCGACGCTCGATGGGCGTTGAAAATAGGAGGTCGATCTGCTGATCTGCCGGCTCTGTCATCTCGAATCTCACGATCAAGGCCGATTCTTATCATTTTACCAGTCTCGATACTCCTAGTCATGCGACCGGCGCCTTCTCTCACTATGGCATCCACATGTACATGAACTGGGGAGTTCCCCCACGGACAACTGCCATGAGATCAAGATCGGCAAGACTGGCGAGCCCACTCGGTGCCAAAAGCTTGGAATACATATTGTTGGAATATTCACCTGGACGTTGGTACGTCACGACTCTAGCTTCTGTGAGACCGGCTTTCTTCTTAGCTAACTCGATTGCGTCTTCGAGATAGCCGATCTCATCAACCAAACCAGCCTCCTTCGCTTGTTCTCCGGTATAGATTCGTCCATCAGCTAACCGTTTGATCTGCTCCATCTGTAAGTTAGAGCGGCCTTCCTGCACGACATTCAAAAACCGCTGATAAAACGAATCGATTAGTCCTTGGAAGATGGCACGTTCTTCGGTCGTCATGGTCCGAAACGGCGAACCCATATCTTTGCGAGGCCCCGACGTCACAGCCGTAGCCTCCACGCCCACTTTCTCCAACAGCCCTCGCGCATTCATGGTGAGCATAATCACACCGATACTGCCGGTCACGGATGAAGGATGCGCCAGTACCGTGTCTGCGGCAGCAGCGATATAGTAGCCCCCTGATGTACCCAGGTCCATGATGGATGCCACAATGGGAACCTTACGACTGGCTTTGAACGTTTTTAGCTCGTGATAAATAATATCCGACGCCGTCACCGTTCCCCCAGGCGTGTTAATGCGAAGCACAACTGCCTTGATGTTCTCATCCTTGGCCGCCCGGGTCAGCTGTTCCTTCACGCTTGCAATCATGCTGGGGGTGGGTCGCAACCCATCTTTTTCCTGAGAGCTGATCATTCCAGAAATTTCGATCAACAGCACTTTTGCTTTTCCGGTCCCGTCGACCTGCGCTTCTTGCAGAGGTCCGGGGCCTGGAAACAGCGGGAAATTAAACGTGCATCCAGACAGCACCAGTCCGATGACCCCAATGAGAACACGGTTATGCATGATGAGTCTCCATAAGACGCACGAATTCATCGAACAAATAGGCAGCATCATGAGGTCCCGGTGCCGCTTCCGGGTGGTATTGGACCGAGAAGACCGGATGATCGAGACAGGCCATCCCCTCAATCGAGTAGTCGTTCAAGCTGACATGGGTGAGCGACAGTTGTCCGTAGCGAGTGTCAATTACGGGCAAGACGTTTGGTATGTCATGGAGAGGCATGGGACTCTGCACGGCAAAATTATGGTTCTGCGACGTAATTTCAACTTTTCTCGTCCGAAGATCCATCACGGGATGATTTGCCCCATGATGACCGAACTTTAGCTTATAGGTCTTGAGGCCGAAGGCCAAGCAGAGAATCTGATGGCCTAAACAGATGCCAAAAATCGGATAGCGGCCGATCAGTTTCTCCATTGTCTTCACAGCATAGGGAAGGCCTTCTGGATCGCCAGGTCCATTTGAAAGGAAAATGCCGTCTGGCTTTAGAGCCGAGACTTCCTCTGCTGATGTCGCAGCTGGCACTACCGTCACCTGACAGCCGACATCCACCAATCGTCTCAGAATGTTGTGTTTAATACCGAAATCATAGGCTACAACTCGCCAAGGCCTGGACGGTCCACGTTCCTTACCGTGTGCCAACGGTGCCCAATCTCCGGTTCCTGTTGTCCAGTCATATGGCTGTGCACACGTGACTTCAGCAGCCAAATCTCGACCGATAATGGCGGGAGCCTGTCTAGCTCGTTGCACAGCTCGATCGAGATCGAGATCACAATGCGTGATGATTCCCTGCTGTGACCCATACTCGCGTAAGTGCCTTGTCAAGGCTCTCGTATCGATGCCCTCGATCGCAACCACCTTTGCTTCCGCAAGTGATTCCTGAAGGGTCTGTCGGCTTCGCCAGTTACTGGCGAGACGGCTGGCTTCCATGACCACAAACCCCTCTGCCCATGACCGACCGGATTCTACATCTTCAGGTGTGACACCATAGTTTCCGATATGGGGACAGGTCATCGTGATGATCTGTCCTTTATAGGATGGATCGGTCAGAACCTCTTGATAACCGGTCATCGCCGTATTAAAGACGACCTCTCCAACCGTTTCGCCCTCGTAGCCAAGAGCGCGGCCTTCGAACACCGTTCCGTCTGCTAGTGCCAGTAATGCCTTTTTCACGACTGCTTTCTATTCAGATCAAGTGAACCATTCACCTTGATCACGACAAGCACGATGCCCAAGACCAGATTCACCATATACAACGACCGAGTCGGCATAAGCACACGAAACAGCGCCTCTAACGCCGCTTTCTTGGCTGTCTCATCTTTTGTTGCGAATGCCTGGGCTTGAAGCGCCACGGCATTGGGGTGCAATACCATCATGATGAGCCCGGCTATGAGCACCATGCTGGCCAGGACGATCACCTCACCCCGACCGACCGCCACGATTGGATTCCCACTCCACCAACGATACCACACCGCAGCGCTGAGGATCACACAAGCTCCGATGACGAAACGATGGTACCCGTCGAATGCTCGGGTCAACAACATGCCCCCAGAATCCTGTCCTCCGAATGTATTGAACACCGCCGGGATCACCGCTCCGCTCAGTACAATCATGCCTCCAACCCAGACAGCCAGCGCGACCCACTCAAGAGCAAGACACCCGACCATCCCCCAGTGGGGCAACCGTCGCACAGCACTACTGCTCCACCGGACCGTCCTCGAACACTATCTTGCCCCCTACAATGGTTGTCGTCACTCGCCCTTTCACCTTCCACCCCACAAACGGCGTATTGCGGCTCTTGGATCGAAACTTGGACGGGTCAACTTCCCACAGTTCTTGCGGATCGATGAGGACGACATCGGCATCAGCACCGACCGTCAACGTCCCTTTCTTGAGTCCGAATGCCGCAGCCGGAGCCGAGGTCAGTTTCTGAATCGCTTGTTCCAGCGACAGCACCCCTTCCTCTACCAACCCCAACGTCAGCGGAAGCGCCGTCTCAAGTCCCACGATTCCGAATGGGGCCTCGGTGAAATCCTGCTGTTTCTCCTGCGTCGCATGGGGGGCATGATCGGTCGCAATCACATCGATCGTGTCGTCCCGCAAGCCCTCCTTGATCGCCTGGACATCGGCCCAGGTACGCAGAGGGGGATTCATCTTGGCGTGGGTGTTATAGCCGCGCACTAGTTCTTCCGTCAGCGTAAAATGATGAGGACAGGCTTCGGCCGTCACGCGGATACCCCGAGCTTTCGCCTCCCGCACCATGCGAACAGACCCGGCGGTGCTGATATGGGCAAGATGCAAACGAGCTCCTGTCAGCTCCGAAAGTGAGAGATTCCGCGCCACCATCACATCTTCAGCTGCTGACGGGATCCCCGGCAACCCAAGCTCGGTTGAGATCAACCCCTCATTCATACAGCCGCCTTCTGCCAGATGCAGATCCTCGCAATGGTCGACGACTGTCAGATCAAAGGCCACGGCATATTCCATCGCTCGCCGCATCACCAGGCTGTTCATGACCGGCTTACCATCATCAGAAATCGCCACGCAGCCAGACCGCCGTAAATCACCGATCTCCGCGAGTTCCTTCCCTTCCGAGCCTTTTGTGATGGCACCAATCGGCAACACATTGGCGAGGCCGGCCAGCCGGGATCGCTCCAAGATAAACTCCGTGACGGCTTGATTGTCATTCACCGGGTTCGTGTTGGGCATGCAGCACACCGTTGTAAATCCGCCCGCAACCGCCGCAGCACTGCCACTCTGAATCGTTTCTTTGTACTCGAATCCCGGTTCCCGAAAGTGGACGTGGACATCAACGAACCCCGGTACCACCAACTTCCCCGTAGCGTGAATGGTCCGGCCGCCGACCGGGGCTGAAAGATTCGACCCCAGTGCGACAATCTGACCGTTCTCGATCAGCACATCGGCGATGCCGTCAAACTTACCTGGATCAATGACCCGACCACCCTTAATCAATATCGACACGCAACGCTCCTCTCTCATGAATCATCAGATTAGGAATTTGCCCCGGACATGAGGTACAGAATTCCCATGCGCACGGCGACGCCATTGGCCACCTGGTCGAGAATCACCGAGGACAAACTATCGGCGACATCTGGCGCAATTTCCACTCCTCGGTTAATCGGTCCCGGGTGCATCACGATCGCGCCGGCGTCGGCCAGTCGCATTCGCTCAGCAGTCAAGCCATAGAGCCTTGAGTATTCCCGGATCGTCGGAAACTGCGCGCGTCCCTGCCGCTCCAACTGCAGCCTGAGCATCATAATCACATGTACGTCGCGCAAACCTTCATCCATGTTGTAGTAAACTTTCGGGCCTAGTTTCTCCACCCGACTCGGCATCATCGTTGGCGGTCCCACCAGACGCACCTCGGCGCCCAGTTTGATGAGCGCATAGATATTCGATCGAGCCACACGGCTATGCGACACATCTCCCACGATCGCCACGCGCAGCCCATTGAAATTCATCCCTCGTTGCCGAATCGTGTAGAGATCGAGCAACGCCTGTGTCGGGTGCTCATGCCATCCATCGCCTGCGTTAATGACAGATGACTTGACGCCATGCGCCAGGGTTTCAGCGGCACCGGCCGAGGAGTGGCGGAGGACGATGATGTCTGCCTGCATGGCTTCTATGTTCCGCGCGGTATCAAGCAAGGTCTCTCCCTTCACCACACTGCTGGAGGAAGGAGAAAAGTTAATCACGTCGGCGCTGAGACGCTTGGCCGCCAATTCAAAGGACGTACGCGTTCTGGTGCTCGGCTCAAAGAAAAGATTCACGACGGTCTTGCCTCGGAGAGCCGGCACTTTTTTGATTTCGCGCCCAGTCACTTCCTTGAAAGAATCTGCTGTCTCCAGGACAAGCATGATCTCGTCCACAGACAACGAAGCGAGGCTCAGCAGATCTTTGCGCTTGAGGCTCATGGGATCCTCCGATTCAGGATTGTAAGATGACCACCCGGTCATCTTCCCCAGCTTCATCCAACAGCACCTGGACCTGCTCCTCTCGGGAGGTCGGTAGATTTTTCCCAATATAATTCGCTTTAATCGGCAGCTGTCGATGACCACGATCGACCAATACCGCCAGCTGGATTTCCTCCGGACGTCCCAAGTCCATCAGCCCATCCATCGCCGCCCGTATCGTTCTTCCAGTGAACAAGACATCATCGACAAGCACGACGACTTTATTCGTCATGTCGAATGGTACGGATGTTTTTCTCAGAATCGGTTGATTCTTTCGTAAGGCCAGATCGTCACGATATAAGGTAATATCCAACTCCCCGATGGGAACCTGTACACCCTCGATGCTTTGGATACGTTTCACAAGCCGATGGGCGAGATGCACACCACCGGTTCGTATTCCCACCAGTGCCAGATCCTTCCCCCCTTTATTCCGCTCCAAAATCTCGTGCGCGATGCGCATCATGGCACGGGAGATGTCCCCCGCATCCATGATCAATTTTTCATCTTTTCGATCTGTCGGTTTATTTGTAGGAGTCGTCATGGGCAAAATGATTATGCGATCCAGGTTCTTGTCGAATCCTGATATAAAAAAACCTCCCCACTGCATATCAGTGAGAAGGTTGATGTGAAACCGGCCGTGGCCGGACAGAAAATCATGATTGGCTCCTTGCCCACCTCACTGGATGGGCATTAAAGGTTTCGTCATCCTACTGGAACCTCCAAACCCTGTCAACTTCTTGAAGGGGACACAAAGCAGTTAAGGAGTGACTATACGAACTACGACGTGCAGGAGTCCTTCGCGATCAACCCATGCCATGAACAGTTGACTTCTGCCGTAGCGAGAACGATGTGCGGCCATATCCGATGAATGACTTGAAAGACCGATGCTCCAGAATTCTGCTCCTTGCCCACCTGCTTCTGATGTCTGCCTGTACCCAAGCGGCATTCACAGCCGCCAACCTTCCCACCCACTTGGTCGAGATGGCTGTTGAGCATGATCGGGCGTATGGCTCAGAGCTATTACAGAAACTCGACGTCTACATTCCAGCCAACACTATGGAGAAACAACTCGACGTGCTTGTCTTTTTTTATGGTGGACGCTGGACCTATGGGGCCAAGGAAGATTATCGGTTTGTCGCTGCGACATTCGTAAAGGAGGGCTTTATTGTCGTCATTCCCGATTACAGAAAGTATCCCCAAGTGCGCTTTCCAGTATTCGTCGAAGACGGGGCGAGGGCTCTGGCCTGGGTTTCTGATCACATCGTCGAGTGGCACGGCAATCCTGCTCGAATCCATGTGGTAGGGCATTCCGCCGGAGCTCATATCGGCGCGTTGCTCGCCGCTGATCCCCACTACCTTGCCGACGTGGGGAAAGACCGCTCACTGACCGTTCACGATTTCGCCGGCCTCGCCGGCCCCTACGCCTTTACTCCTGACGAACCTGATCTGGAAGACATATTCGGCCCACCGCAGAGTTATCCAAACATGCAGGTCACCACGTTCATCGACGGTACACAACCGCCGATGCTGCTGCTCTACGGCAACAAAGACACAGCCGTGAAACTTGCCAATCTTGAAAGGCTGGAGCAGCGTATCAAGCAACGAGGCGGCTGTGTACGATCACGCATCTATCCGAATGCCGATCACACCGATCTTATCGGAGCCCTGTCATGGTGGAACCGACAGAGAGTCCCCGTCGTGGAAGACATCACAAAGTTCTTCGGAGCATGTCGTGCAGCAGGAGTCGAGTGATTGAATCGAACGGGGCTAGGTCGCTTAAGACGACCTCACCTTCCCAACAGGCGCACAGAGAAACCGGTCTACCCGTTTATCGTGCAATGGAAATAGTTCTGGGGGCCTGAAGACGGCTGATGCTGTCCGGCCAGAGTGTGGCCGGGTCTTCGTCGAAGATATTGAACGCATTCGATGGCAAGACCCCCCATGCCCCTTCGAGCATTTCATGTTCGAGTTGCCCCGGTGCCCATCCAGCGAATCCTGAAAACGCGCGGAAGGTCTCGGTCGATTTAGGCTGAGTCATGATACGTTCCAGGACGCGAGGTGTGCCCACGTAGATTCTATCGACAATCTGACGAGTATCAGGCAAGAGCTGCGTGAGTCTGAACAACAGGACCAGCTGCGTTTGCTCGACTGGCCCTCCGGCAAACAACCGGTGAGTAGTACGCTTCAGCGCAGTAAAATCCGGCAAGACTTCGGATACCAGCACATTCGTGGCGCGGTTCAGAATGAGCCCAACCGTCCCGCCTCGTCCGTGTTCGATAATGAGCAGGACGGTTTGATGAAAGTTGGGATCACTCAGCGAGGGACTCGCGACCAAGAGTATGCCCTTTTCGAGCGACCCAGGCGAAAACTCTTGTTGAGCCTGAGCCGATAACGTGGATACAAGGAACAAGATTCCCATAAGGAGGGTGCTTCTCGTAATGTTCCGCACCACAACAAGAGCCAAGATTTCACCTTGATGCCAAGGTTAACAAATATCTTTTCTCTTCAGTGAAAGCAACAGGGCGTGGCAGAAGAAGCTCGTGATGGTACGCTTGGTATGGTAGCTTTCTAGAGAGCGAGATGTGCTAGAGTAGTTCCTGCATTGGCTGCTGCTCAGATAGGCAGCAGCCAATGCAGGAACGTTTCGAATGAGAGGGATTATGAAGACCTGCCTGCGATATCTCATGATGATGACCGCCCTTTGCACCCTGTCGGGATGCATCGATCCACCGAAATCCCCCTACGTCGACGTGCGGGACACAACGTCACGGATCGATGATTTGCAGTCAGCCGCAGAACAAGGGAGTGCCGAGGATCAGTACAACCTGGGCTTGCGATATGAGAACGCTTTACCGAAAGACCATAGGGAAGCCGTTCGGTGGTACCGTATGGCGGCCACTCAGCGACATGTCGGTGCCTTCTATCGGCTCTGTGTGCTGTCAAACATTGGTCGTGGAATGCCCCAGGACTATCAGGAAGCACTACGATGGTGCCATCTTGCCGCGGACCAGGGGTACGGACCAGCGATGTTCCTGATCGCCACCTATCATGAAAAGGCACGGGGCGTTCCCAAGGATGTCGTTCAGGCTTACCAGTGGTACAACCTGGCGGCGGCTAACGGGCAGGAAGATGGAGCGAAGTGGCGAGATCGTCTGGCTACAAACATGACACCAGCCCAAATAGCACAAGCACAATTCCTCGCACGGAACTGGAAACCCAAGACCCACAATTCGGTTCAAGAACAGTAGCCCATGGGTTTCTCCAGCCTGCTCTTTGTAATCTGAGGCCCTCAACTGAGATACACTCCTTGAAGTTGGCTTATTCCTGTCGCCACTCATACAGTAGGCTATACGAACACCTTTGGAGGACGTGTCGCCTTCAAGGCTCTCCATCGGTCTACCCCTTACCTCACAATTGGCCCCCTTGAAGTTGCGCCCTCCCGCTGCGTAGGATAGCGAGTTATAGTTTGCTAACTGGCCAGCAGATATTCATCACGTTCACAATCATTCAGAATGGCTCACCGGCTACCCTACCAGTGTGTGACTTTCGTAGGATTTCTCCTGGCATCCTTTCTCGTATCAGGCTGCACCACGCCCCCTTCTAGGCCACCACAACTACTCATTGGCGAACCAGCCGTGAGCGAAGTTCTCAAGCATGCTCAGGCCGGTGATCTCAATGCTCAAAATGAATTGGGCATACACTACAGCGAAGGACGTGGTCTTCCACAAAACTACCTCGAGGCCAAGGATTGGTTTAAAAAGGCTGCTGATCAAGGACACGCCGGTGCTCAAGTCAATCTTGGAACACTCTATTCGCTCGGGCAGGGCGCCCCGTACAGTGATCACATGGCGTTATTCTGGTTTCAGAAAGCAGCAGAACAGCAAAATTCGCTCGCATTTGCTAAGCTCGGAATGATGTATGAACGAGGGCGTGGCGTGCCTCAGAGTCTTGTTGAAGCGCACATGTGGTACAGCCTTTCAGCGGCCTATGGCGAGAACCGAGCTGTTGAATCACGCGACACCATCGCCACACGGATGACTCGCAGCCAGATTACCGAATCTGAGGAACGGGCAAAGAAATGGGCACCCAAACGACAATGATCACGTCAGATTGTTGTGGATGATGAGAGAGAATGAGGTCGGACGGTCAAAAAATGCCGGCTTGCTTCTGAAGCCAGCGGATGTACTTTACGATGTGGTCCACATCACCAGGTTTGACTGCATCGATCTTCGGCATATCACCAAACTGCCAATGATGGGCCTTTACTCCGTTGGCCGCAGCTCGCTGAAACGCTTCATCGCCGTGATGATTCGGTTCATAGACTTTGTGAAGAAACGACGGGCCTTGAGTCGTTCCGACTCCACCGATCCCATGGCAGAGTGAACAGTTGGCATTGAACTTCTGCTCTCCTTCTCGTAATTCTACCGGTGCAGAGGCCACGGTAGCCGTTCCCTTTGGTTCCCCCCCGTTTTGGCTGCACGCTGGTGCGGCGCCAAGCATCACCAGAACGAGGCTGACCAACTGCATTCGTGATGACTTCATAGAGCGTACCCACCTGTCCAAGCCGACCATTGGCTCAACATACCGCATACTGAATCGGATCTACAACTCCCGCTTCCGAAAATCCCTGTTTCCGAATCTGACAGCTGTCGCACTGCCCACAGGCCATCGACCCAACCGGGTCGTAACAACTATGCGTGAGCTGAAAGGGAACGTTCAGAGTCAGGCCCAGCCTGATAATTTCCGCCTTCGACATCCGAAGTAGTGGCGCTCGAATCTCAATGCCCTTGCCTTGCATTCCTGCTTTTGTTCCCGTTTGAAGTGCTGCCTCTACAGCCTGGATGAATTCCGGGCGACAGTCAGGATAGCCAGAATAGTCAATGACATTGGCGCCGAAGTAGATGATCGAGGCCCCCAGCACTTCCGCGTGAGCCGCAGCCAAAGACAGAAAAATCAGGTTTCGACCTGGTACGTAGGTCACAGGCACATCCCGGTTTCGCTCAGATTCAGTCCGAAGCTTCGGCACCGACAGATTGGCGGTCAGGGCCGATCCACCAATCGTCCCCAAATCGACGTTGATCACCACATGTTGGTGAGCTTCCAGAGCCGTCGCCACCTGTCTCGACCGCTCAACCTCCACCGCGTGACGTTGTTGGTATGCAATGGTCAGCAAGTACAGCGCATATCCATCGCGTCGTGCAATGGCTGCTGTGACAGTGGAGTCCAATCCGCCACTGGCAAGAACGACCGCTCGTTCTGAGGTCTGCCCATTCATGATAGGGAAGGAAAGGATACAGGGTGAAGGGAGAGGGAACGTTGTACGCTAGTCGCGATCCTCTTCGCGTTCGATTTTCTCCAGCAATTCCACGCGCGATTGGCACTCTACACAGAGCTTGGCAAAGGGGACCACCTGGAGACGCTTTTCGCTAATCTCAATCCCACATTCGGCACACATCCCGTACGTCCCGTCATGTAACCGAGTGAGGGCTTCATCGATCGACTGGCGCCGACGATTACGCATCTCCATCAACGAAATCCCAAGTTCGCGCTCAAGATCCATTAAGGCTTGGTCGCCGACATCTCGCGCTGATTCGAGACGCCGCTGCTGATCTTCAGTCAACGACTGCCCCAAACTCTCTTCAATCTCTCTAATAATCTCTTGGCGTTTGCTAATGAGCATTTTATGAAGCACTTCCTGACGCTGTTCCCGCGCTTCCCGCTCTTTTGCCGTTTCCTTAGGCCGCACTGGCACTGTTATCTCGACCTCAGACGTCACCTTAGGCACCGCGGCTGCCTCCGTGGTCGCCGACTGAGATTTCTTGATGACAGCATCCACTGATTTCGTCTTTGCCTCACCCTTCTTCTTTGCCTGTATTTTTGTTGCCATAAGAGAGTCCGCTCCAGAAATAAGGTACGTAGTTGGAGGGTCAAAAATTCCGGCTTGTATATCACGCCCTGTGCCCTTGAGCAAGGGGTTTCGAAGGATGCCTAACCCCTAGGGATAGGTAATGGTTGAATGGACCTCGTACCCAGCGAGTTTGTCGCGTCCCCTCAAACTCTTCAGTTCAACCAGAAAATCGAGTCCGACAATCGTGCCACCAAGCTGACGAACAAGCTGGACCGTCGCCTCTGCCGTTCCTCCGGTTGCCAACAGGTCGTCGACGATCAGCACAGGCTCTCCGATTTGGATCGCGTCACGGTGCACGGCAAGACTGTTCTGTCCATACTCAAGACTATATTTGACTTCATAACAATCAGCCGGAAGTTTTCCAGGCTTACGAACTGGAACAAATCCAGCCCCAAGACGGGCAGCAAGAATCCCGCCAAAAATAAACCCTCGCGACTCAATCCCGACAACTTTGGTGATCCCTCGATCCTGATACCGAGTCGTCAATTGGTCGGCAAGACTCCGAAGCGCAGCAGGATTCTTCAAAAGCGTGGTGATGTCATAAAAGAGAATACCGGGCTTCGGAAAGTCCGGCACTTCCCGAATGAGTGCCTGATAGTTGACGGTGGTCACGGGGTTTAGAGCAAGTCTGCCTGTGTCATGGCTTTTCTGCCGATCGTATTGCGAAGCCGAACTAACGCCGCCATTTCGATCTGTCGGACGCGCTCACGAGTCAGTCCCATCGTACGACCGATTTCTTCGAGCGTCTTCGCCTCGTCTCCGTCGAGTCCGAACCGTGACACAATAACAGTTTGCTCTTTCTCAGGCAACTCCCTTACCCACGCCATCAGTTCCGTCCTCCGCCGAACCCCATCGGCGGTCTCATCGGGCAAGAGCCCAACGGGATCCTCGATCACATCGCGCAGAAAGGTATCAGTGTGGTCATTAAGTGGACTGTCGAGCGAACAGGTCGTGCGCACCAACTGCTTCAGGTCTAATACCTCTTCTTCCGATGTCTTCATCTTGGCGGCCACTTCGGCCGCCCTCGGCTCCCGCCCGAGCGCTTGCACCAACTGCTCAACACGATTCAGATAACGATTGAGACGCTCCACCACGTGTACAGGCAAACGCACCAGCTTACCTTGATTAATGATCGCCCGCTCGATGTATTGCCGGACCCACCAGGACGCGTACGTGCTAAACCTGAAGCCCCGCTTGTAATCGAATTTTTCAACTGCTTTGATCAGTCCTAAATTACCTTCCTCTACGATGTCGGAAAACGGAAACCCTCGGTGCATGTAGCGTTTCCCGATGCTGATGACAAGCCGCAGATTCGATTCGATCATCTGTTGCCGAGCTTGCTCATCACCGGCCATCACTCGTTTGCCGAGCTGCTGTTCTTGCTTGAAGGTCAGCAGTGTCGATCGACGAACCTCCCGCAAGTAGCTCTTCAGCGTGTCAAGTCCTTCTGATCGACCTGTTTCTCGCTCGCCCTGGTCAGATGCGCTCGCAGGTTCTGAGGTGTCCATATCATCGGCGGTATGCCGTCGAGCTTCGCTCAACTCGGACTCCTCGTCTTCCTGTCGACTCATGACTTCTCGTTCCTTAATGCCAAATGTCGAAGTGTGAATACCGGCCGGTTGCGACGCTCCATTCCACCGCAATCATCCTGACATGCGCAGCTGGAGGACCGGCTTTCAATTCTCGCAGAAGGTCTTCAATCACCAGTTTTCCACCCTCGACCTCCAGCTCAACCCGGCCATCGTCGAGATTGCGGACGCCCCCCACCCAATTAAGCCTGGTGGCAATACGTGCCGCGAACGCACGAAACCCTACTCCCTGCACACGACCGACCACGAGAATGTGTACTCGAACCGGCGGTTCATCGACCGATTGAGGCATCTGGCTCTACCACAATCATGACTCGTCAACTCCCATGCGCAGCATTGCTCAGCGGATATTCTCACACCTCTACAGATGCGTCACGCGTTTTACATTTCCACGCTAGAAACTGAGCCCACGATCTAGATTTTGTAATCACTCGACACGAGCAATGTTATGACATACCTGAATGCAGGGACCGCTCGCAGAACATGCAGTTTGCCATGAGAGAAAGAAACCGTTGGGTTCCATCCTCTCAATGCCAATCGCGATAAAGAGTTGTAGGGAGAACCGAACCGAGTGAGGTAAAAACAGACAAGACCTACTGGAGTCCTGTATCCCGTCGCTCTTGACCTGGAAAGAGTAGATTTTGCTGGAGGAAGCTTGGTTTGGTCGGGGCGAGAGGATTTGAACCTCCGACCCCTGCGTCCCGAACGCAGTGCGCTACCGGGCTGCGCTACGCCCCGACAAGACCAAGCAGACAAACCGAATGTGTGATTGTCTTACAAGAGAGGGGTAAAAGGCAACCCATGAGCTTCAGCCACCCCTCGATGAACAATTTTTCCATTTTTAAGGTTAACCCCCTTCGCCAACCCCGGATCAGCGTGAATCGCTCGATCCACACCGTCAGACGCGAGTCGCAGCAGATACGGCAACGTCGCATTGGTCAGAGCGTAGGTGGATGTGCGAGGAACGATTCCTGGCATATTGGCAACACAATAATGCACGACGCCATCAACGACATAGACAGGCGCCGAGTGTGTCGTCGGCTTTGTGGTCTCAACACAGCCCCCCTGATCGACAGAAACATCCACGATCACCGACCCAGGCTTCATCCGTGAGACCAGCGAACGGGACACCAGCGTTGGTGCTTTGGCTCCGGGGACCAGCACGGCACCGATAACAAGATCTGCTGAGCACACAGCCTTCTCAATGGTGGTGGAGCTCGCAGCGCGCGTGATAATCCGGCCCTGGTACTGGTCATCGAGATGCCGCAACCGTTCAACATCCAAATTAATTACCGTCACCTGGGCTCCCATCCCGACCGCAATGCGAATCGCCGAGCTTCCAACGATCCCGGCACCAAGCACGACGACCTTGCCCGGTTCCACTCCCGGAACTCCTCCCAACAGCACACCCCGACCTCCGTTGATTTTCTCCAGATATTGAGCACCGATCTGCACCGACATTCGTCCGGCGATTTCACTCATCGGCTTGAGCATCGGAAGACTGCCATCTTTCGACTCGGTCGTTTCATACGCAATCGCCGTGACCTTACTCTGCAGAAGCTCCTTGGTCACCTCCACGAGTGAGGCAAGATGTAAATACGTGAACAGGACCTGGCCTGGACGAAACAGATGGCACTCAGAAAGCAACGGCTCTTTAACCTTCACAATCAAATCAGCTCTCTTGAATACCTCCTCTTTCGAACCGGCAACCGAGGCCCCAGCCTTACGATATTCATCATCGCTAAATCCACTGCCCTGCCCAGCAGACGATTCAACCCAGACCTCATGCCCACTTTGCCGAAGGGTCGCTGCACCCTCCGGCGTCAGACTGACACGATACTCATGATCTTTCATTTCCTTCGGAACACCGATGACCATAAAGATTCCCCTTCCGGCTATGAGTGCTGCAGGCCTAATTATGTCATTATACATGGATCCATAAAGTGATCAGGTTGACCGCCACGCCATCTGCTGTGCTGCCCGTGGACAGTCTGGAAAAGCCTGTTGTAAGATGCACCCTTCGGTGTGGTTTTCATGGAGATGAAGATGGACTCCTGGAGCGAATCGTGTCAGGCCTGCGGAGCCGGCAACGGTGCACTGACAAAGCTTTCCCTGGGGAAAGACTTTTTTGGCCGCCCTTACGATCGCCTGTCTCCGTTATCAGATCAAAGCCCAAAATGGTATTGCACCCCATGTTCGATACACAAAAACTTACATCGTGACTTCCGTGACATCTGCGCTGAATTCGATAAGTTACGTGCTGACCACGTATCGGAACTCGCCAAGGGCGACGAGTTCCGACGAGCATCATTGCGGTTACATGAGATCTCGACTATTCTGAACGCAACCCAGCACCCATCTCCGTTCTTAAGGGGCGACGATGTGACGCTCCTGATGGAACGGCTTAATACCCTGACGATGCCCGTCTAGCTACCTAACCCAATGCCATCATTCCAACGACATATCTTCATCTGTACGAATCAGCGTCCCAAAGATGATCCTCGCGGCTGTTGCGCGAACTTGGGTTCGGAAAAACTTCATGCGCACTTCAAGAGTGAAACGAAGCGGTTAAATCTCAAAGGGGTCGTCCGAGCAAACAAAGCCGGTTGCCTCGATCATTGTGACCTCGGCCCAAGTGTCGTAGTCTATCCTGAAGGCGTGTGGTACTGGATCGGTACAGAGGACGATGTCACCGAAATCATGGAACGGCACGTGCTGAACGGTGAAATTGTCACTCGATTGCTCATGCCTGACCATCCGGTTCCAGAACAGCTGGTACCGCTCAAAAAACCGTAAGGCGTCCCGTTCGATACCTCTATAAATCCATGCCAACCGAAGACAAATGGAAGGCCAACATGGAAAAGGTGGCCTTCACCAAACAGTTTCCTGGACTCACGCTGGACTGGAATGTCTGCGAACGCAAAACGATTGAAGCCGTGGTCCCCTTGACCGGGAAACCGAGTGCCTCGGTCATCGTGTTTACCGATGGGTCATTTACGATCGCGTCTCTACCGGCGCCAGAACCGTGGGAGTTGGGCCAGGCCCTGGTGGATGCCAGGAAACATCTGGAACCCAAACACGGACAAGCCTATGAGGACTATGACCGTGTGGTGAAGAAGGATAAGGAAGCGCTTCGCTCGGCTCGGCTGGAAAAGATCATCGGTGCGATTCAGAATAATCTCGAACAGATTCCTGAGCTCAAAGATCGGCTCAAAGAACTCGTCAAGGAATGGAAATGAGCAGCCTGCCGAAAAAAAATATGTTCGAGATCTTCTCTCAAGGCCTCTTTGAAGGAGTCAAGCCCATGTTAGTCATTCGTGATCACCTCGTCCGCCACCCTGACCGCTGCACGCACCAGGCCGTCTGTGTGCCGATTTGCCCGACCAGCGCCTGGCTCTCAACACCACCTTACAAATTTGATCCTTCGCGCTGTCTTGAAAGCTGCCGGCTCTGCCTCGACGCTTGCCCCTCACAGGCCATCTACGCCGTTTTCAAGAAGGGCGACAAGCTCTTGGAACCGCAGAAAAAAACAGGGTAGGACGAAGGCCTGCAGATCGTCACACGATCTGCTTGCGTAAATGCCCCCAATAGGCAGTTCCGGCGTATGCACACGCAGCGGTACCTGTCGTCATAGCTATGATCTGATAGACCTTGCTGCGCGGGATTTTGACCTTCACGGTGGGATTCAACAGATCGGGGGAATTCATGACAAGCTTGAGGGATTCTCCGGCAGAGAGGATCGGCCACATGCAAGCCAGTCGTAGTCGGGTTTCATAACGCGGAATCGCCATTGTGTAGAGCCAGCCCTGATCAAGGTGCTCGACCGCCAGACGGATAAGCTTGCGGAGCACAGGTCTGAAGCGAGGAAGATTGCTCTGCTGCAACAGGTCCTGCGGCTTCAGTCCAGCTTCATCGAGCATCATTTCTGGAATATAACAACGCCCATTTTGCAGATCATGGGCAATGTCCTTGACGATGTTTGTCAGTTGCAGTCCCTTGCCAAATCGTACTCCGACTTCCGACATCTGCTGAATATTCCAGTTCGCCAGCGCCTTGCGATGAGCGCACATGAGATCGGTCCAGAACTCGCCGACACATCCGGCCACATGATAGGTGTACCGGTCCAGATCATCAAAGGTCTTGAGCGCGGTGAGATCCTCCACGGAAGCCCCAGGGAACGTACTCAGGTCCATTTCCATTCCTTGAGTCAGAGTCGTCATCACCCGCTGAATCCTACGTCGGTCGTCCAGCGAACAGGTGAGCAAAAGGCGGAAACACTCGTCCAACCGTTCGAGCAGGGTTCGTTCAGCCGACACGTGTTGAAGCGGTCCCACAGCCTGCTGAACCGTACGAATCTGAGCCCAGTCGAGCTGCTCACCTAGAAATTGCTCGCTGAAGCGGTGAAGCAAACTGAGACGACGCGATCGGTCGATCAGTTCCGTATCGGCGATCGTATCGGCGGCCCGGGCAAAGAGATACGCCAATCCTACTTGATCACGAACATTTGCCGGCACAACAACTAACGTTGTGTAAAACAGACGGGAAACGTGCTTGAGAAGGTCACGGAGCAGCTCGTGCTTGGAGGAGACGGTTGTCGTAGAGAGTTCCATTACCTGACTTCCAATAATCCTTCCATTCCCTTATCTCGATGACTGGGCATAGGCCACAGCCGCTTATCACAAAAGAGCGGAAAACGCCCAGGCTGAGTCGGAGCGAGTTTCGCGATGATAGTTTTCCCTGCGCCAACGTCCTGCTCAATCGAAAGGTTGGCCGAGAGCTCCTTCATGACGAAGTTATGGGGTATGAATGTCGTACGACTCGTCAAGGTCAACTCAACTGGCTTGCCGCTCTCCACGACCAGATGGTTCGGTGAGTAGGAATAACTGTCGAGAATAACGGTAGCCCGTTGAACTCCATCAGGAGAAATGGAGACAATGATCGGCGGGCCTGGCATGAAAGTATCCGCAGCGAGTCCAACCGACATAGGCACGAGGGTCAACCAACTCCCTATCACCAGTGTCCAGAAGCATGTTGCATCAACCCTCATGATAATGGCTTTCTAACAGGAGCGTCGGGAGACGGTCAAGGTTATCCACATACTTTCAGAGACCTCACTCATCTTGACTTTGAATAATGAGGGCTTACTCATAGCCCTATGCCCTCTATGACTGACAGTGTGTCGCAGGCAACGGATTTGTGTATAATCATGGGAGTTCAGCTCGTTGCCTCACCTGAGGCGACCGTTTCTTTCCAAGGAGGCTCATAATGAAGTGGCTTAAAGGCGTAGGTCTGCTGCTGATCGCAAATATTCTCATCATGGTGACACTGTCGATCACCATCCCCATTGTGATCAATGTGATCTTACCGATGTTCGGAGTCGATGTCCGCGGTTCTGTCGATCTAACATCGTTGGTATGGGCTGCCATGTTCGGATTCGGTGGGGCATTCATCAGTTTGGCATTCTCAAAGCAAATGGCACGCGCCATGCTTGACTGCCAGCAGATCACCCAACCCCGTTCTCACGCTGAACAGGTCGTTTATGGTTCCGTGCGGGAAATCGCCCAACGGTTGAATATCACCATGCCCGAGGTATGGGTCTACAATTCTCCCGATCCCAATGCCTTCGCGACGGGACCAAGCAAGAACAACTCGATGGTAGCGGTGTCAACCGGATTACTGGAGAACCTCAAGGAAGATGAGGTGAAGGCTGTTCTGGCTCATGAAATGGGCCACGTCTATAACGGCGACATGTTCGCTACGACTGTGCTAGCCGGGCTGATGAACACCTTTGTGTATTACATCGCCATGTGGGTACGGCGTTTCTTCGCGGAGCGGGATCAGGCAGCCTTAGGTTTCGGTCTGTCACTGGCAGTACAGATCATCGTCAGCATCCTGGCCTCCGTCGTCATCAGTTGGTTTTCACGTCGTCGAGAATTTGGAGCCGATGCATTTGCTGCCAAGGTGTACGGGAAAGACTCGATGATCAGCGCGCTCCGAGCAATTGATCGATGGGTGAATCGTGCTCAATTCGAGTACTCTACGCAAGACGCACTCGCAACGATGAAGATCTCCGGCAACGCCGGTGGGTTCATGAGCTTATTCTCAACGCACCCCCGGCTTGAGGTACGGATCGCGGCGTTGGAGCGGCTTTAAATCCTATTTCTTGAAAAAAACGATGTGGGCGCGGTACTCATCAATGGCCGCGCCCAAGATCGCACTCCCCCGTGAGATGTTGGCCTCAATGGCATGCTCAATGTCGGGGTCGTTAATCTCAACGTCATACCGGTCCTGAATGTTCGTTCTCACCGGCCCCCCAGTCACCTCCCGTGGCATGAAGATTTCTTTCCAGACTTCTTTCTCAACCAAACAAACATCCCGAAACCGTTCATAGAGCAAGACTAGTTTGTCTGGATCTGTGACCTTCACACGCTCTCCCATGAGTATCCTTTCTCCAGGGACCTACCTGACCGACTTCTGTTCAGGAGACCAGGTAGGAACAGTATCTGCAATGGTAAAACGCATCACGCCGACGTGGTTTACGGCGTGAAACGGTTGTTGGCCTAGCGGCGCAATATAGATCTTCGCCAGATAATTGCCCACCGGCCATTTCTCACCTGACCGTTTCAACTCAAGGTACCCATATCGTTCGTGTCCTGACACCTCCAATACATCTTTCCCTAACGGCTTCTCATTCAACTGGCCGCTCAGTTTCTCCAAATGCCATTGCACTGCAAACTGTGCCGGATCCTCCAAGGGGGCTACTTCAAAAACAATATAGATTGCTGGAATCTCCGGCGTGAATGTAGAACCCAGCCCGATCGGTTTCAGCCGCGGATCCTGGGTATACCACCCTTTACGTCCAAACGTATCCCATTCTACCTCAAACCCTTTCGCCATCTTGATCCAAGTAAAAAGCGACTGCGGAATGTCTTTTTCCTGATAGTCGAAGGAGGGGCTTTGGGTCGACCCAATCTCCGTGGACTCTTGCGCCTTGGGAGGCAGGAGGTCCTTGGCAATCCCTACCTGCTCATGGAGCAAGGCGACGCAAACCACGCCAACGGCAAACCAACCTCGTGGCAGTCTCGTTGCCGAAACATCCTGAGCCATAGAATTTATCGTACTGAGGAACATCATAGGGGACAATGACTGCCGGCTATCATCTGATGAATCCTTGTGCCATGTTGATTCTATGGTAGAGTGCTCTTGGTTTTCTGATTATGACCGCCCAACCAGCATCACCACATTCAACTGGACATACTCCTGACAACGATCCCGCTCCTATCATGCCACACGAGTCCGGTCGTCGTTTTGGTATTCGTGATGGACTATTCCAGGCTATTGCCCAAGGCGGAGGCGAGCAGTATCTCTCGGCCTTTGCCTTACTCTTGCACGCGACACCGTTCCAATTGAGTATTCTCTCGGCTATTCCCCAGCTCTTAGGCACATGGGCGCAGTTGGTTTCCGTCAAAGTCGCCCACTGGTTCCCCAGCCTGGCTTCTCAAGTCTTCTGGGGCATCATCGGACAATCCCTCGCCTGGATCCCCATTCTCGCACTACCCTTGCTCTGGCCTGATCAAGGGCCGTGGCTGCTCATCGCAGCCGTTGCCGTGTATTTCACCTTTACTCATTTCACCTCTCCTGCATGGAATAGTCTCATCACCGGCTTGCTTGAGCCTAACGAACGAGGCACTTACTTCGCCAGACGATCACGCACCATTGCAATGACCAGTTTTCTCGCACTCTGCCTGGCTGGAGCGCTGTTGAGCTTCTTCGAGCAACAGCAACTCCTTTGGATCGGCTTTGCCGTCATGTTCCTCACGGCTGGGCTCTGCCGGAGCACGTCAGCTCTCTTACTACTGAAGGTACGCGGTTTACCATCGCATGAGCCGAGTGGCAATCCAACTGGATTTCTGGTTTTTCTCCGCACCGGCACGTCTAAAAATTTCCGCCACTTCCTCCTCTTTTCAGGTCTCATGCACTCGGCTGTGTTGGTTGCTGGTCCATTCTTCGTCATCTACCTGCTTCAGGACCTGCATCTCGCACATTGGCAATATGGAACCTGGCTGGCCGCCGGCATCATCGGCCAATTTCTGACCCTGCCAGCCTGGGGACAGTTCGGCGATCGCTTTGGGAATAAGGCGTTGCTCACCTTCACTGGACTACTCGTAGCATTCCTGCCGATGTTGTATCTATTCGGGACAGCATGGCCGTTTCTTGTCACCGTCAATTTCTTCGGAGGCGTGGTTTGGGCAGGACTTGGACTTGGATTGAATAACTACGTCTTCGACGTGGTGCAGCCTACGGATCGCGGGAAAGCTGTTGCCATTTCAAGCATCGTGAATGGTATTGGGTGGGCAATGGGAACCGTGATCGGAAGCGTACTGATCGACACGCTACCGGACAGGCTGCAGGCTTGGAACTTGATGCTGGAGCCCGTCTCCAACCTCCCGTTTATTTTCTTTCTCTCGGGCCTATTGCGATTGATCGTCTCAGCGACACTTCTCCGAACCTTTCACGAACCTCGTCAAGTGGAGCAGCGTGCTCACCATCGATTGCTCTGGGAACTGCCGCTATTGAAACCCTTGCGACAACTCTCACGCCGAGCGATCAACCTTAATCAGTAAGGACCTACTCCGGAGTCGACAGCACGATTCTTTTCCTCTTGCTTCAGTTTTTCAAACGCTTTGTCAGTATTGCTTCGAACCTGGTCCTGCGTCATTGTCGGCGCAGGTCTCGGCGCTTCACCGGCACATCCCCCCATCACCAACAGCACTACCCCTATGCCAGCCGAGCTCAACCCACTCTTGAATCCTATCCTCCATGTCGCTTTCTCCGACATACCCATCCTCCTCTTCGTCATGAGAGCCATACAATTTGTACCCATTTCATAATCATACCATCCCTTTGTATGAATACCATTCAGCACTCATCTCGTGTAATCCCAAAATGATAATGTCCGGTTTGGACAAAGTAGAAATGTCCTCTT
>CAKKRK010000059.1 GCA_919902665.1 Nitrospiraceae bacterium
CGCAACCTCCTTCATCAAGATGTTGCAACGACCACTTGAATGCGCCTTGGCTGCCCCGGTCCGAATGGTGGAGGAGCCCTGCCGTGGGAGCCCGCTTCGCCAACGCCATGGTGAGCGCCTGCTCGGTCAGCTCGACGGTGACCCGCTGGCTCATCGCCCAGCCGACCACTCGGCGCGAGTACAGATCCAGCAGTACGGCCAGATACAGCCAGCCTTCCAGGGTCCAGACGTACGTGATATCACCCGCCCACACCCGGTTGGGCGCCTCGACGGTGAAGGCCCGATCAAGGGTATTCGCGGCTACGGGGAACCGATGCTGGGACTGGGTGGTGGCCCGCCACTTCTTCACCGTCTTGGCTCGAATACCGTCCTGGCGCATCAGCCGGGCCACGCGATGCTCGCCAATGCGGTGGCCCTGTTTGACCAGGGCGTCCCAGATGCGGGGACTCCCGTAGGTCTCGCGGGATGCTCGATGGATCACCCGGATGGCTGAGAGGGTCGTCCGGGCCGACACCGACCGGGCACTCTCTGGCCGTACACGCCATGCATAATAGCCTGCTGCCGAGACCGCCAGGGCCCGGCACATCAACCGGATCGGATCGCGACGGTCGTGCTCCTGAATGACTCGGTATCTCATCGCGACTCCCTCGCGAAGAACGCCGCCGCACGTTTTTAAAAATCCCGCTCCTGCCGCAGGATCTCATTTTCTCGTTTGAGCCGAGTCAGCGCGTCTTGCTCGGCCCGTACCGCCTCGCAGGTCCGGCCCTGGGAGTCGACACTATGTTGCTCGCTCCTCCAGCGATACAGCAGATTGTCTACAATCCCGAGTTCCCGCGCGACCTGGGTCACGGGCCGACCCGATTCCCGCGTGAGCCGGACGGCCTCGGTCTTGAACACATCGGTAAACTGACGTCGTGTGAGTGTTGCCATGCTGCCCTCCAATTTCGTCATTCTCCCACTTAGGGAGGTGTCTGTGAAATCAGGGGAGGGTCAGAGCTCAGGCTATGTACTATTTGGTGGTCGGCTCAGTACCTGTATATTTCAGATGTCTTCCTCCCGACCTTAGGAGAAGGCAGTCATCACATCGGCCTCAATAATATCAAGGAGATCTCCCCGCACACATGTTTACTAGATAAATACAACATGAGTTACTTCAACATCAACAAGCATAAACATAAACTATCACTTTATATGTACATCTAGAGAATACGAAAACTTTCCCTGCGCATCCAGAACACTCTTCTTCGAAACGCTCTCGTGAGGGGTGGTTTTCAGTAAAAGCCATAAAAAACCTCTTCGTTTGAGTCTGCACTGGTT
>CAKKRK010000060.1 GCA_919902665.1 Nitrospiraceae bacterium
TTTCAAACTCTTCTTACGGTGCTTCTTTGGTTACGTTTCGCCCTAATTACCAAAATTTATTGCTAAACAATTGCCAGGATCTTCCTTCCACGGCAACGATTTCATATAGCTTTTGAATAGCCCCTGCTAGACGGGGTGCTCACTCCGAAACCTCACCGCACACTCCTGGCTGCAAAAACAGTATTCCCGTGCACCGATCGTCTCGATCACGGCAATTCGCTTCGGGACGAATATGTGGCACACTGGATCCTCGACCATCTGATCTTGTTCTTCATCTTGGACTGGTACAGGCGATTTCTTCCGGCCATTCTCAATCGGTTTGTTAAATCCACGAAATATTTGTCGGAGCAAGAAGTAGAGAGCTGTGAAAAGTAAAATGGCTAGGATTAATCTATACATAGTGGGTTGTAAAATTCTGACCACAATCCTATGCGAGTAGGGCAGGCCTGTCAAGAATAGACCTGTTACGGATCGTAAATCAGATCGATGGATAATGCGCAAATGGCCTATG
Organism: Nitrospiraceae bacterium; assembly: GCA_919902665.1. Lineage (GTDB taxonomy): Bacteria > Nitrospirota > Nitrospiria > Nitrospirales > Nitrospiraceae > Nitrospira_D. The sequence continues at coordinate 512 of CAKKRK010000060.1, forward strand.
GCGATAGGTCTCATTGGGACTCTTGCCAGTGCCATCCAGTACTTCAGGAGTATTGGTTTCTCAATTCTATGGTGCTACAGTGCCGACCATGAAGACATGCGATAAATGCCATGGTGCGATGTTACCGGAACGGGCTGTGGATTTGGACGCCGGGCTTGCGATCACTGTGTTTGCCTGTTTGAACTGTGGTCGTCGAAAAGCAGCGGATCAAGAACCTCGACCGATTACGGCTCGCCACTAATCTTTCCTGTTAGTCTCTAAACCACTACCTACTGACGAGCGGGAGGGTTGCGAGGTCAGGTTTGATCTCAGCGCCTTCCAACTCACTGTGGGGAATGGCTGCTCCGCAGATCACCGGCGACGGGTAATCTCCGTTCGCCAGTGGCCAGGGCGGAAACCAACCACAAATCATGGCATTGACTGCCAATTCTTTCTTCATGATCGGTAACGGATTCAAAGTCGTCAGCTAGAAGCACTATCTATTCAGTGAGCCACAGCATACCTGAATATCCTGCGGGAGGGTGTTGTATGACTGCATCCAACCCGTGCATTCATTGAAGGTGTATGCAATCAAGTGGATCGATGCCGAGGCGCAGCTGGAAGATGGTCAACGAAGGTTCAAAACATCCATCATGTCGTATAACCCAGGCGGTTGGCGGACGACCCACCTTGCGGCTCGCAGGGCTCCCAGGGCGAACGTATCCCGGCTACTGGCCCGATGAGTGACCTCGATTCGTTCCCCCATGCCACCAAACAGAATCGTGTGGTCGCCGACAATATCACCGGCGCGAATGGTTTGTATTCCGATTTCAGTTTTCGTTCGTTCTCCGATCAGTCCCTTGCGGGCATAGACTCCGACTTGGTCCAAGTCTCGGCTCACCGAACGGGCGAGGACTTCGGCAATCTTGAGGGCCGTGCCGCTCGGCGCGTCCTTTTTCAGTCGGTGGTGGGCTTCAATCACTTCGATGTCGTACTCGTCCCCAAGCGTTCTGGCCATTTCGCCGATGACTTTGCAGATCAGGTTGATTCCAACACTCATGTTCGGAGAAAAGACGCAGGGAATTTGCTGGGCTAGTGACCTCAGCTCATCGAGTTGAACAGCCGAAAATCCGGTGGTCCCGATCACCATGGCCCGTTGATGGTGAGCAACGGTCCGCATATGTTCGAGTGTCGCCGAGGGCGAGGAAAAATTGATCACAACCTCTCCTCGCTCCATCAGAATGGAGAGGTCATCTGTGATGGGAATGCCGGCACGACCTGAGGCTGCAGCCTCGCCCGCATCCTCCCCTAATGCCGGATGTCCTTTCCCCTCCAAGGCCCCTGCCAATGTCAACGCCGTTGAATCGCGGATCAGTGACACTAGTCGGCAACCCATTCGGCCGGCCGCACCCGCTACAATGATCTTGATCATTTTGTCGTACACCTAGACCTTGCTCAAGTTAGATTAACGCCGCATCCTTGAGGACTCGAACCAATTTCTCTCGTGTGTCCTGTGCCATTGGGCAGAGCGGTAAGCGCAATTCCGGGTCAATCTTCCTCATGAGCCCTAACGCCTCTTTGACCGGAATGGGATTGGTCTCATAGAACAACGCCGCAAAGAGGGGAGAGAGCTTAAAGTGAATCCGTCGCGCTTCGTCGATTCGTCCCTCGGCAAAGGCCTTCACAAGACCGGCCATTTCCATCGGCACGATATTGGCCGTTACGGTGATCACACCCTTTCCACCGACTGCCATCATTGGTAATGTGAGGGAGTCGTCGCCAGCCAGCACGGTTAGGCGGTCACCGCACATCTGCACGATATCTGAGGCCTGTTGGACCGAGCCACTCCCTTCCTTAACCCCGACGATCGTCTTCATGTCTGAGAGTCGGGCGATCGTCGAAGGTAGCATGTTGACTCCAGTACGACCGGGGATGTTGTACAGGAGTAAAGGCAGGTCGACGGCTCCTGCAACAGCCATATAGTGTCGATAGAGCCCTTCCTGGGTGGGTTTATTGTAGTAGGGAGTAATGAGCAACGCGCCGTCGGCTCCGGCCTGCTTTGCATGTTTCGTGAGGGTGATGGCTTCTTCCGTGCTATTCGAGCCGGTTCCGGCAATCACCGGTACCCGCCGCCGGACCACCTCGACCGTCAACTCAATCACCCGATTATGCTCGCTATGAGAAAGGGTGGCCGATTCACCAGTGGTTCCGCAGGGGACAACGCCATTGGTGCCATTGGCGATCTGCCATTCGATCAACTCGGCTAAGGCGCGCTCGTCGACCTTGCCCTGTCGAAATGGCGTCACAATTGCGACAAGAGATCCGGTAAACATACTCACTCCGTTTCGTTGAGGAAGGACGGAATTCTCTCGCCACGTACGAGGTCGTCGTATGTTTCTCGCTCGCGAATCACGTGAAACTCTCCACCCTTGACGAGCACTTCCGGTACGCGGGGTCGAGAGTTATAATTCGACGCCATCACAAAGCCATACGCCCCCGCACTCATGACCGCCAATAACTCACCAGGCTTGGTGCCAGGCAGCGATCGATCCTTGGCCAGAAAATCACCCGATTCACAGACCGGCCCGACAATGTCCACTGTTTGTCTGGTCCGATGGAGGGCGTCTTCATTCACTGGACGAATTTCGTGGTAGGCGCCGTACAGGCTGGGCCGAATCAAATCGTTCATGGCGGCGTCGACGATCACGAAGTGCTTCGTCTCCCCGGCCTTCTCGTACAATGCTTTTGTCACCAGGATGCCAGCGTTGCCGACGATGACCCGTCCGGGTTCCATGACCAGCGTCAACCCCAAATCTTTGACGAGCGGCGAAATCGCATTTGCCAGGTCTTGGGGTAAAGGCGGTTTCTCCTCGGAATAGGTAATGCCGAGTCCGCCTCCGATATTCAGGTAGCGGATGGTGATGCCCTGGCTTTTCAGCGTATGGATGAGCGTCACGACCTTCTTCAGCGAATCGACGAACGGCGTCACCTCCGTCAACTGCGAGCCGATGTGGGCGTGGACACCGATGACGTCAATATGGTCCAGAGAGGACGCCATCTTGTATTCTTCCAGCGCGCGATCCGACGCGATGCCAAATTTGCTCTTCTTCATCCCTGTCGAGATATAGGGATGGGTTTTGGGATCCACATCTGGATTAATCCGCAACGCGATGCGCGCTTTTTTACCGACCGATGCCGCGACCTCGTTGATCGCATGAATTTCAGCCGACGACTCGACATTGAACATGAGGACATCGGCCTTCAGCGCATCGCGGATTTCATCCGGCGATTTACCGACGCCGGCAAACACGATTTTGGAAGCAGGCACCCCGGCTTTGAGGGCTCGGAACAGCTCGCCGCCGGACACGATATCCGCGCCGCTGCCTTCCTTGGCCATCAGGCGAAGGATGGCCAGATTGGAATTGGCCTTCATCGCAAACGCGATGACATGCGGGATATTCTTGAAGGCACTGTCATAGGCGTGGAAATGCCGGACGAGTGTCTCATGGCTATAGATATAGCA
>CAKKRK010000061.1 GCA_919902665.1 Nitrospiraceae bacterium
CGTGCTGCTCTGCAATAACATGTTCGGAGACATTCTGAGCGATGAAGCGGCGATGTTGACCGGCTCGATCGGGATGTTGCCGTCGGCGAGTATCGGGGCCAAGATCGGCCTCTTTGAGCCGATTCATGGGAGTGCCCCGGATATCGCAGGGAAAAATATCGCGAACCCCATCGCCACGATCTCATCGGCTGGCATGATGCTGTCGTATGCCTTCCAACTCGATCAAGAAGCGGAAGCTATCGAACAGGCCATCGTGAAAACCCTCGACCTTGGTTATCGAACCAAAGATATTCAGAGCCCCGGAGCAAAGATTGTCGGTACTGTGGAGATGGGCGAGGCGATTGTCCGAAACTTGAATTAGTCCTCGACGCTGAACCATGGCAACCATTCTTTCCACACGGATGATCAGAACACTCGCCGGCAACGGCGAACCTGGCTGTACGGGAGACGGCGGACCTTCAATGCAGGGCTGTTTGAACGAGCCGAAGGGTGTGACGATCGATTGTCACGGGAATGTCTATGTCGCCGATTCCGAAAATCATCTCGTTCGCAAAGTCGATCGTGCCACCGGTATGTTATCAACCGTAGCTGGGACGTTCGGCGGGGAGCACATGCATGCGGCTGTACAGCGGGACGTTCCCGTCCCACTCACGGATGAAGACCCTTTGGCCGATGATGCTGGCGAACGTAGTTCTGCAAAATTTACTCAACACGCTGATGTGAGTGGAACGGTCCGGTATTGGACGAATCCCGCTGCCTCGTCTTCCAAACGGTATGATGGAGACGGCGGGCCAGCGGTGAGTGCCCATCTCAACTTCCCTACGGCGGTCGTGGTGGATCGGGAAGGAAATCTCTATATCGCTGATACCATGAATCATCGTGTGCGGATGGTCGATGTTGAAACCGGGATTATTTCGACCGTGGCCGGAACTGGTCAGGCACGCTTCTCCGGTGATGGTGGCCCTGCCAACCAGGCGGCACTCAATGAACCAGCGGCTCTGGCCATCGACGACGCGGGACGACTCTATATCGCCGATCAAAGCAATCATCGTGTACGGATGGTAGATCTCAAAACCGGTGTGATTCAGACGATTGCTGGAAACGGGATTGCGACGTACGATGGTGATGGGAAGCGAGCGATCGAGATCGCTCTTGCCGGTCCCAGTGGATTGGCCCTAGTGGCTGATCGGCTCTATGTTGCTGATACGTTCAATGGCCGAGTGCGATGCGTCGAGCTTTCGTCAGGGTTGATGACCACAGTGGCCGGCGACGGCGGAGTCTATCGGTATGAGTCGCCGTCGGATGCGCCGTCAGCCAGCCTTTCGCGCCCGACAGGAATTGCATTCGATCATGAGGGGCATCTCTTTCTGACCGATTCAGACAATCATGTCATCCGGCAGTGGGATTGGGAATCGAGGGTGGGCTTCTGCGTCGCGGGGCAAGGCGTTCCATCCTATTCCGGCGATGGTGGCGTCGCACGAGAAGCAAGTTTGTGTTACCCATTCGGTATCGTTGCCGATCGCGACGGGGCGCTGCTGGTGGCCGACACCTTTAATCATCGTATTCGCGTATTGGCATTGGAGTAGGCGCTTCATGATCAAGAAGAAACCAGGGTATACGGTGGCCATTCTTGGAGCCACCGGCGCGGTTGGGCAAGAAACGCTGGAGATTTTAGAGGAGCGGAAATTCCCGCTCGACAGCCTCCGGCTTTTTGCGTCTAAACGGTCAGCCGGCGAGGTGATGACCTGTCAGGACAAGGAGTGGACAGTTGAAGAGCTGACCGAATCCTCATCGTTCGAGGGAGTGGACCTGGCGTTTATCTCGGCCACTGATGCCATTAGCAAAGAGTATGGCCAGCGATTGGGCGCGGCTGGAATCGTCGTCATCGACGATAGTGCTGTGTTCCGGATGGATGATCAGGTTCCTTTGGTGGTTCCCGAAGTGAATGCCGCTGCGTTAGGCTTGATGCCTCGAGGGATCGTGGCTATTCCAAACTGTACGACCACTCCGTTGGTGATGGCACTCAAGCCCCTTCATGACGCGGTGGGGGTGAAGCGTGTGGTGGTGACGACGTTTCAGTCCGTTTCGGGGACGGGTTCGGCAGCGATGGACGAGCTGATGGAGCAAACCAAAGATCTCCTGGCGTTTCGAGACATCAAAATCGAAGTCTATCCCCACCAGATTGCCTTTAATCTATTGCCGCACATTGGCTCGTTTAATGATGGGGGTGACTGTTCGGAGGAGGTGAAGATCGCCAAAGAAACGCGAAAGATTCTCAATGCACCGGGCCTTCGGGTTACCGCCACGACCGTACGGGTTCCCGTGCTGCGCTGCCATTCTGAGGCAATCAACGTTGAATTGGAGCGTCCACTGACGGCGAACGAGGCGCGTGCTGCGCTGGCCGCCATGCCCGGTGTGATTGTCTATGACGATCCAGTGAAGAAGCTGTATCCGATGCCACTCGATGCGACCGGAAAAGATGAGGTCTATATCGGTCGCGTACGGGAGGATGAATCGATCACGAACGGCCTCAATCTGTGGGTGGTCTCCGACAATCTTCGCAAAGGAGCCGCTCTGAATGCCATTCAGATCGCAGAATGTTTGGTCAAAAACTAGCAGGATGCTCAACTCGTTTGGCTGCAAGGGCGGAGCGAGCAAAGAGGTGATGCGTAGCGTAGAGGATTCGTATCCAGCCTGTGCCATGCTGAAAAACAGGCTCTTCTCAGGGTGTACGTTGGGCCTGTGTGTGATGCGAGAGTGACGCAGTTGAGCTTGGTCGGTCGCCTGTAAACTGGGATGAAAATTGATGCCGGAATGGACCCCCTTCGGCAAGATTCTGATCGGAATCGGGTTAGGTATTGTTGCACTCGGGGTTCTGTTGGTCGTCGTGGATCGAATTCCTGGATTAGGGAACGCCTTCAGTTGGCTCGGCAAGCTGCCGGGCGACCTCTCTATCAAGCGTGACAGCTTCAGCTTCTATTTCCCCATCGCGACAAGTATTGTTCTCAGCATCCTTCTGAGTCTGCTATTCTATTTTATAGGATGGCTCTTTCGCCGATGATAGCCGCGCGGTTCTGGGCCGGCGCAGCGGGAGTGGGGATCTGCCTCGGCTCGATCATGATGCCAGAGGCGGGGGCGGCGCAATCCATTCGCGTGCTATTGGCTCCTGATGTCCAGCAGCTGGAAGTACATACCGATCAGACTATTTGGGTCACTGATGAACATGATGAGGCATGGTCGTATCGGCCTGTTTTGCGGATTAAGGTGCGTGGCCGTGCGTTGATACTCAACGGCAAACCGGTCGTGAGTGATCAGCTGACGCTACGGGCTGGAAACCACGACCTCAAGCTCTGGCTCAATGGGAACGGCAGGAGGACAGCACTTCATGCGAGTGATGACAAAGGTGGCCTACAAATCAGTGGGGTGATCCAGCTGGTTCGGCGAGGGAAGGGGCTGCTTCTCGTCAATCATGTCGATTTGGAAGAGTATGTCAAAGGGGTGGTACCGGCGGAGGTCAATTCTGCCTGGCATCCTGAGATGTTGAAGGTTCAGGCCATCGCTACCAGGACCTATGCGCTGTACCAACATATGCTCAGTGCCACACGGGACTACGATGTTGTTGCCAGTACCCAAGATCAGGTCTATCGTGGCCGTCACGGTATCGATGAACGGGTGATACAGGCGGTAGAATCCACGAGAGGCTTGGTGGTGGCGTACCAAGGTGCTCCAATCTATGCGGCATTCTCGTCGACTGCCGCAGGAATCACGGAGGATGCCATGAATGTGTGGTCGAAGGATCTCCCGTATTTGAAAGGTGTCGAATGCCCGTTCGATCTCGAGTCTCCGTTTTATCAATGGAAGGCTTCCGTCAAGCTCGACACGTTGGAAAAGAATTTGCGGCAACGAGGATTTGCGGTAGGAACAATCTCGGCAATCATACCGCTTGCCTATAGCCGTGCCGGACGAGTGGCGACCATACGGATTGTGCACTCGAGCGGGGAGTTGACACTACGGGGCGAAGACCTGCGTAAAACGGTAGGGTATACGGTGGTGCCCAGTACGCAATTTACCATCGAATCGGTCGGGCAGGATGTCGTCTTCTCCGGCTACGGAGCTGGTCATGCGGTTGGCCTGTGCCAGTGGGGCGCGAAAGAGTTGGCGGAGTTGGGCTATTCTTTTTCGAGCATTCTTCGTTACTACTATCCTGGGACAGAGATTCAGGATGCGTCATTGACTCAAGCACCTCCTGTGTCTCCGATCCCTGCGGCACCTCCATCCTGATGCAACTCTCCGAGTTCGATTTTCCGTTCGATCCATCCCTGGTCGCGTCGGAGCCCGTTATCCCGCGTGACCGCGCCAGATTGCTGGTGTTGGATCGAGCAACCCAACAACTGACCCATCGTCATGTCGCCGAGCTTCCTGTATTGTTGAAGCCGGGTGACCTTCTTGTCGTGAACGACACAAAGGTGATGGCCGCACGACTATCTGGAGTCAAGAAATCGACTGGGACATCGGTCGAGGTGTTGTTCGTGAAGGACCTTGGTCAGGGCCGGTGGGAAATCATGGTGAAAGGTTCGTTCCGCGCTGGCCAGGTTATTGAATTCGATCAACAATCTCGCGCAACTATCGTGAAGCGTGATGCAACAGGCACCGAAGTGTTGGTAGACAGTCCGGTTCCAATGACACAATTATTTCAAGCACGAGGGGTCATGCCGCTTCCGCCGTACATGAAGCGCGCAGCGACGAAGGAAGATCATCGCTGGTATCAGACGGTCTTTGCCAAGCACGAGGGTGCGATTGCTGCCCCGACGGCGGGGCTTCACTTTACGGAAGACTTGTTTAGACGACTGCGCGAAGCCGCGATCAACATGGTGACGGTGACGCTCCATGTTGGCCCCGGTACGTTCAAGCCGGTGACGACTGAGCGGATTGAAGATCATCAGATGGGAGGAGAAACCTTTCACGTAGGCCCAGAGACAGCCAATATGATCATCCAGACGAAACAAGCCGGTGGACGAGTGGTGGCTGTCGGTACGACAGTGGTTCGTACGCTTGAAACGGTTGCCAAAGAAAAGGGGGAGGTCGTTCCGATGTCTGGCGAGAGCCGGCTCTTCGTCACACCGGGATTCCAGTTCAAGATCGTCGATGCTCTCATGACGAATTTCCATCTCCCACGGACCACGCTATTGATGCTGGTTTCCGCCTTAGCCGGAATCGAGCCGATACGCAGGGCCTATGAAGAAGCGGTCAGCGAGCGGTATCGCTTCTATAGCTACGGTGATGCGATGCTGATTCTCTAGCTGTCTATTGAGCCAGTCAGCATATAGCTGAACAACACAAGCTGGCTTTACAGCAATTCGCGGCGGATGATAACCGGCAGTTTCGCTTTCATGGACTGTTGGAACGAGACCAGGGCTCGTTGCTGTTTCTGCAAGAGCATGTCATCCAACACTCGTTGCTTGGCCCCAGCCATCTTCGCGGGGTCGTTACTATCCGCAGGTCTGGTTATGAGCGACTGCCCTTCGGCGATCTCTTCGGGGGTGAGCGCAACGGAATCCCGAACGATCATTCGCGCTTTATTGGCCAGGACTTCTTGGTGTTGCATCGACTCAAACGAGGCTGGTGTGAGATGATTTGCGGCCAGGACGCGCTTGTAGAGCTCTGGGTCGAAGGCGCCGTTTTTCTGAAAGACCGGCATTTGTATGATCAGCTCACGCAAATCGGCATCAGAGACCCGCACGCCCATTTCTTCGGCTGCGATGATCCAGATACGACTGTCGACCAGTTGTCCGACGACGAAGTCCTTGAACTCTTCTTCCTTGAAATCGGTCTTGACGTTGTCTTTGTAGAGGCGGTGCATGTTTTCGTAGGTGCGCTTAAATTCGTCGAGGGAGACCGATTGATCCCCGACCGTGGCAACGGGTCCGCCAGCTTGTTCACCGAATCCCCACCAGCCCATCGTAATTATGAAAGCAACAGCCAGGGTCCCCATGATGGACTTGAGGAGCCACGGGTAGTTGTGAGCCGCATCGCGCATCGTCTTAATCATCTGAATCCTCTTCCTTTTGTGAAGCCAACAGTGTACTTATGGATAGTCTGGAAGACAAGAGCCGCTTTTAATGAGGATGTCAGGAGATGGGTTTGAGTCGCTGGTTTCGGGAGTCTGCCGAAGGATCGTATCTTTCGGGGAGAGTCATGAGAGGATTCAGGATGGCTCCGAACGCAACGCTCCAAAAAAGATTGTACTTTGTTTGTGCAAGTTGCTGATTTTTGCTATACTTTGCGACTAATTAGAAGGAGATCCCTTGGTAGGGGATGGGCTAACCTCGACGGCGCTAGAAGCAAGAGTCTATCCGAAGGCCCATGTCCTGAATAGATTCATCGCGAAGTTAATTGATCTGTTCATTGTCGTCGCTGCCGGCGAAATCGCTCCTCCGGTCGGCTTTCTTTCAGGTTTGGCCTACATTTTAATAGCTGACGGGTTTGCAGGAGGAAAAAGTATCGGCAAACGGTTGGTCGGTCTGCAAACTATGCGATTGGATGGCCGAGATACGGCTGGCTTCCGAGAATCGATCATCCGGAATCTTCCACTGGGCGGTGCTCAGATAGCGTATGCGGTCCCATATGTTGGATGGCTCGTCGCGCTGGCTATTTTAGCGTTTGAAAGTTTTTTGATCATTGGGAATGAGCAAGGTCGTCGGCTGGGTGATGAAGTAGCAAGAACGCACGTGTTAGACGCCGGTCAACTTTTGGTTCCGGATTAGGTCCGTCGTACACGAAGCACACAGGCTGAGCGCTGGATTGCTCGGCCAAGATGAAGGGAGAGACGCCGTGGGGTTTCCGGGAAACATGTTTGGGTGGTTCTCCGACGACCTAGCGATTGATTTGGGCACTGCGACCACCCTCGTGTATGTCCATGGGAAGGGGATTGTTCTCAATGAGCCCTCCGTAGTCGCAGTTGAAAAGAAAAGCGAAAAAGTGCTGGCCGTCGGTACCGAGGCGAAGAAAATGCTCGGCCGCACGCCCGGGAATATTGTCGCCGTTCGGCCGATGAAGGAAGGCGTGATCGCCGATTTCGAGATGGCCGAGCAAATGTTGAAACATTTCATCCGTAAAGCCCACAATCGCAGCGCGTTTGTGCGGCCACGCATCATTATCGGTGTGCCCTCCCGCATCACGCAGGTGGAGCAGCGGGCGGTGCGCGACTCGGCGGAATTGGCCGGGGCCCGAGAAGTCTATCTAATTGAAGAGCCTGTTGCTGCTGCGATTGGGGCCGGATTGCCGATCACGGAGCCGTCCGGCAACATGGTCGTCGATGTGGGAGGCGGGACGACGGACATTGCGGTTATTTCGCTCGGCGGGATCGTATACAGCGAGTCTGTCAAGGTCGCCGGCGATCGGATGGACGAAGCGATCATGAATTACATCAAGAAGAAGTACAATCTGCTCATCGGCGAACATATGGCGGAACGGATTAAGTTTGAAATCGGGTCCGCCTACCCGTTCGAGGAGCGGAAAACCATGATGATCAAGGGTCGGGATTTGATTTCCGGCATTCCCCGCACGTTGGTCATTGATGACGCTGAGATTCGTGAAGCGTTGCAAGAGCCCATCGGAACGATCGTGAATGCGATCAAGATTGCGTTGGAAAACACCCCGCCTGAACTGGCTGGGGATATTATCGATCGCGGGATCGTATTAACCGGAGGCGGGTCGCTCCTGAAGGGGATGGATACCCGGTTCCGCGAAGAAACGAATTTGCCGATTATTACGGTCGATGATCCGCTGACTTCCGTGGTGTTGGGAGTCGGCAAGATTCTCGACGAACTGGATCTTCTCCGGAAAGTATCAGTCATGTCTCAAGCGAACAACCTCCGGTAAGGTTCCATCCCTCATGCGGATGGTCAATTTACGCGTATCGTACAACGCTCGGCGTCTCGCTCTCGGTCTTGCCGTCATTCTCGTGCTCGGCTTCCTGCTTCTACCCGGCCAACTCCAAAGTGTCTTTCAATCGATAGGCAGTCCCCTAGGATGGGTGATCAGTTGGCCGCTCCAGGCCGTGGCTGGGATCCATGATCGGATCGCCGATATCTGGGGACGATACGTGGCCCTCCAAGGGGTTGAAGAAGAAAATCAGCAGTTGAAGCGAGAGCTGGATCTGCTCAAGGAACAAAATGGGCAACTGCGAGAAGCGTCGGCGGCGACGGAGCGGCTGTCAGCGCTGCTGGAGTTTAAAAGGCAAGCCCTTCCCACATCCGTGGCCGCCCAAGTGATCGGACGTGATATCGGTAATTGGTATAAGACGATCATTTTGAATAAAGGGGCATCCGACGGGATTCAATCAGACCAGGGCGTGATTACTCCGGCAGGTGTGGTCGGGCGCATCGTCAAGACTACGGCCTCCACAGCCGTCGTCCTACTTGTGACCGATCCCAATAATGCCATCGCCGGACTGATCCAACGTACGAGAGATGAGGGAATCGTCGAAGGGACGACGCAGGGACAGGCCCGGCTCAAGTACATCCCGCTGTTGTCCAACGCACGGCCTGGTGATCACGTTGTCACGTCAGGACTGGTTGGGGGGTTCCCCCGCGGTATCCCGATCGGCACGATCATACGAATCGATAAAGAAGAGGAAGCGCTGTTCCAATCTGCGGAGCTTTCTCCGGAGGTAGATCCGAATCGGGTTGAGGACGTCTTAGTTATTCGGTCCTTCCCGCTTCCGACCGAGGGGGAGAGACTTAGCGTTCCAAAGCCCAAGCCATGAAAGCGCTTATTTACTGTACCGTCATTGTTGGTCTTGTGCCGGTTCAGTCTGTTCTTCTCTCGCACCTCAGCGTGTGGGGGGTGAAGCCGGATCTGGGTTTCGTAGCGGTGTGTTTGATCGGTCTCATAGCAGGAGAGCTCGATGGCTTGTTGGTCGGGCTCGCACTTGGATGGGCGATGAGCCTGTTCTCCGCACAAGACCTGATTTCGAGCGTGATCCTCAAGGGAGCCGTAGGGTATATCGCTGGTCTCGCAGGCCGGCAGGTGGTGTATCTAAGCCCCGTTGTGCTCGTTATGGGGCTGCTCGTTGTCTCGTGTGTGGTCGGACTGGTGACGCCACTTGCCCTGAAGCTCAGCCCTCAGCAAGATCTATTGTGGGCTGCTTGGATGGTCGTACTGCCCCAAGCCTGTCTTGATGCGGTCATTGGAGGAGCGATCTACTGGCTTCTGTGGAGTCGTTTGAATATTGAGCAGGTGATGTCCGAATCTCGAATGTAGGCGTTCAGTATGGCGACTGTGCACTATCCTGAAACAGAATTTGGCGATCTCCATCGACGGCTCTTCATTCTCCGTGTGGGGCTCTTGTTGGTGGTGGCGCTGCTTGGTCTTCGCCTCTGGCATCTTCAAATTCGTGAAGGGCCGTACTATCGAGACTTGTCGGAAAACAATCGTACCAGACTGGTGCTGCTCGAACCGGCACGTGGCCTGATCTATGACCGGCACGGTGTTCTCTTGGCGAATAACGTCCCGAGCTTCAGTCTCTACGTGACGCTGGAAGACGTGAAGGATCGCGAAGCATTAATTCAGCAGTTGAGTAACTTGCTCGGCTTCGACCCGGCCCTCGTTCGAAAAAAAATGACCGCCAGAGGTAGCAAGCTACTTCCGCGCAAGATCAAAGACCGTATGACCTTGCGCGATGCCATGTTGGTGGAATCCAACCGCCTCGATATGCCTGGGGTCATGATTCAGGTCGAGTCGCAGCGCAATTATCCAGGTGGAGTGACGGCGGCCCATCTCCTGGGCTATGTGGGAGAAATTTCAGCGGATCAATTGGAGAAACCCGAGTTTGTCGATCTCCACCAAGGCAGCATTGTGGGGCAATATGGTGTGGAAAAGTCTTATGATCGACACATGCGTGGAATGGCTGGACAAAAGAACGTCGAAGTCGATGCGCTTGGCCATGAGAAGAAGGCTGTGGTTGTCGAGAGACCGCAAGCAGGAAATGACCTCTACCTCACGATCGATGTGCGGCTCCAGAAGGTTGCCGAGGATCTCCTGGGTGGAGAATACGGCGCTATCGTCGCGCTTGATCCGAACAGCGGTGATATTCTGGCGATGGCCAGCCGTCCGGGCTTTAACCCAAACGTGCTCTCACGGGAACTGACTGCAAAGCAGTGGGTGGAAATCGTGCA
>CAKKRK010000062.1 GCA_919902665.1 Nitrospiraceae bacterium
ATATCGTCCATGTGGTGTTGAAAGAGTCCAAGATCCGCCGTCTTTCGGTGCCGGCAAATTTCCCGGTGATCCATGCCGCGCGATTACAAGAGCGAGGATATAGTCTCAAACCAAAGCGAGACCCGTTTTATGAACAGCGTGTGCTGAAGACGGTGGAAGAAGTACGTTATATCGAAGACGCGCAGCGGGCCACGGAAGAAGCCGTGGCTGCAGCCCACACGCTATTACGCCGGGCCGAGATCAAGGATGAGCAACTCTGGCTCGATGGCGAGGTGGTGACCTCGGAACGGATCAAAAAGTTTGTCAACGTGAAGCTCATGGAGCGGGACTGTATTGCCCAGCATACGATTGTGGCAGGGGGAGAGCAGGCCTGTGATCCACACAATGAAGGAAGCGGACCGTTGCCGGCTCATCGCAGCATTATTTTTGACGTCTTCCCTCGGTCGGCCACGAGTCGCTACTTTGCCGACATGTCGCGCACGGTGATACGTGGGAAGGTGAGTGCGGAACTCAAACGGTTGTATGGTGCCGTGAAGGATGCTCAGGAAGACGCCATCGACAAGATCAAAGACGGCGTCGACGGCATGAAGATCCATCAGGGCATCTGCGCGCGTTTTGAAAAGGCCGGATACAAGACCGGTTTGGTGAATGGGCGCATGCAGGGGTATTTTCATGGGACTGGACATGGAGTGGGGCTCGATATTCACGAAGCGCCACGGATCAGTCGAACTGGGTCACTCCTCCAAGAGGGCCATGTCGTTACGGTTGAACCAGGGCTGTATTATCCAGGATTGGGGGCAGTCCGAATTGAAGACATGGTGCTCGTCACCAAGGACGGCTGCCGGAACCTCACCAATTTCCCCAAAATCTTCGAGCTCGGATAGCTCGCTTCAAGACTCGCGCTCTCCCCACGATGGGTTCAGATCGGCCTATCACTTCGAGTGACATTCGATGTCCCACTCATTCCGCTTTCTAGACGACATTGCCACGGCTGACTTGGCGTTTGATGCTTCCGGTGATTCCCTCCAAGAACTCTTTCACGGGGCTACGTGTGCGGTCATCGAAGCGATGGCCGATCCTTCGACGGTCGGGTCTACCTGGCGGAAACCAGTGGAACGAACAGAAGAGGATCCTGCCGAACTGTTGTTCGATTGGCTCTCGGATCTGGTGTACTGGAAAGATGCGGATGGAGTCGTATTCAGTACATTCAAACTCACGATCACATGCGGAGACGACGGCTCTTGGCATCTGAAGGGGGAGCTGTGTGGGGAGTCGGTCAATGGATTGGTGCAGGTGTTGCGGAACGATGTGAAGGGAATTACAAAACATATGTATCAAGTCAGCCAAGAGGACATGCGCTGGAATGCGCGGGTGGTGGTGGACGTATGAAGCTCCACACAGAGATGAGAGTCAATCGGATTACCGATGAGGTGTGGGAAATCCCCATCAGCGAGAAGTCTGGCATGCTGGTTCCAGCACGAATCTATGCTACACCGACTATTCTGCAATCGATGGACGCCGGAGTCTTCGAGCAAGTGACAAATGTGGCGTGTCTCCCTGGAATCAGACGTTATGCGCTGTGCATGCCGGATGGACATTGGGGGTATGGCTTCCCCATTGGAGGCGTTGCCGCCTTTGATGTCCGTACCGGGATCATCTCGCCTGGTGGTGTTGGGTATGACGTGAATTGCGGCATGCGGCTTATAAGGACCAATCTCACGCAGAAGGACGTGCAGCCATTGCTCGAACGATTGATGACGGAATTATTCCGGAGAGTGCCTGCCGGGGTAGGCGCCAGCGGGTCTGTACGGCTGGGCCGCTCGTCGTTCGAGGATGTCATGGTCCGCGGGGCCCGATGGTGTATTGAGAATGGCTATGGTTGGCCTCAAGATCTTGAAGCGATGGAAGAGAGAGGCTGTATCGGCGGGGCCGATCCATCCAAAGTCAGCGACCGGGCGATCAGTCGAGGGATCAATCAACTAGGGACCTTGGGATCAGGGAACCACTATCTTGAGGTACAGGTGGTCGCATCCGATAGGGTCTTTGATCAAGAAACAGCCTCAGCCTGGGGCATCACCGGTCATGACCAGATTGTTGTGATGGTCCACTGCGGATCTCGCGGATTCGGTCATCAGGTCGCAAGTGATTATCTCAAAGTATTTGAGAAAGCGATGCGACGATATGGGATTTCTGTGAAAGACCAGCAGCTCGCCTGCGCGCCGTTCGCATCAGTGGAAGGGCAGGACTATTTTTCGGCGATGAACTGTGCGGCCAACACGGCTTTCGCCAACCGCCAGGTCATCACTCATCAGATTCGAGAAGCCTTTGCCGCTGTATTTGGCCGATCGGCAGAGGAGCTGGGTATGGAGCTGGTCTATGACGTGACGCACAATATTGCCAAAGTCGAGCGATATCCGGAGGGCGAGTTGGTCGTGCATCGAAAAGGTTCAACAAGAGCATTAGGGCCGGGGAGTCCTGAGCTCCCGCCACGATATCGGACGACTGGTCAACCGGTCATTTGCGGCGGCTCCATGGAAACCGGGTCCTATTTGTTGGCGGGAACGGCAGGAGCGGTGCGTGACACCTTTGCATCAACGATGCACGGGTCTGGGCGCACGATGTCACGGGCGCAGGCGAAGAAGGCCATCCGAGGGGAGCAGGTGCAGAAACAGATGAAACAGCGAGGCATTCTCGTGAAGGCCGTCTCCATGTCGGGCCTGGCCGAGGAGGCGGGGTTCGCGTACAAAGACATATCTGAGGTGGTCGAGACAGTCGATCGAGCAGGAATCACCAAGAAAGTGGCGGAACTTCGACCGATCGGGAATATAAAAGGCTAGCAACGTACGGTCCTGCACTTTGCCCATGAAGCAACGGAAGGATACGCGGTTTCCCGTTCAATTTTGGAGCTCATTCAGCTCAATAAACGTTGTCTTGGGAGAAGGAACTCTGAGCGACCTGTCGATTCGAGGCTGCCGCGTTTGCAGTCTCATTGAAGTCAAGCCCGGTACAGCTCTTCAGCTCCAGGTTCACGCCTCCGATCACCAACCCCCTATCCAGATTTTCCAAGCCGTCGTCCGGTGGTATCGAGCCAGTAGTTTCGGATGTGAATTTGTGAACCTCAGTCCGGATGAGTGGGCGAGGCTTCACCACGTAATGAAGGAATTAGAGAAGGAACCATTCCAACGACAGCAAGAAGACACCGAAGCCGCCTGATCTTCCACGTTCTCCGCGGCTGTTGGCATACCAATCAGAGTCCAATAATAGCCGAACGTTGTTGCTTGTTGCGTTGGTGGAGCGGGACATCCCGTCCGGAACTCGTTGAGAAGAGTGATCCGCAATCAGGCGGCTTTCGCGCGGAGCGTTCCTTCGAAAATCCTACAGGCCATCTCGACGCTTTGCTCGAGAGGTTCGAGAAGGTTGGTTGCGACATCCAGCTGCCCTTCGCGCGTGAGCCGTTCGATTTCTCCGGAGTGATGGGCGGCGGCGAGGGCTCCCACTTGTGCGCTGGCGGATTTCAACTGATGGGCCCAAGCGTTGAGCCTTGACACATCTCCGGTGTGAATAGCCTTGCGGATCTCTAGGAGCAGTCGCCTGGAATCGGAGAGGTAGAGAGAAAGAATTGTCTGCAAAGCGCCTGGACGTCCTGATCGTTCCATGGCTAGCAAGTTGTTCCATATGGACTCGTCGATCACTGGAATACCTAACGGAGCATGGGGGGTGATCTTGTTTCTCAACAGCACCTGAGGTGCAGGCTGGTGTTCGAGTGGTTTTGTCACCATCCAACGTTGGAGAGCGGTTCGCAAGCCTTCTTGCGAAAAGGGCTTTGAAAGGTAATCATCCATCCCAGCCTCCAGGCACTTGTTCCGATCACCTTCCATGGCATTGGCCGTCAAGGCGATGATGGGGATATGGTGACCGCTGCCGATCGAAGCTTCATGCTGGCGAATGGCGGCCGTTGCGGCAAACCCGTCCAGGACCGGCATCTGGCAGTCCATGAACACGAGATCATAGCGTTGCCTCGATACGGCCTCAACAGCTTGCTGGCCATTCTCGGCCAGGTCAACGTGGTAACCCAGAAACTCTAACATCCCCAACGCTACTTCACGGTTGACCGGGTTGTCCTCGGCAAGGAGGACTCGCTTGTTGCTGACTGTGGGGGCTGGGGTTGCGCATGCCGTGATCGGCGTGGCCTCTGCCGAGGCATATCGTTGCCGCAGGAGGCAATCCCGAAGCATCGACTGTCGGGCCGGTTTTCGGAGCCAGGCAAAAAAGTTCGATGATGCTGACTGTCCCGAAGATGAGTCCGGTTCGACTGAACTGAGGGCCAGCAGTGGAATGGTCCGGAGTGCGGGGTCGGCTTTCATCACGCGGGCGAGCTCGATGCCGTCCATGTCAGGCATGTGAATGTCGAGGATCGCCAGATCGACGGGCGTGCCCTCAGTCACGGCCTGTTTTAATAGATCTAATGCCATTGCCGCACTGGTGGCGCTGATGGTCTCGGCTTCCCAGGCCTGTAACTGCGCTTCGAGAATAAAACGATTGGTCGCGTTGTCGTCGACAATCAGGACTCTGGTGCCTGCGAGCGACCGACTCGGCGCAGCTTCATTTGAGAGCTGCGTCGGGTTGTACTCCAGTTGTGTGGTGAACCAGAACGTGGATCCTTGGCCTGGCACGCTCTCGATGCCGACCTCCCCCCCCATCAAGTGAACCAGCTGTCTCACGATGGCCAAGCCGAGTCCTGTGCCGCCAAACCGACGCGTGGTCGAGCCGTCCGCTTGTGAAAAGGCGGTAAAGAGGCGCTTCTGCGCTGCTTCGGGAATCCCGATTCCGGTGTCCCGCACCTCGTATTTCAACGTCACCCGGTCTGTTTCCTGCGAAAGGCAGTGAACCCGGACGGACACTTCCCCTCGTTCGGTAAACTTCATGGCATTACCCAAGAGGTTCAATAGGACTTGTCTGAGCCGAACTGGATCGCCGATGACCGCATCAGGAATCTCGTTCGGCAAGAAACAGGTCAACTCGACCCCCTTTTTGCCCGCTGGTTCGGCGAAGAGTTCTACGGCTTCCTCAAGGGTCTGCCGGAGGCCAAACTCGATCCGCTCCAATTCCAGCTTGCCTGCCTCGATCTTGGAAAAGTCCAGAATGTCGTTGATGATACTGAGAAGCGCGGTCCCGGACCGTTGGACGGTTTCTGCCATGTGCCGTTGACGGTCGGTCATCTGAGTGGCCATCAAAAGCTCCGTCATCCCGAGCACGCCATTCATCGGGGTGCGGATCTCATGGCTCATATTCGCGAGAAACTGCGACTTGGCTACACTCGCTGCTTCGGCCGCCTCCTTGGCTGTGACGAGCTCCGCGGTGCGTGCCGACACTTTGAATTCAAGATTCTCTTGATGCTGTTGTAGCTGAACATGTTGAGACTGGATTTCCACCAGCATGGCATTCAGCCCTGCAACCAACACCCCGATTTCATCATGAGAGGAGGCCGGCAGCGCACGGAGCGAGTAGTCCTTGGTAACCGACACGGTGCGCATGGTGGAAACCAGACTGAGCAACGGATCGGTAATGGTGCGCTGGAGTCTGCGTGAGACGCTAAGGGCTACCAGCGCAGAGGCCAGGAAGATGGTGACTCCAATCACAGCCGACCGTTTCAACCGCTGGTCCATTTCGGTGAGGTCTGATCGAATGAGAATCCATCCGACGACCTGTCCGTCCATGCGGATTGGCGAGACCAGCTCAAGATAGTCCCTCGCCCTGTAGGTCTTTCTCATGGTGGTCAATTCCACCGAGGGCGCAGTGGTAAGGGATTTTGAGTCCAGTTCTGGTAGATCAGATCGGACATATTTGGCAAAGGTCGTTCTATCAGCGGAAAACGTTTCTGCGTAGAGAACGTGGGATTCCTGGCTCAGCGCTACCAATGTCTCGGTGGCGGATTTCTGATCTCGAAAGGTCAGGGCGGCGGTGCTGTTGCTCCCAAGGACATCGGCCAATGCCGCCATTCGTGACTCGATTGTGTCGCGGAACGATAGGAGGTCATTGGTGACAAAGGCCACGAGGACCATGGCCAGGGCGAGCCCGGTAGAAAACAGGGCCATCCCTGTCAGTTTGTGCTGAATCGACCAGTGTTGGAACGGAGTCATCCGCAGCGGCATCTCACCCGTTCCTTTTTACAATTCGTGTCAGTTTGATCAGTTGGGAGCTCACTTTCAACGGCGTACGCTGAACGGCATCAAGATTCATATCCAGTTGTACTCGGTTCTCGACCACCCGCATGTTGAGCATGATGCCTGCTTCTGCGCAGTCTTCGGCGTCGCAGACGGTCAAGACCGGAGCCTTCTGGATTGTGGGAACAATCTCTGCCGTTTGTGTGAGCTGGTTCGGACTCACATAGAGCATCTGGCAATCCTTTACCCTGTCGACGGAGTGAAGTCGTTTGATCACCAAGGGCCTGCCTTTGATGGTCTTGTCCGCAATGGCATCCAGGCTCGACCCAAACGGATCGTTCCCCAGCACGCAGATCATCAGCGGCGTAGAACTGGTGGCGAAGGTGCTGTCGGGCCATTCGACAAACTTCGTGAAGTTATAAAGGAAGGCGGCCTTAAGCAGATATTCCCCATTCTGTCCCTGGGCGTGCCCCAAAGATTGTGAACCGATCAGATAGAGAGTCACAAAACAAAGGACCGCCACGACGGTACGTATGGACATGGCCAGAGTCGGCAGGACTGTCTGGCGCATTTTCATACTGTCATTTCCGTGAACAGGAGTCTGTCTCTCCAGTCGTATCATGTCGGGCGAGGGTGGTCCCACGTTAAAAGCGCCATGTCACTTTTCCGAACATACCTCGTTGAATGTGAGAGACGGCGGTCTGAATAAACTCCGGTTTGAATTCGGTGTGTCGGTTCTCAAGGAGGTTATGCCCGACCACAGAGAACTCAAGCTTACTGGTGGGCCTCCAGCCCAGCCGGACGTCCAGGTTGGTGTAGCTATCGACGTCGAGTCCGACCAGGCGATCGATGAATCGGAAGGTCGTGTCGAACTCGATCGTGTCTGTAAGGTTCATCAGTGAGCGAAGTGAAAACTGATAGGTCGGGTCTTCGCCGGACTCGGTCTCGATCCCTTCAGGTGCAGTACGACGAATGTGCAGGTATGAGAACGCTGGTCGAAGGCGCCACCATGGGAGGGCGCGCCAATCCCCGGACAGCTCTCCGCCATAGGTGCGTGTCGTCACTTGGCTCCGGACAAGTTCGAGTGAATCTGATACCTCTTGTTCACCGGTGGACTGGCGGTAATCGTTATAAAAGCCGACGGCGTCGAAGGAGAGGATGCTGGTGAGTTGCGCGCGATAGCCAAGTTCGTAGCCCCAGAGGGTTTCACTGCGGACACCAGCATTGCCCTGTAGCTCCACGAGTTCTGTCGGCGTTCCGGCGAGTGCTCGTCGTCCGTCACGTTCGAATCGAGACGGGAAGCGGTTCGAACGCGTCACGGCGCCCCAGACTGACTGATTTGGAGTGACCTGATACAGGAGGCGAACGTTTGGGAGGAGCAGCCCGCCTGAAAATGTGTTCTTGAGATATTTTACCCCAGCCGTGAACCGGAGCTTGTCCTGAAACATGGTAATCTCATCCTGAACAAACGCGGAGAATGTCCGGAGGCGCCGTTCGGCTGGATCAAAAGACAGGCTCTCGCTATTGCGCAGCTGATCACCGCTGACGCGATAGCCGAGCCCCCAGACAATCTGTTGCCCCAAGGGCAACGCGAACTGATGTTGGATATCCACGTCGACGGTATTCCGGATTTCCTTGAAGGACAATTCGTCTCGGCGGGTTCTGTCGTAATAGAACTGGAAGGTAAAGTTATTGCGTTCGCCAAAGGTGTGCTGCCATCGTCCGAGAACGTTGCCTCCGGACATCCGCACATCTTCAACTGCATTGGTGGAAAACGATGGTCCGGTCGTCGTGGGAAAGAAGGTCAGTTGACCCGCTTGTCCCTGGTAGTAATCCCCTTGAAGGGTGAAGGCGTCATGAGTGCCGGGGTTCCAGTCGAGGCGCCCCCCGGTCCGGCCCATTCGCCAGTCGTCGTGACTCCCTTCAGCGCTGGTGGTACGGTCCCGATCGAACAACTTTCCGAACAGGCGGTACGAAAGGTTGTTCCCGAATTGTCCTCCGTATCGCATGGTGGTGAAGGCCCGCTCTTCTGTTCCTCCTCCGATGGTCACGAGTGCGCCCTGCGTATCTTGGGCTTTCTTGGTGATGATATGGATCGCGCCGTTGACGGCATTGGCGCCCCACAGAGTTCCACCCGGCCCTCGGATGACTTCGATCCGTTCGATATCTTCAAGGGGGAGGTCTTGCACTTCCCAGAAGACGCCGGGGACGAGCGGGGAATACACCGTTCGACCGTCGATCAACACCAAGAGATCGTCTGCGAAGCGCCCGCTATATCCACGGGACGTAATGGAGTATTTCTGGGAATCGATGCGTGCGACATGCAGCCCCGGCACCATTCGAAGGACTTCGGGGATGCTGTTGGCCCCAGATCGACGGATATCCTCCTGGCTAACCACAAAGACGGCGGCGGCTGTCTGGGAGAGGGGCTGCGTACGTCTTGAGACAGAGCTCACCTCGACGTTCATCAACTCTTCTAAACTGAGTGTGGTGAGATCGGCTGGAGGGTCTTGCGTCGAGGAGTCGGTCGCAGCCCATGTGTGTGTCAGGGTGAAGGTCGAGGTCGCTAGTCCGACGATGACGGCCCACACAGGAGTGCGACCCTTCCAGGGCCGCTTGCGCGTGCTCTCAAAGAGTGCTGGGTTTGCTGAAGGTATCACAATGAGTCTCCTTGTAAAGAGAGCTACTCCTGAAATGGACAGAGCTCTGTCCGCTCTTACCTGCCTACAGCGGGCAGGTGAGCACTCAGCGGTGGACAGATTCCTGGTGCAGCAGTCCCACAACTCTTCCGTTACGACAAGGACTGTCACTACAGTTTCGGAGGAAGTTCGAAATTCCTTTAAATGGTTAGATTTGATGAGCTGGGTCGAAAAGGAAGACTGTCTTTGACCTCGAGGAGCCTGAGGGGATCGAGGTCCCACAGCTAGATTCTTTCGTTATCCGATCAGTGGGCGGCTACTCGGGAATTGAGAGGGCGGTTTCAAGTTCCAAGGGCAACGGGCTTCAATTGCGCTGCGCAGCCTACCGCGTGCAGCAAGCTCGTTGGTGACCTTGGCTCAGGCAGGATGACAGGAGTTGAGCACATCGTGAAGAATTCGGTTGACGGCGTTTTCACAGAAGATGAGAGGCAGGGCTGAGGGTGCTCCAGGGGGCTTGGTCAACGACTATTCGTTGGTGCGTGCCTCACTTGCGGTTACCTCTTGGCAGCAGTGCTCATTCCATTTCGGGTTTGATTCTAGACCGACCACTACGCGGCTTTGGCCGTTCGACGTTTTGCCACTTGGCCAAGAATATCGAGCGCGGCAATGCGATAGGCTTCGGCATAGGTCGGAAAATTGAAGACATTATCGATAAAGGACTCGATCGTTGAGGAGCTCTGAAGTGCTAATTGCCCCAGATGGACCAGTTCCGTAGCCGAATCTCCGACGATTTGTACGCCGAGCAGTCGTTCTCCGTTCGGATCGGCGACCATCTTGAGGAGGCCATGGCCCGCTCCTGATATCTGCGCACGGGCGACTTCCTCAAACTTCGCCCGCCCGATCAGCGGATCTTTATACCGTTCTCGTGCGCTCTTCTCATCCAAGCCGATGCTGGACATTTCAGGGATCGTATAGATACCGAGTGGAATGGTTGAAGCGGCATCACCTACTGGGAGGTTGAGCGCATGTCGAACCGCTCGTCGGCCCTGTTCCATGGCCTTGGAAGCCAGTGCCGGACCGCTGACCATATCACCCACAGCGTAGATGTGCTCAATTGAGGTCTGACAATACTGATTGACCGGGATTAGTCCTTTCTCCGATACCGTAACGCCGGCTGCCGTGAGCTCCAGGTCTTCGATGTTGGCTTGTCGCCCAAGGGCGACCAACATCTTTTCACTCTTCACCATGGTTCCGTCATGCAAGGTCGTGATGACATGCGCCATCTGGTCCCACCGAACCTCTGTGATTTGACATCCGCCTCGATAGTGGCTGCCGTACCGTTCGAGGCTTTGCACAAACTGATCAACAAGCTCTCGATCCATGAATTGTAGAGGATAGGGTGCACGGTCGATCAGAGTGACCTCAACCCCGAGCAAGGCAAAGATGGACGCATACTCGCAACCGATGACCCCACCACCGATCACTGTCAGCGATTGCGGTAGGTATAGCATGGAGAGAAGTGAGTCGCTGTCGAGGATATGTTCATGGTCGACGGGAATCTCTTTGGGACTTCTGGGACGCGATCCCGTAGCCACGACGATGGTACCGGCTGTCATTTGTTGCTGTGCGCCATCGACGGTTTGCATCTCGATGGTGTGCGCATCCAAGAAATGTGCTCGGCCGTGAAGCAGAGAGATGCCATTGCGTCGAAGTTGCTGGCTCATGAACGAGTCGTGCGCCTGAACGACGTGTTCAAGACGGCTCAAGAGCGTGGCAATGTGCATATCCGGCTTCAGGCTGAATTGGAATGCTTCTCCTGCCCGCTTGAGTCGATCGAGATGGAGGGCGCTTTCTCGTAATGTTTTGCTAGGAATGGTTCCACGATAGACGCAGCTGCCTCCAATCCCGCGTTCTCGTTCGATGAGGGCAACCCGTTTACCGGCCTTGGCGCCCTGGACTGCCGCTTTCTGTCCAGCCGGACCTGCTCCGATCACAATGATGTCATACGTGCTTGGTGTACTCATAGGTTCATGGCATTCACAATGGTTAATACCTGATCTTTTGTCAGCAGGAGTTTATCGATGTCTTGAGGGTACAGGTTTAATTCAGCGAAGACGGAATGATCGCGAAGGGTGTCCTCCGGCATTTCGTCAGGTGTCAGAAGATGACTGGCTAATCGATTGGCCACACAGGTCAGCAGGCACTCCTGACGGAACTCTGTCGCATGGTCGTAGTCTCCGTAGTACTGAATGGCCACTGCGACTTGTTTGGGGAGGCCCCACTTATCGGCGATCATGGACCCCACTTCGGTGTGATAGCCGGCCATCCAGCCTGACAGGACGGGTTTCTCAAGAGCGATGCGCTGTTGACTTGCAAGGGTCGTCGCAGTTCGCAAGACGACGGGCTTTCCGATGGCGTGCAAGAGACCGCAGAGGTAGGCACTTTCGACGTTGACTCGCCTCATGCGTGCAACTTCCTTGGCGAAGGCTCCGCTTGCCAAGGAGTGGCGCCACAGTTGTTTTACATCGTCTTCGTATCCTGGTACTTTGAAGGCGCCGGTTTTCAGGGATGCGGTAAAGGCGATTTCGGACAGCAAGGTAATGCCCAGCATGGCCACAGCGTGCTGGAGCGAGACGACTGGACTACGGGGCATGTAGGCCGGGGAATTGGCAATCCGGAGAACGTGTGCGGCGAGTGCTTGGTCTTGATGAATCAATGCTGAGAGCTTGGCCGCATCGGCAGACGGATCCGATGCCAGGGCCATCACCTGGCTGGCGGCTTGCGGGAGCAAGGGAAGTTCGACGTCGCCGGTTTTAATTTTCTGAACTAAGGCCTGTTCGAGCTGCTCAAGTTGACTCGCGGCCGGCTGGATGTCAGAAGGCATAGAGGGGCTCCTCAATGAGGACTATCTATCGATGACCGTCCTTTGTCGGTTGCTTCCCGAGGAAAGTTGAGCGGTTGTGACTTGGAAATGGTCGCCGACTATACAATTGTCTGTTTTGAGAGGGGATGATGTATCAATATCCATTCATGATGGGGGTGTTGTGGGTGGCAATCACCGGATTAAGCGTCCCGCAGGGCGTCGCCGCTGAGTCAAAGGCTGGGACCGAGAAGATTGTCAAAGAGGCCCGCGAGACGATCGAGGCGACCAAGGAGTATACCGTTCAGCAAAAGGAGGCGATTGAGCGGAAAGCGCATGACGAGTTGGCGGCGCTTCAACGGCAAATCGTCGAACTGCGTGGGAAGGTGACAAAAGCGTCTGAAACGACACGGGCGGAGCTACAGAAGTCACTGCATGAGATCGAGAAGAAGAAAGATGGTGCCAAAGAGCGGTTGGACGAATTGAAGGGCGCCACGGATGCCAAATGGCATGAAGTGCAGGAGGGGATGACGACGGCTCTGAACGAACTCAAGCAGTCATATCAGAAACTGCTGTCCCATCTCCCATAAATAGCGTTGACGTGTTCAATAATGGAGTCTTGAGGATGAAGGTGATTACACTCGCCGACTATCAACAGTTCAGCAGTGACAAGATGAAGAAGAATAACCTGTTTCAAACGGAGCGGTTCTTCTGTGACATCTATTGCTTAGAACCTGGTCAGGAGCAAAAAGGACATGTTCATGGCCATCAGGATAAGGTGTATATCGTGATCGAGGGGCACGGGACGTTTCAGGTCGGCACCGAGCAGCGAGTACTCGAAGTAGGACAGGGCACGATGGCTTCAGCTGGGCAAGAGCATGGTGTGAAGAATCATACAAGCGGGCGGCTTAGCGTGCTGGTCTTTGTCGCACCGAATCCATCTTGATAGATTCAGGGGATTGCTGTTTGCTCTGACAGACGAAGAGGAGAAGCGGTCTCCCGCGTTCTCCCCCTTCGTCTGTGGGATCAGAATCGGATGATTATGGCTTGTAGTCCGTATGGTCGGACGGCTTTCCGTCGTGTGAATACATGCGCTGATAGGCGATGACTTGCCGAATTTTCTGCTCTGATAACAGTCTCTTACAGGTCTTCATCGTTGTCTTGGGAACCCCTTCCGATACACGTCAGAACCAATAGCTATCCGAGTACCGCGTCATATTCTCAGGGTCTCGGAGGTTGCGTGCACCCTCCTCGACCGGCTTGCCGTCTCTGCCGTGGCAGCTGGCACAGTTCATGTCGGTATTGAACTCGCTCCAATAAATCATGATCGCTCGTTCTGGAAGACCGGTTACTTGATGATCTGCTTCGCTGCCTCGACAATGGATCGTACGCCGATCCCATAGTGATCCACGAGCTCTTCGGGTTTTCCGCTGTGGGGGATCTCTCGCACGGCGAGTTTGTGGACGGCGATGCCTTCGGTGCTCACCGCGCTGAGGACCGCATCACCAAGGCCTCCGTGGGCATAGTGATCTTCTACCGTCAGGATTCGTCGTTGAGTTGCGCGTCCACTCTCCACCAAGGTTGTCCGGTCGATGGGTGCGATACTATAGAGATCGATCACACGGACGGCGATCCCAGCTGCTTTCAGTTGATCATGGGCTTTCAGCGCTTCAAACAGCGTGACGCCTGCGGCCACAATGGTGAGGACATCTGA
>CAKKRK010000063.1 GCA_919902665.1 Nitrospiraceae bacterium
GTTGCCTGGGTAGGGCGGTTGTTGAGAGGCGGGAATCGTGTTGACGTACGGAGTGTTGACCGATTGGGACACTCGGGCACCGCGTTCGCCCAATCGATCCCGAAGCCGTTCGAACAAATACGTCGCCCGCTCGACGCCGTGCTGCTCAAGCACGTACTCAAGGGAATCCAGCCATTCACGCGTTTCCTGCGGATCGATGTCGCCTTGTGATCGAGCTGGTCGATCCTCGTCGCTCATGCACCGGCCTCAGTGAGTCAGGGTTCGCTTTCGTCTGGAATGCCCAACACGTTTCCTTCGTGTGTGGGTTGATGATCCGCCAGCTAGTTCAGGCTCTCTGGACTCTGTTGTATTGCGTGACGCACCACACGTTGTCGTGCGGCGCACACGTGGAGTATCTGCCGCATCATTCATCCTGTTGCAAGTGGTTATACCGGACTTCGCTATAACGCAGGACGAAACAGCAACTATCATAGTGCAAAGTTTGCATGTTTCTCATCCATTGGAGTCTTGCATTTTCTCGTCCTGTGACAGTTCTATACTAAGGCATTGAAAAAATCAGTAAATGTCGTGTCAGTTTCACCAGGCATACGAGTTGCTTCTGAAATCTTCTAAGGCAGGAGGATCACCTGGCCATCGGTCTTTTAGGTAATCGGTGCAGCCGTTGTGATCGCCCTAAAACCTTGGGATGATAGTCCACCTCGGTACTCGTTTGGTGAATGGCCAAGATCCAGCGGTTTCCGAGCAAGCTGATCAGTAATTTGGATAGAGCCGATCCGGCGGCAAGTGTGCAACCGCAATCATAAAATCGGAGGGGATATGAGAACAGCGATTTGGACAGGACTGTGGATGACGGTCTGTGTATCAGCGATGTTGAGCCTCGGACTGTGCGAGAACGCCGGGGCGTATGAGTCGGGAACCGTGACAGATGGCGCGGTCGTGCGGGGGAAGGTCACGTTCAAGGGCCCCGTGCCGGAGCCAAAAGAATTCAAACTGCACCGCTACCCGGACCGTGCATTTTGCGGAGAGCTGTCGGATGGAAGCGGGCATCGGCTCTTGAGGGAAGTCAATGTCGGGCCGGATGGCGGACTCAAGGATGTGGTGATCGTTGTGGAGGACATTCAGAAAGGCAAGCCATTTACCTTTACCGATGCCGAAGTCGAAGCGACGATGTGCCAGTTTTTGCCGTTCGTCACCGTTGTCAGCGACAAGCGTCGAATCACCGTGGTCAATCGAGATCCGGTGTCCCATGACATTCAGGGGTATGCCTACGACCTTGCAGGGGTGGATATCGTCCTCCATCGCCCTGCACTGAACTCGAGCGGGACGACTGATATCGTACAGTTGGTGAAAGGGCGAAAAGTTTTTACCATGCAGTGCGGCATGCATCCCTACATGCAGAATTGGGGCTATGCGATCG
>CAKKRK010000064.1 GCA_919902665.1 Nitrospiraceae bacterium
ATCGAAAAAAATGAACAGTTGCTGATGGTCTTGCCGCTGGCGATATTGGCCGTTGCGGCGGTGAAGGCGCTCTTCAGCTATGGCGTCGGGTACCTGATGGCGTATGTGGGGAATCGAGTGGTGGCAGATATTCGGCAAGAGTTGTTTCAGCAGCTCATGCGCATGCCGATCGGATTTCACGACTCCAACACGTCGGGTCGTTTGGTGTCGCGGATCGTGAACGATGTTGGGTTGATGGCGAATGCGGCGTCGAGTGTCGTCAAAGACATGTTTCAAAATGTCCTGACATTTCTGGCGATGGTCGGCGTGATTCTCTATCAGGACTGGAAATTGGCGGGCATCTCGCTGGTCGTGATTCCGCTTGCGGGGCTGACGATGGTTCGAGTGGGGAAGCGGTTGAAGAAATTGGCGGCAAGTGGACAAGCCCAGATGGGCGATATGTCTTCAACACTACAAGAAACGTTTGCCGGCATCAGGGTCGTGAAGGCCTTCGGTCGTGAAGACGCAGAAGCCGGGCGATTTCAAGCGCGGAACCAGGCCTTTCTGGCCACTACCCTGAAAACGAATCAGGTCTGGTCGATCGGCCATTCGCATATGGAAGTCATCGGCGTGATCAGTATCGCGGTTATTATTTGGTATGGCGGCTATCTCGTCATCAACGGGACGATGACGCCCGGCGCGTTCTTTTCGTTCATGGCTGCCATGTTATTGGCCTATACCCCGGTTCGGAAGTTGTCTGGGGCCAACAATCTGATCCAACAAGCCCTGGCTGCGGCTGAACGCGTCTTTGATGTGTTGGACATGAAGACGGAACAGGCACAGACTCAGGGCATGGTCCCGTTGACTGGAATCCACCGTGCCATTGAATTCCAGGGTGTCTCGTTGCGATATGAGGGCCAGAAGATTCCCGCGCTGACCAAGGTTGATCTCACCATCACGCCCGGGGAAGTGATTGCGCTTGTCGGGAGCAGTGGAAGTGGAAAGACCACGTTAGTCAGTTTGTTGCCGCGGTTCTATGAGCCGACCACAGGCCGTATTCTGATCGATGGCGTTTCGCTTGACTCGTATGAATTGCAGTCATTACGCGCTCATATCGGGATCGTGTCGCAAGAGATTGTACTGTTCGATGATACCATCCGGAACAACATCGCCTTCGGACGAACAGGGGCCAGTCAGGCTGAGGTTGAACAGGCGGCGAAACTGGCCTATGCGCATGACTTCATTCTTCGGATCCCAGACGGGTATGATGCCCTCATCGGAGAACGGGGGCTTAAGCTTTCGGGGGGCGAGCGCCAGCGTCTGGCCATCGCCCGTGCGCTGCTTCGCGACTCGCCATTGCTGATCCTGGATGAAGCGACGTCGGCGTTGGATACGGAGTCTGAACGGATTGTACAGTTGGCCTTGACGAACTTAATGAAGAATCGAACGACGCTGGTGATTGCTCATCGGCTGTCGACCATTCAAAATGCAGATCGCATTGTGGTGTTGGACGGTGGGACGATCGTTGAAGTAGGCTCGCACGAGGATTTGCTTCGGCAGGGAGGAAGCTATCACCGTTTGCACACATTGCAGTTTCAATCCGAAGAATTGGCACATTGATTCTATGAAGAAATCGTTCTTGGTCAGATGGCTGAAAATTTCTGTGCTGCCTCCGGTGGGCGCAGCACTGATTCGTGGTATTGCCCGCACGATGCGCTACGAGACTAGAGGACAGGAAGCGGTCGATGCCTTGTATCGTGAAGGAGGGCACGCCATTACCGCATTTTGGCATGCACAGCAATTGATGATTCCGTTTGGGTACCGAGGACCGGGTGCCCATGTGTTGATCAGCCAGCATGGGGATGGAGAGATTATTGCGCGTATCATCGCGCGATTCGGTCATGGGGCCGTGCGTGGATCCAGTACGCGCGGCGGGGCCAATGCCCTACGCGCATTGATTAAATTAGCTCGATCCGGCCAAGATGTTGCGGTGACGCCGGATGGCCCAAAAGGGCCGCGTCACGTTGCCAAGCTGGGGGTGATCCAGCTGGCGAAAGCCTCGGGACTTCCGATCGTGCCAATAGCCTTTGCCTGCTCAAAAAAAAACTCTTTGCGAGTTGGGATCGCTACATGGTCCCCTATCCGTTTTCGACGGGCCTCTTTTGCTACGGACGTCCGCTCTGGGTCTCACGTGAGGCCGATGAGACGGCGCTGGAAACAGCTCGGGTGGAACTTGAGACCGTGTTGAATCAGTTGACGGATCAGGCGAAAAAGGGCGTGGATGTAAATGGTAAGGCGTGAACTGTAAGAGGCGTAGGTATTAAACCGGGCGCCTCACCTTTTGCCTCGTGCGGTTCACGTCGTTCTCATGTGGAAGCTGCTCTATAACATCGGTCTTCTTCTTGCCGCCCCAGTGGTTATCGCTATGCTGCTGGCCAAACCTCGCTGCCGGCCTGGTTTTCTTCAGCGGATGGGTTGGCACATTCATCCTTCCGATCGCCAAACGACAGCCTCGCCGCTTGTGTGGATTCACGCGGTGTCACTCGGTGAGGTCGTCGCCGCGACGCCGTTGGTGAAGGCGCTGCACGAACGTCATCCCGAGTTTCGGTATATCGTCACGACGGTGACTGAAACCGGCCGAGAGGCGGTAGAACAGCGCTTAGGCGGTATTGCCGAGCACCGGTATGCTCCGCTTGACTTTCCCTGGGCTGTGACTCGGATGATTCGCAGTCTGCGGCCGGTGCTGTATGTGTTTGTCGAGACGGAATTATGGCCGAACTTATTGTGGGCGTTACGAGCACACGATGTGCCCTCTGTGTTGGTGAACGGGCGGTTGTCGTCGCGGTCATTTGGCCGTCAGGATTTGCCCGTGATTCGCTCTTTGTATCGATCTATACTTCAAACGCTCACACTCTGTCTCATGCAATCTGATAGAGATCGACAGCGTATTGTTGCGTTAGGCGCTGAGCCGTCGCGCGTTCATGTGACCAGTAATATCAAGTTTGATCAGCCTCTCCCGGACGTTCGCTCGCATGAGTCGCTCCGTCAGAACTTTGGGCTCGATGAGCATGAACAATTGATGCTCGCGGGTAGCACGCATGCTGGAGAAGAGGAACTGCTGGTTTCAGCCTACCGACACATTGTGAAGACCTATCCCAGAACCGTGTTGATGCTGGCGCCACGCCATATCGAGCGAGCGGATCGAGTCGAAGCCGTGCTGCGAGAAGCCGGATTTTCCGTGCAGCGGAGGAGTCGGATTCAGGGGAAGCAGTCTGGCCCGCGCGTGATCATTTTGGATACGAGAGGAGAGTTGTCTCGCGCATATCGAGACGCTGTCGTGGCATTCGTCGGTGGGACTCTGGTTCCCGTGGGGGGGCACAATTTGTTGGAACCGGCTGTATGGGGTATCCCCGTCATGTTTGGGCCTCATACGGACCATTGCGCCGAGGTCGCGGCACTCCTATCAGAGGCTGGAGGAGGTCGCCGCGTGATGGGAGTGGAGGACATCGTTACCTCTCTTGAAGAATGGCTTGGTCAGCCTGAAACTCGACATCGGATGGGGCAGGCTGCAAGACAGGTGGTGTTGGACAATCAAGGCGCACTCACACGGAGTCTGGAGTTCATTGAGACGTGCCTCCGTGCGGCTCCGTCGTATTCCGACTCGTGTGTGGCAACGGGGCCTGGACCGCTTGTGGCCAAACACTGACATGGCGTTCTTGCTTCCTGGACAACCGGTTCGCAAAGGGCTGTACTGGGTTGCTGGGTTGTACGGCCTCATCATTCGGTGTCGGCTGTGGTGCTACCGCCAGGGTTGGCTCACGACCACACGGCTACCCTGTCGGGTTGTGAGTGTCGGGAATCTGACAGTCGGGGGGACGGGAAAAACTCCGATCGTCATTCTCCTGACGGAATGGCTGGTGGCCAAGGGGAAACGGGTGGCGATCTTGAGCCGAGGGTACAAACGGACGAGCACGGTGCCCTATCTATTGGTGTCCGATGGATCTCGAATCTTGGCTGGCCCCTCGGAGGCCGGGGACGAACCGTTTCTCATGGCGCAGCGTTGTCCGCGCGCCGTTGTGGCTGTGGGGGCTGATCGGGTCGCGCTTGGTCGGTGGGTATTGGAACAGTATCCCGTCGACTACATCATGCTCGATGATGGCTTTCAGCATCGAGCCCTTCATCGCGATGTCGATCTAGTGTTGCTGGATGCCACTGATGCGGCAGGACTTGATGCGCTGCTTCCATCGGGAAGACTGCGGGAACCCTTAGAGGCGCTGGAACGAGCGAGTGCGGTGGTGATTACCCGGGCCGATTCGAGGCAAGATGTAGAAGCGGTTCAGCAGCGATTGCGTAAGATCGCGCGGCTGTCAGAGGACGTCATAGAGGTCGTATTTCGGCCGGAGTCTTTTCGCGCAATCGGTTCAGCGGGGCCGCAAGCTCTTGAGTGGGGGCAAGGTAAACGGGCCTGGCTGGTAAGCGGGATCGGCAATAGCCCATCGTTCCGCCGCTCGGTTGAATCCATCGGGGTTGAGATTCTTGGAGAGACAGTGTTTGAAGATCATCATCGCTACTGTGACGAAGAGATCAGACAGATCCGCGCCACTGTGCAGGCCAATGGGAGCGAGATTGTCCTAACGACCGAGAAGGACGGCGGAAAACTGTCCCCCTTCCTCCGGCCCAATGATCCTTGGTGGATGCTTCGACTGGGGACGGAAGTCGTGCGCGGAGAAGCGCGGCTGTATGGATTGATCGATGGGCTATTAACCGATGAGACCGAACAGGTAGAAGTTCGTGCGTAGAGATCTGCCTCGGAACATCTTGGTGCGGGCACCGAATTGGATCGGCGATGCCGTGATGTGCGAGCCGGCTATTCGCGGGCTGCGGTCACTGTTCCCGGAAGCGGAGATCACGATGCTTGCCAAGCGGGCCGTCGCCGAACTGTTTAGTGCGGCTCCAGAGCTGAGTCGAGTTGTGGTGTACGATGACAAGGGGCCTCATGCGGGGCTTTCTGGGAAATGGTCGCTGGCGGGTACGTTGCGGCGGCATGACTTCGATCTGGCAGTGCTTTTTCAGAACGCCTTCGAGGCGGCATTTCTCGCGTGGCTTGCGGGTATTCCGCAGCGATATGGCTATGCAACTGATGGACGAGTCTTTTTTCTGACCACGCCTGTTGCTGTGCCGAGTCGTAGTTGTGGGGTCCATCAAGTCGAGTACTATTGGAACCTGTTGAAGCCTTTGGGGCTGTCTGGCGGGGCATCGTCGCCGACGCTGTGTGTAACAGCAGACGAGAGTCGTCAGTTGGATGTCAGGCTTGCTGGGGCCGAGGTCGGCTTGTCAGATATCGTAATTGGTATCAATCCAGGGTCGACCTACGGAAGTGCAAAACGTTGGTTACCTGAGCGATTCGCTGAAGTCGCGCAGCGACTTGCAGAACGCTTAGGCCAGGATGAGAATGCACAGGTGGTAGTGGTCATTCTGGGGGCACAGGGAGAGGAGTCCTTGGGAAGGGACATCGCCGCTCGAATCAATGGGCGATCAGTGGTGCTGTCGGGTGCCACGACCATTCGTGAGTTGATGGCGGTAGTCAAGCGATGCCGCCTGCTCATTACCAACGATACAGGGCCGATGCATATCGCTGCTGCGTGTAGCGTGCCGGTTGTGGCGGTGTTTGGTCCTACGGATTCACATACGACCGCACCCTATGGGCAAGAGCGGTCGATTGTGCGGGAAGCCGTAGACTGTGCGCCTTGCCTCCTTAGGGAATGCCCGATTGATCACCGCTGCATGACGCGCATCCCCGTTGACCGGGTGTATGAAGCGGCCGTGCAACAGCTGAGCGGTTTGTCTCGTGTATCTGGTCTCTCTCGTCTAGACAACACAGACCAGACGAACATTCTGTCCGGCTACACCATCTTTCTCGATCGAGACGGAACACTCAATCCTGATCCCGGCTATATCAAGTCTCCGGATCAGTTTGAGTTATTTCCTGGGGTGTCCGAGGCGCTCGCGCGTCTGAAGCGGGCTGGCGCCCGATTGATCGTCGTCACCAATCAATCGGGAATTGCGCGAGGACTCTTGTCGCGAAAGGATCTCGATGCCGTGCACATGAAACTGAAGCGTCTGCTCGATGGCGCGGGTGTGACACTCGACGCGATCTATTTCTGTCCTCACCATCCTGACGACGGGTGCGAATGTCGAAAACCGAACCGTGGGATGATTGACCAAGCGGTGCGAGAGTGCGGGGTGACTCTTGATCACTCTTATCTGATTGGCGATCACAGTCGGGACATCGAATTGGCACAGCGGGTCGGGGTGCGCAGTATCTTAGTGACGACGGGTGTCGTGTCTCCGCAGGACGCAGAAAGACTCAAAGCCTCAGGGCCAGCTCCAACTTGGGTTGCATCCTCGCTGGCGGACGCTGCGGATTGGCTGCTCTCCGATGCAAGCAGGGCGCCCGTACAGATCCGTGGGCGTCAGGTTGCACATACGTGATGGAGTGGAGCGGCTGTGCTTGGCCCGATCTTGTGTTGGTTGGCGAGCCGGCGTAAATTGTATCGGTAGCAGACGACGGGCAAGGGAGTCGGCTCTGTTGCGCAGCGGGAGAGGACGATGGCAGCGAACCAACCTGTGAACGTGTGTTCCGTTCCATGTAACCTTTGTGGTGGCACCCAGGTGTCGACTCTGTCGAACAAAAGTCGAAGTGGGAAACCATTGCGGACGGTCATTTGTCAAGCCTGCGGGCTTGTGTGGTCGGACCCACGCCCGCATGACGCCAGGCAGTTTTATGAGGAGGAGTACCGCCTCTCCTACAAACACACCTACCACCCGAAGCCCAAACACGTCTTACGCGCGGGCCATGTAGCCTTGTCGCGATTCGAAAAGATCGAGCCGTTGCTGTCGAGTCGGAAAGCTGTTCTCGATGTCGGTACTGGCGGAGGAGAGTTTGCCTATCTGCTGCAATCGTTGGGGCATGGCGTGAGCGGGATTGAACCGAATAGAGGGTATGCCGACTATTCCATACAGGAATATGGGCTCACGGTTCAGGTCGGGTTCGTGCAAGATGCGGTGTTTCCACCTGAATCGTTCGATGTGGTGACGATCTGGCATGTACTTGAACACACGGAAGATCCGGGTTGCATCCTAGCCCTGCTCCGATCCTGGCTGAAACCGGACGGCACGCTTGTGGTGGAGGTTCCCAATGTCGAGGCAACCTGTCAGGCTCCCAGCAGCACATTCCATGAAGCCCATCTCTATAACTTCAATGTGGTGTCATTACGCCGATTGGCCAAGAAACACGGGTTGTTCGAGACTAAGCATCTGATCTCTCGCGATGGTGGGAATATCACGATGTTTCTGTCTCGCATGGAGCCGCTGGTCCAAGATCGTTACAACGCTTCGATTCCAGAAAACTGCGAATGGATCTCGAGGATCGTGCGTCAGCACAGCAACGTGCGGCGCCACTTGATGCCGATACCGTACCTGCGGGCTTGGCAGCGTCTCTGCCGATCATTCAAAGAGAGGCGTGAAACGGCGGGCGCAAAGAGCGGTAAGGCATTGCTCGACACACTCTATTCGCCTCAGTGTCGCTCCCATTCTGTGGGACGTGGATGAACAGATTGTTGGATGATGTACGGATCATCACGCGTGGTCTTGCTTCATTCTAGGTATTGACGCGCAGTGTTCGCTGGAAGGTTCTCCGGTGTCATCTGTCAACCCTCTCGATAGTCGCTTCTCATCGGTGTTGAACAATGCCCGCATCCTGTTGATCAAGCCCAGTTCTCTCGGGGATATCGTGCATGCATTGCCAGTCGTCTCAGCGATCAAAGCACAATGGCCGAGATCACATCTCACGTGGATTGTGAAGCGCCAGTGGGCTGACCTTGTCGAACGGGCGGAGGGGGTTGACCGTGTTTGGCCGGTTGATATGACGGTGGGAAGTTGGATCAGGGAAGGCCGGGCACTGCGCGCACAGCGGTTCGACCTCGCCATCGATCTGCAAGGGCTGTTTCGTAGTGGCATTTTGGCGTGGCTCAGTGGTGCGCCGGCGCGTATTGGTTTTGCGAATGGAAGGGAAGGAAGTCCCTGGTTCTACTCCGACCGTGTTCCGGTTACCGATCCCGATATCCATGCGGTCGATCGATATCTTTCCGTTGTCGCGGCGTTGGGGGCATCCCTGCCGGACAAAGCGCGATTTGGGTTTAGGCTACGAGAGGAGGACATGGCAACCGTTCAAGAGATTTGTCAACGGCGAGGCCTCACACTAGACAAGCCGTGGGTTGCCGTAAATATTGGAGCGCGGTGGCCGACCAAGCGCTGGCCGCTCGAGTCCTTCGCTGCCGTTGTAGATCAGCTGTACGAGGCACGTCGTGATCCGCTCGTGATGATAGGCGGATCCGAAGAGCGTGCATTGACGAAGAAGTTGAAAGCCTTGACGAAGTCTCCGTTCATCGACCTGTGCGGTGATATCCCATTGGGGTGCTTGCCGGCACTGCTTTCGACCTCGACTGCCATGATCACGAATGATTCTGGGCCAATGCACATTGCTGCGGCACTTGGGATTCCGGTGATTGCGATGTTCGGACCAACCAGTGCGAGTCGGACTGGTCCGTATGGAGACGGTCATCAGGTGCTGATCGGGCGAGTCCCCTGTAGCCCCTGTTTCAGTCGTATCTGCCGACACGATCCTGAATTGGAATGCCTTCATCTCATTCAGCCGACTCACGTGGTTGATGTGATACGGCCCTTATTGACGGCTCACGTACCATGTCGATGAATGTCTTGATCGTTCGCCCGGACGGCATCGGCGATGTCTTACTCTCTCTTCCCGTGGCGACTCAACTCAGGCAGCTTGTGCCTGGGGTCCGAATTGGGTTTCTCACTAGTCCCACTGTGGCGCCTTTGCTTGAGTATCATCCCGATGTGGATTATGTGCGAACGATACGTTTCGCAGACCCGTTGAAGGAACTCCGTCTCGCCTTTTCGCAGGGAGTTGAGGCAGCAATTTTTTTGAAGCCGTTTCGCCGTCTGATGTGGGCCGCATGGGTGGCTGGTGTCCCGATTCGCGTTGCCACTGCCTACCGGTGGTATAGCCTATTGGCCAATCGCCGTATCTATGAACATCGCAGCGAGTTTGCAAAGCACGAATCAGAGTACAACGTCGATATGATCCAGGGGTTGGGGTTGCCTCCTCAGCCTGTAGGCCAACCAGTGCTGACCCTGACCGAGGCCGAACGAGCAGCCGGGGCATCTCGGTGGTCGGGATTGCCGAGACCTCGCGTCGTGGTCCACCCAGGAGGAGTGTCCGCACGTCGCTGGCGGCTGGAGCAGTATCGTGACCTGGTCTCGACATTGACAGACAGAGGATATGGTGTGGTGTTGACCGGCAGCGATCAGGAACGAAAAGAGTTTGGGAAAGGTCTGTCGTTGCCTACGGCGTTTCCCTTAGGTGTAGTAGATCTTATGGGGAACCTGTCGCTGCGAGAACTGATGTCGGTGATCGCCAATGCGCATGTCGTCGTCTCAGGAGCGACAGGACCGGCTCATCTGGCGGCAGCTCTAGGTATTCCCACGGTGACCTTGTTCGATCCTCGACGAAACAATTTGCCGGTGCGGTGGAAACCACTTGGGACGGGAGTCTTGTTGCGCCCTGATGTTCCTACTTGCGATAAATGTATCGGCGAGGTCTGTCCCTATTGGGATTGTCTTGATCGATTCACGGTTGCAACTGTCACGTCCGTCATCTCCAAAGTTTTAGAGGCCCCGTCAGCGCTTACCGTACTTCATCTATAAGCCGGTCCATCAGCGGGGGAGGAAGAGTTGTTGCGAGGTGCTGCTCTTGACTCAACTGCGCTTCTATGTTCATATCCTGAACGTTAGAGGATGACACGCTAACTCTATGATTTTCCAAGGGCAACGAGATCTTCTCTTGCTGGCTAACGTGGAGCGTGATGGTGCGGTCATAGGTTGGATTTGTCGATGATACCCAGCAGGAGTCGTTCTTGTCCTATCCGGTTTGGCCGCTGGAGTCGTTGAGCGGATGGGAGTTCGATGCGGTGGTATTGGCCAATTTCGAGCACACGGCGGGGCACCGTACGACACGTGGACAGTACCAGGTTCCGGATAGCAAGGTCATCGCACTTACTCCCGTGATGTAAGCGCCGCTGCGCGACCGTTTTTCTATGCACTGTAAGTGAGAGGGCGAAGCTGTGTCCGATGACAACGTCTACAGTGACACGGA
The DNA here is from genome assembly GCA_919902665.1 of Nitrospiraceae bacterium. Classification (GTDB taxonomy): domain Bacteria; phylum Nitrospirota; class Nitrospiria; order Nitrospirales; family Nitrospiraceae; genus Nitrospira_D. Next base: position 10,217 of record CAKKRK010000064.1, read on the forward strand.
GCCTAGTCATACCAGCAGTCTTCACTGGTACGCCCTACGTACTAAGTCACGTCACGAAAAACTGGTGCGAGATCAGTTGGACAAGCAAGGAATCGAGCCGTTGCTCCCGACGGTCAAACGGCTGAGTCAGTGGAAGGACAGGAAAAAGGAAGTCGAGGTCCCGCTGTTCTCCGGGTATTGTTTCGTGCGGTTTTCTCAGCAGGAGAAGGCGCCGGTGCAAAAAACAACAGGCGTCGTGGAAATCGTCGGCAGCGGAAGCCGGCCTGAACCGATTCCAGAACAAGAAATCGACGCGCTCCGCCGTCTTATGACGAGCGTCCTTCCGTACGATCCACATCCCTATCTCCATGAAGGCATGAAGGTGGAAGTCGTTCGTGGCCCTCTGCAGGGGGTTCTCGGAATTCTGATGCGGAAAGAGAAACGACACCGCTTAGTGATCGGAGTGCACCTGATTCAACAAGCGGCGGCGGTCGAAATCGATGTGAATGATGTGGTGCCGGTGTAAGGCCTAAGGCATTCTCCATGAAATCACCGATTCGTTTGCACGCCAAAGAGCACAAGCCGGGATCGACGGATGTCCGGTGGGGCTCCGCTGACTGCTTGGGTATGGTTGGCGCGTGAATCTCAACGTCGTGTCGTTTCTAGACCCGCAGGTGTATAACGGCGGCGGCGAGATGATCAGTCGCCGCCTGATCGACGTCGGAGTGGGGCGTGGGCATGACATCAGAGTGTCTTCTGTGCGTCCCAAGAAGAAGGCGCTCCACGCTTCGCCGAATCTTACGCTATTGATTGATGTATTCAACTTTGCCCACAGCATCAAGTCGCTGGGGGCCTGGCGCGAATTCGAACCGAGGTTTCTGGAATCGATGATCGAGCGGGCTCCTTTTGTTCACCTCACCAACGCGTACGTCGATGTTTGCAACTTGCCCTACCTGCCGTGTTCAGGAGAGCGTCTTGATGGATGCCCGGTGAAACCGACGTTGAACGTCGTCAAACGATTCATGATCCGTGACTGGAGCGACGACTGTTTTGCGCGACGAGCGTTCGTGCGTCGGCTCTATGAAGCGTCCGCACTCAATGTGTACCTTTCACCGTTGCATCGTCGGGTTACGGAATCGCTGCTGGGCAGCAAGCAGCTGCCGCCAAGCTATCTGCTCAAGCCCATGATCGATACGAAAGTTTTTTCCAATGAACAGCGAGATCGGGATATCGACTATCTCTTTGTGGGCGTGATCGGTGAAGCCAAGGGGTTGGCGGCTATGCGGGAACGGTTCGGACAGACGGATATTCATTTGATCGGCCGTTGCGCCCCCGGTATCAAGCCGGACTTTGGACGGCATCTCGGTCACGTATCATATGACGAAGTGCCGCGTTATATGAATCGGGCCAAGAACTTTGTCTTCTTGCCACGCTGGCCTGAGCCACAGGGGCGTGTGGTGGCGGAGGCGGCCTTGTGCGGTTGCCGGATTATCGGCAATGAGAATGTCGGGGCGTTGTCGTTCGACATGGACCTTGCCGATTCTCGATCATATGAGGGGGTTGAGGATGAGTTTTGGACTAGGCTGGAGGAGCTAGCCTGGTGAGTGACACATATTCCGCGCCCCTGGTGAGCGTCATCATTCCGGTCCTCCATCTGACCCGCCCGATCAACGCCAAGCGCTTTTTCATGCCCCGGTATACGATTCGGGAGGTGTTGCGAGATTTGCGCGAGCACGTCACACTTCCGTTCGAGGTGATCGTGATCTGCAACGGCACTGATCCTGAGTTGATCGAGTTCGTGCGGACACACGACGCTATCGATAAGTATTGCATCAACAGCGTGAACGCCGGCGTGGGCCGCTCATGGAACATGGGAGCCCAGTTGGCAGAGGCAGAGGTGCTGTGCTTTCTCAATGATGATGTGGCTGTTGGTCGAGGAGGGATGGAAGCGCTCTATCATGCTCTTCTCGGTTCGGCTGATGTCGGTGAAGTCGGGCCTGCCGGATCTAGGTGGAAAGGTGCGCAGCACGAACGATATGCTGGAGAACAAGAGCCTGAAGATGCTGACGTCATTTCGGGGTTTTGCTTCCTGCTGAAGAGTGAGCTGTTTCATCAGCTGGGAGGTCTCGACATCGCATATACCCCTGCAGGATTCGAGGAGATTGATCTGTCCTTCGCAATTCGCAAAGCGGGATATCGCTGTCTGGTGATCCCCAAGTTGCCAATTCATCACTATCATCATCACGGAGTGAGCGCCTATCGCACTGAGATCAAGTACTTGAAGACCTCCATCGATACACACGTTCTTCATCAACGCAATAAGACCTACTTCATGAAAAAATGGGGAATTTCGGATGAAGGAGTCGGCGAGTGAACCATGTTGAGGCAGGGGGAATGCCGGTAGATTATTTCTATCTTAGCCGCAGCGATGTGGCGGCGCTTGTGCCGGCTGACTGTCGTACGATCTTGGAAATCGGGAGTGGATTTGGCGCATTGGGTCGGACGCTTGCGGCTCGGCAGCCTTGTACGGTCGACGGGGTGGAGATCAATCCGGCTGCCTCGAAGCATCTTGAGCGGCACTATCGGCGGTTTTGGATTGGCGATGTCGAGCGGATTGAACTTGAAGGGGCCATGCAAGAGTACGATTGTCTGCTGTTTCCTGATGTCTTGGAGCATCTCGTCGACCCCTGGACTGTCTTAGGCCGCTTCAGTAGATATGTGAAGGCCGGAGGCGTCGTAGTGGCCAGCATCCCCAATGTATGCAATCTCGCGTTGCTCTATCGTCTCATCTTCCAAGGGATGTGGCAGTACGAAGAGTCAGGGTTGCTAGATCGAGGACATCTCCGTTTTTTTACTCGTAGATCCATTGCCGAACTGTTTTCTTACAGCGGGTTGACGATCGAAACTTGGCAGATGAATCGAGACCGGTATGTCGGCATTCGTCGCCTGGCTGCAATCGCAGCGAAGCTTGTGGTGCCTGAAATTGACGTATGCCAGTATTTGGTCAGAGCTCGCCGAGGATGAGTGCCTTGGTGGGGCGGAAATTGCTGGTCGTTGCTTCTCTGACGCCTACATCTACGGCAAATTATCTTGTTCACGCATTCAGACAACTTGGCTGCGAAATCAGAGTGTGCTCCGATGTGGCAAGTGATCTTGCCGATGTGTGTGCTGCTGGAGCAGTGCATGTTTCGCGTGTGATTGCACAGGTAGGGTTCGAGCCGGATTATGTAGTTTTTGTCGAGGGCGGCAGTATGCGACTGTTGCCGGTTGGTTTGGAGTGTGTGGAGTGTCTGACTGCCTGGTATGGCATCGACACCCATATGGACTACGCCAAACATCTTCGGATCGGACGGCTGTTTGACGTGACGTTCCTTGCGCAAAAGGAATATGTCGAGCGCATGCGTGCTGATGGCATACGTCAAGTTCACTGGCTTCCCCTTGGGTTTGCTGAGGAATTACTGCCGTCCCCGATGCCAGAACGAACAATCGATATCGCCTACGTTGGTTCGGAACAGGTGGCTGCTAATCCATTACGACACGCGTTGCTGGAGGCGTTGCGCCGTGAATTTTCCTCGACGCGGTTTGGGGCAGCCTCGCCGAATGAGATGGGGCGCATCTATGCCGGCGCCAAGCTGGTGTTCAATAAGAGTGTCAACAATGACGTGAATATGCGCTTCTTCGAGGCGGCTGGTGCGGGAGCAGTCCTCGTGACGGACCGAATCAGCAACAACGGTGTAGAAGAGTTATTTGAGGAAGGGAAACACTACGTATCGTATCAGGACCACGATTCACTCATTCAGGTCATGCGGGGCCTGCTGGCTGATCCTCAACGCTGTGCGGCAATCAGTAAAAGTGCCCACCACCATGTCTTGGAGCATCATACCTATCGGCATCGTGCACAGTCTCTCTTGGCCGTTGCCGGGCGGTGTGAAAAGCTGTCCCCTCCATGCCCTGAAGACTACTTTGCTGCCTGTCTCTCATTGAACTTGCTCAGTGACGCGCTCAGAATGGCGGCGAAAGCCATTACGGTGTCAACAGGGAGTTCCTATCGTAAGTATGTTGGCACTCTGCTGGTCCTTCTCTTAAATTGGACTGCGCACGTGTTGGGCTTCGTCGAACGCATGCGTTTCCGCAGAGCCGCATAATTCTTATGGATCTTCCCAGATTTTTATCAGGGATGGTGGTCCAGATGCCTAGTATTTCCCCTCCCGTGACTCCCCGCTTGCAGTTACCTGGATGAGGTTCGGTTCTGGAACGAGCGATGCATCTTTGTAGGAGCGTTTCTAGTGCACAATCTGAACGAGCGTGTGCTCGCTGCGCTCAATTGCCTCAAACGCCAGAAGTGTAATGACCACAGGGTCGTATGGCTCTATCTGTCTGGCGCCTAAGAACCCTGCTTTTTCTATTGCAGAGAGAGTAATACTGTCGGCACCGTGAGATGAATAGATGGTTGGTCAGTATTGTAGTAGTCGGGTGTGTGCACGGCATGTCGAATAATCGTAAGGGGTGTATCTCGGGCTCGCAAACCTTCAGTTGAGTTTCCTGTCAAGTTCATGTAGACGAATATGAATCAATCGAATGATGAGCTTTACGAAGTAGGAGACCAATGGTGACGAAGAATTGTACGGAGTCTCAGCTGCTCAGTGAGCTGTATCGGGGGATGTACCGTATCCGTTTCGTCGAAGAACGAATCGTCAAGATCTACCACACCGATAAAATTAAGAGCCCCGTGCATTTGTCGATCGGTCAGGAAGCGCCGTCGGTCGGCGTGTGCGCCGCACTGAGGCCGACGGACGTTGTCTTTGGAACGTATCGAGGGCATGCTTTGTATCTTGCAAAAGGCGGAGATCTGAACCGCATGGTCGCGGAGCTATATGGAAAGGCGTCCGGCGTGGCCAAGGGTAAGGCTGGCTCAATGCACCTGGCCGATGCGTCCGTGCTGATGATGGGGACGTCGGCGATTGTTGCTACGACTATTCCTCATGCTGTGGGGTATGCACTGGCTGAAAAGTTTCGTGGACGTGACACCGTCGTCGCCGTATTTTTCGGAGACGGTGCGTCAGAGGAGGGGGTACTTCATGAGAGTGCCAATTTTGCTGCACTGCATATGTTGCCCGTGCTCTTCGTGTGTGAAAATAATTTTTATGCCATCCACACGCCGCTAAAAAGTCGCGTGCCTATGCCGAACTATTGCGCAAGGATGGAAGCCTACGGCATCCCTTCCAGGAAGATTTTACGAAACAATGTCCTAGAAACCGCGCAGACAGCGGGAGAAATGATCGGTCAAATGCGAGAAGGACGAATCGGTCCGGCATTTCTGGAGATTGAAACCTATCGCTGGCGTGAACATGTGGGGCCGGGTGAAGATTGGGCGCTGGGGTATCGGTCGCGCGAAGAGGCTGAACCGTGGATCCGAGGAGATGAAGTCGAGCGCATTGGGTGCCAGCTGGACCTCGATGTGCGTACCTCTATAGATCATGCGGTTGAAATGGAAGTCGAGACTGCGTTCCGATTGGCCGAGGAAGCGGCATTTCCATCCGATGAGGAGTTACTCACCGATGTCTTTCAGTAACGCCGTGCGCGAGTTGAGTTATGCGGATGCTCTGTATGAAGCTACAGTTCAGGAGATGGAACGCGATGACAACGTCTTCGTGTTTGGTCTGGGCGTCGATGATCCGAAAGGCATGTATGGTACGACGAAAGATCTTCATCATCGGTTTGGGGCCAAACGCAATTTCGATACGCCTCTCTCTGAAGATGCAATGACGGGGGTGGCAATTGGTGCGGCGCTCGCCGGTATGCGGCCGATCCACGTCCATCAGCGCATGGACTTCTTGCTGCTCTGCATGAACCAACTCATCAATGTGGCCGCGAAGTGGAGTTACATGTTCGGCGGAGCGTTCCGGGTGCCGCTCGTCGTGAGGGCGATTGTGGGGCGGAGTTGGGGGCAGGGGGCGCAGCACAGTCAATCGTTGCATGCCCATTTCATGCACGTGCCTGGGATCAAGGTCGTTGCGCCGACGACTCCGCATGATGCGAAAGGCTGTATGATCGCCGCCATTCGCGACAATAATCCGGTCATTGTCGTCGAACACCGCATGCTCTACTCCAATCGAGGCATGGTCCCTTCCGAACCGTACACGGTGGAGTTCGGCAAGGCTCGTGTGCTGACTCAAGGTGGTGATCTGACGATTGTGGCCATTTCTCATATGGTGGTCGAAGCCGTGCGGGCCAGTCACCACTTGGCTGAAGTTGGGATCCATGCGGAAGTCATCGATCCGGTCAGCCTCAGCCCGCTGGATGCCCAGACGATTCAGACATCGGTACAGAAGACAAGACGTCTGCTCGTTGTCGATCATAGCTGGGTCGAGACGAGCGCCGCGTCAGAAATTGTGGCTCTTGTCGCGGAATCCTTGAATGGGGATCCAGGAGTGCGCTTCAAACGCATGGGCTTCGCGCCTGTGCCCTGTCCGACCACAAAGCCGCTCGAAAACCTGTTCTATCCCAACTCGCGAACCATTGCGCAGGCGGGATATCGGCTTGTGACGAATCGAGAGGATTGGGTGCCGGAGGGCAAGGAAGCGAACGAAATCGCCGAATTTAAAGGACCATTTTAAATGGCTGACAATCTGTATTCGGCGCTTGCAGTGAGCCATGTCGACGGATGTGATGCGGTATGGCAGAACATACAGGAAGGCATTCTGGAGTATTGCCGGCAGCATCATAAGTTCGGGTTTGACCAGGCGAAACCCGCCGTCCGTCTTCATGAGCCAACGTTTAGCGCAGATGAAATCATCGCGGCTCTAGAGGTCTTGCTGAGCACACGAGTCACGATGGGGCCGAAGGTCAACGCCTTCGAGCGGCAATTCGCTCAATCCGGGGGATTCGCGCATGCAGTAAGCAACAACTCAGGATCGTCCGCGAATCTCTTGGCGGTCGCCGCGTTGACGAATCCGGCGCGGGAGGGGCATCTCCGGCCGGGGGATGAAGTCATTGTGTCGGCTCTATCCTGGTCGACCACGATTTGGCCGTTGATCCAACATCAGCTTGTGCCCGTCATCGTCGATATCGATCCTGTGACCTGGAACATCGATCCGAATGAGGTTGAACGCGCCATCGGCCCGAGGACCAGAGCCGTCATGCCTGTGCATGTCTACGGCAATCCCTGCGACATGCGGGCATTGTCGGACATTTGTCGGCGACGAGGGTTGCTGCTCATCGAAGATTGTTGTGAGGCACTCGGTGCCTACTATGAGGGAATGCCAGTGGGGCGTTTCGGCAAGGTCGGCACCTTCAGTTTTTATTTCTCCCATCACATCACCACGCTCGAAGGAGGCATCTGCGTCACGGATGATTTCGAGCTGGTCGAGATGATGCGGATCCTTCGCGCGCACGGGTGGACTCGCGAACTTGAGGACCGCGACCGGTACGCGAAAAAGTACCCTGAAATCGATCCGCGCTTTCTGTTCGTCAATTTGGGGTATAACCTGCGCATGACCGAGTTGCAGGGCGTGATGGGAACGGTGCAGCTTCCCAAATTGGCCGGGTTCGTCGACCAGCGACGTGAGACCAGTGAGATATGGCAGAAGGAGTGGTCTGAATGGGGCAATGTCTTTCAGTTTCAGCAAGAAACCCCCGGTGGGCGAACTTCAGCGTTCGGGTTTCCCGTGCTGGTGAAGCCAACTGCTCCGTTCACGGTCGGAGACATCGCCGTCGCTCTCAATGCCGCCGCCATCGAAACGAGGCCGATCATTTGTGGCAACATTGCGAAGCAACCGGCGATGCAGCTCTTCGATCATCGAGTTTCTGGGAGTTTGGCACATGCGACGCGAGTCATGGAGTCTGGTTTCTCCATTGGAAACCATCAGGCCGTGGATGCTGAGGCTCGTGCCTATGTGACCGGAACGATCGCAAAATTTATGAGTCACCAGGGTAAGGTGAAGAAATAGCGATGGCACGTCCGCGCGCTCTAATCACCGGCATCACGGGGATGGTGGGGTCGCATCTCGCCGAGTATTTACTGGCGCAGACGGATTGGGAGCTCTACGGCATGTGCCGGTGGAGGAGTTCGCTTTCCAACGTGGAAGCGATGATTCCACGCATCAATGCAAAAGACCGGGTGATGCTGCTCTATGGAGATTTGCGCGATACGCTGTCGGTTCAGGAAGCCGTCAAGAAATCTGCGCCAGACTATGTGTTTCACTTGGCGGCACAGAGCTTTCCCCGGACCAGCTTCGATGCCCCCTTGGACACGCTCGATACCAACATTCAAGGAACCGCCCGCCTACTTGATGCGCTGCGTGCCACAAGTCCTCAAGCGCTTGTGCATGTGTGCTCGTCCTCGGAGGTGTTCGGGCGAGTGCCGCAAGCAAAGCTGCCCATCAACGAAGAGTGTACCTTTCATCCGGCCTCTCCCTATGCGATTTCAAAAGTCGGGACAGATCTAATCGGTCGATTCTATGCCGAGGCCTACGGCATGACCGTCATGGTCACGCGGATGTTTACGCATACGGGGCCTCGGCGTGGCGACGTCTTTGCCGAGTCTACGTTCGCCAAGCAAATCGCTATGATCGAGCAGGGCTTTATTCCTCCGGTCGTCAGAGTGGGCAATCTGAAATCGCTACGGACGGTCGCTGATGTGCGGGATGCCGTACGCGCCTACTACATGTTGCTCACCATCAATCCTATCGCCGGCGAATATTATAACATCGGTGGCACCTGTACGGTGACGGTTGAGGAAATTCTGCGGACGCTTATCGAGTTGTCGACTTGTGCCGGCCGCATCTCCGTGGAAGTGGACCCGGAACGATTGCGCCCGATCGATGCGGATCTCCAGGTGCCTGATATCTCGAAATTCAGTCGACATACGGGGTGGAAGCCGGAAATTCCCTTCACGCAAACGATGCAGGATTTGCTGGAGTACTGGAGAGGTCGCATCAAACGGGAAGGCAACGTTTTTCTTACACGATGAATGGGCCTGTTGCGAAACACTCGATTCCCGATTGCATCGTCCTGGCTGGAGGGGTAGGGTCTCGATTGAGAGGTGTGTTGCCGGAAGGAGTTCCTAAGATCCTTGCTCCCGTGGCCGGCAAACCGTTTGCATGGTGGTTGATTCAGCAGCTGTATCAACAGGGGGTTCGATATGTGGTATTGGCATTGGGGTACGGGGCTACTAGGGTACAGGAGAGCATTGCCGCAGAAGCGTGGCCGGGGGATCTGACCATTCAAACCGTGGTAGAGGAAAGTCCGTTAGGGACAGGGGGAGCGCTCAGGTGTGCGCTCGATTCGACACAGAGCGATCCGGTCCTGCTAGTCAATGGCGATACGTTAACGGATGTGGACCTTCATGAGCTTGTTGCTTGTCATGTCAGGAATCATGCCTCGGTGACCATGGCGCTTGCCGACGTGCCGGATGCAAGCCGATACGGCGCAGTGGCCTGTCTGGCTAATGGTCTTGTCACAGGGTTTGAAGAGAAGTCACAGAAAACGGCTCTACCTCGGCTCATTAATGCAGGCGTATATTGCCTTGCGCGTCGATGGGTGGCTGAGATTCCCGTAGAAAAGACGCTGTCGTTGGAACGCGAGTTACTTCCTCCCATGATCGGTCAAGGTTTTTTCGCTTGCCGGGTTGTGCATCGCTTCATAGATATCGGTACACCGTTGTCACTACGCGAGGCCGGAGAGTTCATCACTCAGCCAGTGGGGGGACAATTATGATCATTAGTCGGACGCCGTTTCGCGTCTCCTTTTTTGGAGGAGGAACTGATTATCCGACCTGGTTTTGTGATCATGGAGGCAAAGTACTGACCAGCACGATCAACCGGTATTGCTACATCACCGCGCGGTATCTGCCGCCGTTCTTCGACCAACGGAATCGAATTGTGTGGTCAAAGATCGAGACAGTCGATGCGACGGATGAGATCGAACATCCCGCAGTGAGGGCTGGTTTACAGTTCTTGGACGTTCGCGAGGGGGTGGAGATTCATCACGTCGGCGATCTCCCGGCTCGAAGTGGTCTTGGCTCCAGCTCGGCTTTTACGGTCGGCCTGCTCCATGCGTTGTATGCCTTGAAGGGTGTGATGGCGAACAAGCCTCGATTGGCGGACGACGCCATTTATATCGAGCAGCAAATGCTCAAGGAGGCTGTCGGGATTCAGGATCAGGTTCAGGTGGCGCATGGCGGTATCAACCTCATCGAAATCCCATGTGATGGTAAGTACCAAATTTCTCCGGTCATCATGCCGCTTGAGCGCACGCACGAATTTGAAAGCCGGTTGATGTTGTTTTTTACTGGGATCTCACGGTTTGCATCGGAAATCGCCGAGTCGCAGATCAAGGCAATTCCCAACAAAACCAGAGAGCTGGAAGCCATGAGGGCCATGGTAGACGAGGCGTTGCACGTGCTCGTAGGCAGAGGCAGCTTGGATGACTTCGGACGGCTGTTGCACGAATCCTGGCTGCTCAAGCGGAGTCTCACTTCCAGGATTTCCAGTCAAAAAGTCGACGACATTTACGAAGAGGCTCGGCGGGCGGGAGCGATTGGCGGCAAGTTGCTGGGAGCCGGCGGGGGTGGGTTCATGCTGTTCTACGTGCCTCTTGCCCATCAGCAGCAGGTGCGTGATGCCCTCTCAAAATTGCTGGAGATCCCGTTTTGTTTTGAACATATGGGAACACAGATCATTTTCTGCGACCCCGGTACCCGAGGGGCTTCTTATAACTCCGGTTACCCGATGATGGCGAGTGTGGCCAGATGATCGTTTATGCGAATAAAAAAGTCCTTCTCATCTGAGGCGCCGGTCTCATCGGCTGACTGCTGCCGGCGCTTGTAGTACCGGACTCCACAGGATCCGGTTGGTGTTATAGGAGGATTTCTCTCTCGTGTTCGTAGATGTAGATAGGCGATCCCCTGAACCGATCCATCAGTCGTGTATCATCTGAGGGATGGATCAACTTTCAAAGGTGAGACATCCAAATGAATAGCTCTGGTAGTCCCATAAAAGTCGGTCTCGTGCAAATCAACAATAGTTTTTCCAATCAGAACTACCTGCCGCTCGCAGTTGGAATGCTGCAGGCATATGCCCAAGCTTTTTTGCAGCAACCAGAGAGGTTCGAGTTTCTGTTGCCGGTATATAAGAGAGTTCCTGTCCCCCACGCGGTGGAGAAGCTGTTGTGCGCGGATATCATACTGATGAGCGTGTACGTGTGGAACTTCAGGATATCCCTCAAAATCGCTGAAGAGCTGAAACGTCGCCGCCCTGAGGCGGTCATCGTGTTTGGCGGACCTCATGTGCCCGAGCGTGACGACATGTTCCTCAAACGCTATCCGTTTATTGATATCGCTTGTCATGGGGAGGGTGAGCAAGTCGCATTGGCGGTCCTGGAAAACTTTACCGTGAGAAATTGGTCTCAGGTTCCATCCATCAGCTATGTTGATCAGAGGGGTGCCGTTGTCAAGAATCCGCGTGTCGGGAGAGTCAAGGACCTTTCGGTATTTCCCTCTCCCTATCTTGCCGGTGTATTTGAGCCTCTTATGGTTGCGAACCCATCCGAGCATTGGATCGCGCTCTGGGAAACGAATCGAGGGTGTCCCTTCGCCTGTACCTTTTGTGATTGGGGATCTGCGGTGGCGAGCAAGGTCTATGGCTTCGACCTTGAGCGTATCTATAAAGAGGTAGAGTGGTTTTCGAACCGGAAGATCGAGTTTGTCTTCTGCTGTGATGCAAACTTCGGCATCCTATCCCGTGACGTTGATATCGCGAGTTATGTCGCCGAATCAAAGAAGAAGACGGGGTTTCCGCAGGCCTTGTCGGTTCAAGCGACGAAGAATGCGACGGAGCGGGCGTATATGACTCAGAAAATCTTGGCCGATGCCGGTCTGAATAAGGGGGTAGATATCGCCCTCCAGTCGATGGATCCCGACACACTGAAAAGCATCAAGCGGGGCAATATTTCGACCGCGACGTACCAAGAACTGCAGAGAAGGTTTATTCAGGACAAAGTGGATACCTATACGGATCTCATTCTCGGGCTACCCGGGGAAACATACGAAACGTTCTCCCGCGCGGTCACGACCATTATTGACAATGGGCAGCATAACCGAATTCAGTTCAATAATCTGTCTATTCTCCCGAATGCAGAGATGGGGGACCCGGAGTATCAAGAAAAGTATGGAATGGTGACGGTCGAGTCGAGAACGATCAATATCCACGGTTCCCTGGCAGAATCTCCTGACGAGGTATTTGAAACGCAGTTGCTTGTTGTCGGGACGAAGGCGATGCCAGAGCCGGAGTGGGTTCGCACACGGGCTTTTTCCTGGATGGCGGCGTTTCTCTATTTTGATAAAGTCTTGCAGATTCCCCTGACGCTCATCCATGGCCTGTGTCAGGTGAGTTACAAGGAGCTATTCGAGCTATTTTCTGAGGCAACCCATGAGGAATATCCGATTCTTGCGTCAGTGAGACAATTCTTTCTTGATAAAGCCAGGGAGATCCAGCAGGGAGGCCCTGAATATTGTCAGTCTTTTGAATGGCTGAATATCTGGTGGCCGGCTGACGAGTACATGCTGATCAAGCTGTGTTACGAGGATAAGCTGTCGGCTTTTTTTTCCGAGGCGGAGCAGATGTTGACTCAGGCGTTGGAGAAGCGGCAATTAGCGTTTCCCGCACAGCTGCTGCACGAATCCATGGAACTCAATCAAGGGCTCATCAAGCGACCGTTTCAGATCGAGGATCTGGAGGTCGCAGTTTCTTGCAATATCTGGGAGTATTATCGGGCCGTCATTTCAGGGCAACAGATTCCGCTGGAGCCCAAGCTTCTCAAACACAATATTGACCGAACCAGCAAGATTTGGAGTTCGTGGGATCTTTGGTGCCAAGAAGTCATTTGGTACGGCAATAAGCGTGGAGCGTATCTGTATGGGAATAATATTGTAGAACCTCAGTTGTCTGGCCATTTCTGATCTCCGGTCTCGCCGTCTAGAGAGTCAGAGTCGGATGCGCGGAATTATCTGGTCCCGTTCCATACTGAGTTCGAGCTTCAGGTGTTCTCGTCTTCATCCTCCCATTACATAGGGTAAAGCGCGGCTTTCACCAATGAATTATCGTCAGCTTGGCCGGACCGGCATCCAGGTGTCAGAAATTGGTTTCGGAGCATGGGGGATCGGGGGGGCCATACGCGGCTCGATCTCCTATGGCCCTACAGACGACCAGGAAAGTCGAGAGGCACTCAAACGAGCCTTTGAAAAGGGCATCACGTTTTACGATACCGCTGATTTATATGGGTATGGGCATAGTGAGCGATTGATCGGAGAGACGTTTCAGTCGAAACGTGATCAGGTGGTTATTGCATCAAAGGTAGGAAGGCTCGATCAGGATGGGGCTCAAGACTTTTCACCGGTTCATATCCGCAGGTCACTTGATGAGAGCTTGAAGCGATTGAAGACGGACTACCTCGATTTGTACCAATTGCATGATCCTCCGATGAAACTTCTTGAGGATGCTCCGGAGATTTGCGAGACGCTGAGGTCATTGAAGCAGACAGGGGCGATTCGTGCATGGGGGATTTCGCTCAAGGAGCCTGCTGATGGCGTGGCGGCCATCACGAAATTTCGGTGTGATGCCGTGCAGGTCAATTTCAATATGATCGACCAGCGCATCATTGCGATGGGCCTCCTCCAGTGTTGTCGTGAGGAAGGAGTTGGGCTGGTCTCCAGGACGCCCCTCTGCTTCGGCTTTCTAACAGGCGAATATTCTGCGGCCATGCAATTTGATGCACACGACCATCGTGGTCGGTGGTCGACGGCTCAACGAGAACTCTGGGCCAATGCAAACCAAGCTTTTGCTGAGTTGAAGCGAAGAGAGAAGGAGAGCCTTGCGCAGCAAGCCTTGAGATATTGTCTTTCTTACGCAGAGGTTTCAACAGTGATCCCAGGCATGCTCCGAGCCAAAGAAGTAGATGACAATATTGACGCAAGCCGATTGGGGCCTTTGGAAGACCATGAGCGGGACACGATTGAGTCGATATACAAGAGCGCCACGTTTTTTGTGAAGAAATAACGGCATTGATCGGCCTGACGGTCGAGCACAACGCTCTCCAGTAATCATGATAAATCCAGTCGGTCAGAGGCCCATACTTGTTGTGACGGGTGCAAGTGGGGGGATCGGTTCTGCGACAGTGGCGTTAGCCGCGAGTAGGGGGTTTGCCGTCGTGCTGGGCTATCATGCTCATGAAGATCGGGCACGAATGCTCGAAGAGACAATTCGGAAGTCAGGAGGCCATGCGCAGGCAATGCCCGTAGATGTGGCAGATCCTGAGTCTGTGCAAACATTCTTTGCTCGGATCGATCGGGATGTTGGACGTCTCGCTGGGGTTGTGTTGGCGGCGGGGATGAGCGGAGGCGTCTCACGGCTCAGCGACCTGAGGCCAGAGGATATTGCGCGGGTGGTGAACGTGAATTTTCTTGGCGTGCTCTATTGCGCTCGTGAAGCTGCCACGTGGATGGCGCGGTCGCGGGGCGGCCATGGCGGTAGTATTGTCAGCCTGTCGTCGGAAGCCGCCAAATTTGGAGGAAACAAGCTTGTGCCGTATGCCGCGGCCAAAGCCGGCGTGAGCACAATGACCATTGGGCTCGCACGAGAGTTGGCGTCCGAAGGCATACGGGTGAATGCGGTAAGTCCAGGGATTATCGATACGGAACAACATGGGCGAATGGATACGGATCGACGAGCCGGGCTGGTCAATAGTATCCCAATGGGACGCATGGGGCGATCGGAGGAGGTTGCGGAATGTGTCTTGTGGCTTCTTTCCGACAGCGCAAGCTATGTGACCGGCGCAATTTTGTCGGTCCACGGTGGGCGTTAGAGGGATTGCACGATCCATGAAGCGGAAACGGCTGTTGATTTGCGGAGCGACGGGATTCATCGGGCGTAACCTGGCGGAGTTTTTCTCACGGCAGGAGGAGTTTCAGGTAATAGGAGTCTGCCATCTGAAGCCGCCGTTTGAGTACCCGGGGCTGGAGTGGATTCAGGCCGACTTGACCAGCTCAACGGATGTCGAGCGAGCCCTTACGGGAATCGATGTGATCATTCAGGCGGCCGCAACCACGTCTGGGGCCAAAGATATCGTGACCCGTCCCCACATTCATGTCGCGGACAATGCCGTGATGAACTCTCTGCTGTTCCGCGCGGCCTTCGATAAGAAGGTGGGACATGTCGTGTTCTTCAGTTGTACGGTCATGCTGCAAACGAGCGAACGAGCGCAAACGGAAGAGGACTTCGACGCCAATGTGCCTATCCATCCGCGCTATTTTGGAGCGGGATGGACCAAGGTGTATCTGGAAAAGATGAGCGAGTTCTACTCCCGCATCGGCTCCACTCGCTACACCGTGATTCGTCACAGCAATGTTTATGGACCCCATGATAAGTTCGACTTGGAGCGTAGCCACGTATTTGGCGCCACGGTGACGAAGGTGATGACCGCTCGCGATGGACGGATCGTCATCTGGGGAAGTGGTGAGGAGGGCAGAGACCTGCTATATGTCGATGATCTGGCCGATTGTGTCGATCGTGCGATCCGTTCCCAGACCAGCCCATTTGCTATTTATAATTGTGGTTATGGGGAAGCGATCATAGTCAAGCACCTGGTGGAGAAGATCATCGAAAAGTCAGGACGTTCACTGCGTGTCGAATACGACCTTTCACAGCCGTCGATCAAGACCAGCGTATTCCTAGACTGTGGAAAGGCCAAACGTGAGCTTGGATGGGTACGGGCTACGTCGCTCGATCGGGGAATCGATCAGACGCTTGCCTGGTGGCGTGCGCATATCGCATCATCCTGCTCATGAGCCAAGACAAGGTAGGCCGATACGAGTGGTTGAACCGGAGGAGTGCATGCCGCAATCAGCGTCTTGAAGTGTTTTTCGACACTGTCCGCACAGGGGATGGTGTGACTGTGTCGGACTTCATGGTCGTGCGGCCTCTCATCCGCACAACTGGCAATGTCTGCGGCGTTTGCATCCTTCCGGAAGTTGACGGAAAAATCGGGCTCATGCGGGTGTACCGGCATCAGCTTAATGAGGAAGTCTGGCAGGCACCGGCAGGATTCGTCGAGGTGAATGAAGCGCCGGCGGACACCGCTTTGCGTGAATTGCAGGAAGAGACTCCAGTGAGGTGCATGCCTGATCGAGTGGAGTCATTGGGCCTCTATCTTCCCGACGCAGGTTTGATCGATGGATATGTAGCATTGTTTGTCGCTCGTGAAAGTGTTCTGTCAAGCGATCACTCTGGAACCGACAGAGAGATCGGGGTCGGTGGGCTTCATTTCTTCGACCGAACCGCGCTCAAGAGATTGGTGATGTCCTCGTCCGATGTGGGCGGAAGTACATTAGTTGCCTGCCTCCGGGTGCTTTCGGGGCCATGACGTCTTCTCGATAGAGCGCAAGCGCACGGCGTTCATTTTTCATGATTGACCAGTGGGAGGCGTAGTGGTCGAGAAACGGCTGGATTAAGTATGGACGGGATAAGCTGGATTGACGAGAGGGCGGATCGGATGACGGAGGTATTTTCCCGTACACCCTTGGCCGTTGACTTCCCTCTTCTTAAGGGTGTGTCGATTCCCTCCACCACGCTGCATAGCTTGCAAGACGCGGCTCTCAACTTTCTCCAGAGTTCAGTAGTTGCATTTATTCCTGGCAAAAGCTTGGACTGTCTGCCGTGGGGCCTGAAGGAGAATCGCCACGATCTGGAAGCTCTGCCGAATAAGACCCCAAATGGCGTGATTCGGCCCTATCTGGAGAACGTGAAGGCCTTTAAGCAATTCTCCGATGTCCTCTACTCCTTCTTAGTCAATGATAAGTTGTCAGAGGGGTTGTCACACCTCCAGGTGCCTCCTAACCTTCGTCTTGTCACGGGGACCAATCCAGGGGCGCATGGTAAACGTCCGTACGCGACCGATAAGCTTCACACAGATGTATGGGCTGGTGAGCCGCAGTTCAGCCTCAACATTCTTATCCCAATTCTCGGAGACATTGAAGCCGTCAATGTACGCTTTTGCCAGCCTAGCGCCGTGCCACCTGACCTCAGGCGCCCGCTTACAGATTATAGCGCTGCAAAACCTGACGCATTAGGCTTAACGGAATATGACCTTTCGTTGAGATGTGGTATCGCATATTTCTTCGACACCTTTTTGTTTCATCAGACCATTCGTCAGGGTGAAGGCCTTCGCCTTTCGGTGGATTTAAGAGGGTTATTCAAGGTTCAAGTCATGGGAGAAGAGAGTCCTTGGGAGTATCCATCCCGCTTTATGACACTGGGGCAAGTAGCTGCTGGAGTTTCTACCGAATACCTTGCCGCCAGCAGTATTGCCGATACGCCGTATCATCGCTAGCAAGATCAGCCGTCCCACGATCTATCGCTAAAATGTAGATAGCATGCCCCTGGAGAATATTCGTATGGCAAATCCCCGTCGGTTTACGGTGGGTGACTTGAAAGAATTGGCCGGAATGCCTGATCTAGAGAGTCCCAAACAGTGGCGCGATTCTCTCACCTACCTGGTTCTCGATCCAGACGAGCAATCTGTGATCGAATCATCGGTGCGAGAGGAAATCATGACCCGGGCCTGGAGAGTATCAGGCGACAATGACTCAGCCGTGTGGGAGCGGGGATGGGGCGAGGTTGCACTCAGAGTCGAGACACTGGACAAGATTGACCCATTCGCCCTGTCTCCGAATTACTTTCGAGGAGAGAAAATCTTTCGTTTAAATGGTCGATATGTGCGGGCGGTCAGTGATGATGCTGAGTTTTTGATTGGATTGATGATCCGAGAGGCGATTCTTGCTCATTGGCTTGCGCCGTATTCTGAAGTGATCGAATTTGGATGCGGGACAGGATTAAATCTATTTTTGCTCGCGAATCGCTTTCCGGAGAAGCGATATCTTGGTTGCGACTGGGCTAAGCCCGTTGGATCGATTCTTGATCGAATAGCTCGCGCAACTGCCACCCGGGTCGAGTTTTGCCAATACAATATGCTCACGGGCAGCGGGCTGAATGGTAAAGAATTCAAGCCGGGCACGGCAATTTGTACCGTGCATGCGATGGAGCAATTGCATACGATGTGGGAACCCTTTATTAAGGATGTTATGAGGTGCCGTCCAGCGGTATGTGTGCATCTTGAGCCATTTGTCGAATTGTATTCGGCTGAGAATCGATTCGATGAGCTGGCCAGTATGTTCCATCAGAAAAGGAAGTATTTGGTCGGATTTATCCCGGCTCTGAGGGAGATGCATGAACGTGGGGAGGTGGAACTCCTCGAGTGCCGACGTGTGTCGTTTGGGGGGAAATTTCATGAGGCGTATTCAATCGCTGTTTGGAAGCCACTCTAGGATTGTTCAGCCACCCTGGTGCACGATTGGCTGAGGCGAAGGAGGAAAATGATTTCTGAACACCCACTCGTATCGATTATGTGTGTCGCGAGAAATTCTGAGGCGATGATCGAGCGTTGCGTGCAAAGTGTGTTGGCGCAGACGTATCAAAATATCCAATTTGTCGTACAAGATGGGTTATCGACAGATGGCACGCTCAAGATCCTTGAAAAATTTCGCCATCGACTTGATCTAGTTTCGGAGCGAGATGCCGGTATGGCTGATGGCTTTTTTAAAGCCGTAAATCGATGTAAGGGTGAGATCGTCGGGAGTTGCTGGGCGGATGAGGAACTCCTACCGACTGCAGTTGCGGATGCAGTGGAGCAGTTTCGATTGCACCCGTATGCAGGGGCAGTCATTGGTGCAGCGAGAAATGTTTGTCAGATGACCATGAGCCATTCCGATATATTCCCGGAACAGTTTGATCTTGCCAAGTACCTGACTCGTACGTACGTACCGCATTTCGTCGCGAGTTTTTTTAAGCGAAGCGCTTTGAAGGAAATCGGCCTCTATACGGATATATTCAGCCGCGAAGCTTTTGAGATGGAAATCTGGGCTAGGCTTGGCCTGGCATACGAGATCCGAACGTTTCCGGCGCTTGTGGCAAAATATACGATTCATACCGAACAGCTTAGCCATCAGCCTATACGAATGCTCGCGACTCTCAAAGCAAGGCTAGCGGTGCTGGACCAGATTTTTGGTGAAGGGGGCTCTCTCGAAGGCATGGGGCCATTTTTGTCTTGGCTCCATGCCAAACATATTAGTGATGACCTGAATCATCTGAAGGGCTTTGTTGCAAAGCTGCCTGAGAAAAATCGGCCAGGCCTGCAAGATGTGCAGCTAGAATTAGAGGTGATGCTAGAGCGCAAACTGCAAGCTCTTAAGGCTACTTCGCCGCATCTACTCCTTGCCAGCGGAGCCTCACCTTGGCCAATCCAGGCATACAGGCGTCTAGCTTGGGCCACCCCATCATGGGTTAGGCAGAAGATTCCTGCGAACATAAAGACCTGGGTAAGAGGGCAAGTCGAAAGTCTTGGGCTTCAGCCTGGCAGCATGCAGATGGAGAAGAGCGAGGGGATAATGGGAGCATTTGCCTCCAATGTTGCGGTGAGGCTTCAGCGGCGTGGTGATGGTGATGCGGCTCTATCCATTTTTAGAGGGCTTCAATATTTAGGCAATAAGGATTTTGATAGTGAAGTGATGCAGCTGGCGATCAAATCTCCTTCGCTCGGCAACCAGGAATTGCTTGATGTTGCCATGGGCTGGGCTCACCGGCATGCCAATCTTCCATGGATTCGCATTGAGAGACACGAGCCTGTTTCTAACAGAAAGATACGAATTGGGTACAGTGGAGCCTTCTGGAGCGCCGAGTATATGCGATATCAGCTCATGCCAATTCTTCGCGCGCATGATCGGCAACGAGTCGAGCTGATAGGAATCAGTTATTCAGGAAACCCTGCAGATGCAGTCTGTCCAGATAGTAAGGTCTTTGACTCCTGGGTTGATGCGTCGGCTTTGATGGGGGTGGAGTATGTTAATCATATCCGATCACTCAAATTGGACATTCTAGTGGATACCACCGGATTTTCTCCCACACACCGTTTCGCCGAACTCGCCCATAGGTGTGCGCCGGTTCAGGTGTCGTACATCAACCATAATAGTACCTCTGGGACTCCGAACGTTGACTACCTATTGGCAGATTGGAATGCAGCACCTGAAGGAATTGATCGATTTTTTTCGGAGAGGATATGGCGCCTGCCGATGTCATTTTTCTGCTTTAACTACGAAGGTACGCCTGCTCCTCCAATCGTCGATCCTCCAATGCTTCGTACAGGGCATCCTACCTTTGGCTATTTCGGCAGTGGTGGCAAGCTCAATCTCCGCATGATTGAGCTGTGGGCTAGGTTGCTCAAAATGGTGCCCAACTCGATCCTCTATGTGAGGAACGGAGAACTCTCCATTCCGGATAATCGAGAGTATCTCGCCAAACGATTCGCGCGATTTGGAATTGGGCGGGATCGGCTTCGGTTGGAGAAAGGGTTGCCATGGGAGTTGCTCCGGAAGGAATACGATCAGGTGGATATCAGTCTGGATACCTGGCCGTATAACGGAGGCAACACGATTTCGGAAGCGTTGTGGCAAGGCGTCCCAGTGATCTCTTTGCGAGGGAATACGATGTCGTCCAGGTATGGGTCTTCTATGCTGCTTGACTTAGGATGGGATGGGCTAGTCGCAGACACGGAAGAGCAATATGTGGAGTGTGCGATTCGCCTGGCGAAGGATCCCGAGTCGCTTCGAACAATGCGCTATGACTTGCGTCGGGCCAGTTGCGAAGGTGGGTTCCGAGACACGAAGCGATTTGCCCAGGCACTTGAAACAGCCTATTGTGGGATGCTCGATCAAATACATGACATGAAGGAAGTAACTTCTTTAGTCAGCGCGAGAGGGTGACATGGCACTAGTTTACCCGTCTATGTCTCTATTTCGGAATCTGAATCGGCTACTCGAACAGTGGGCTAGAAAGTTCAGTTTTTTCACTGAGGACTCATGGCCAGCGGTCACGGGGTTTCACGGTCTGAGAGACAATGAAGATCTCACGGATAAAGAGTTTCAAGAATGTGTCGGTATCGTGCAGCGTGTGGAAGCGTTGCATAGTCGGTGGGTGCCTTATACCGAATCGAAGGGATTGGCCAAGGAGGTATTTTTCCCAGCGAACGAATGGCAGGATATTGTTGACCCAAAAGGGCCTTTTAAATGGCGACAGGACTATGTGAGTGTGAATCATCTTCGGCTACACTGTCCATTTACGGGGTACTGGCTGCTTCTCCTGGATCGAATAGATCGGTTTAGGAAATTCCCGGATGACTGGTCGGTGCCATATGCGCTCAAGATCGTCGGGGAGCCCATCTCTGTCGATATTCTTGACGGGCTACATGCTCGGTTCAATCCGCTCGAAAGAGTCGAACATTCTATTGAGGACTTTAAGGCTCATGCATTGACGGTCCCATCCGAATTGAGGTTTCGCGCCCCAAAGTTCTTTGGCGAAATGGGAGCGATATGCGGGGACTATGTGGTCAATGACGACATCGTTATTGTCCAGGCCAGGATAAACGCCATGTTTGCCCTTGGAGTGATCGACAAGCTGCAACAAGATGTGCGTAAGAAGGGTTTTTGCCGTGTGATCGAGATTGGAGCAGGCATCGGGCAGCAGGCGGCTGCACTCAAGCAGATCTTTGGGGATGCGCTTCAATATATCGTGATCGACCTGCCCCCTATTCTTGTCGCAAGTGCTCTTTACCTAAGCCGGTTAGCAAAATTTAGGCGGTCCTATGTCTTGGAGGAGTCGGATTCCTGGCCAGAGTCATTCGAATTCGTATTTTTGGCAAATTATCTCACCGAACAGTTCAGGGGGCATCTGGGCCCTGCGGATCTCGTTATGAATACGATGTCGTTCGGTGAAATGTCGGGAGAACAGATCCGCTATTATGGTGAATTGGCGAGTGAGTTAGTTGGAACTGATGGTTTCCTCTACGAGGAAAATTGTCAGGTGTTGTCACACCATGTTTCAGTCCTCGATATTTTAGGAGAGAGTTTCCGAGAGCGGACTGATCTTGCTTCGCCGAAAGTGCTTGTGCGCCATGGATGTCACCGCCTATGGAGCAATCAGAATCAGCATATGGGCGCGCAAGAGGTTGCCTAATGGATAGTGTTGTTGCATCGCAACGCCATATCTCTCCTGATGCGCCAGATTGGTTATCGATGGCTGCCGAGATGTGGAGCTTTCGGTATGTATTTCTTGTTTTCGTATGGCGCTCTCTCAAGATTCGCTATAAGCAGACGGCCATTGGTGTGGCCTGGGCCTTGCTCCAGCCGCTCACGATGACCTTTATTTTCACCTTCATCTTTGGACGTCTGGCTGGGATGCCAACCAACGGCGTGCCCTACCCCCTTTTTGTCGTCAGTGGGCTGATTGTCTGGCAGCTCGTGGCGCAGTCATTTCAAAGTGCGACAGGAAGCATTGTGACAAACGCAGGCCTTGTCACGCGAATATACTTTCCTCGCATATTCCTTCCGCTCGCCGCTATTACCGCTGCCCTGTTTGATTTCATGTGTGCCTTCGCATTGTTGATTCTCTTAATGGCATGGTACGGCATTGCGCCGACCATCGGTGTGCTTGCGTTCATCCCTGTGCTCGGCCTCGCCGTTGTTACCGTACTTGGCTTGTCATTATGGTTTGGGACTCTGTATGTGCCCTATCGTGATGTCGGGCATCTCTTACCCTTTCTTACTCAGATCTGGATGTTTGCCTCACCGGTGATCTATCCCACGAGCCTGTTACCGCCGAAATACCATTTCCTTTATTCATTGAATCCGATTGTTACAGTCATTGACGTCAGTCGTTGGGCGTTCTGTGGAACGAATCCTCCCAATCTCGGCGGGGTTATTGTCTCTACGGTGGTAGCCGTCGGACTTTGTGTGAGCGGGTTGTGGTTTTTTAGGCGGCATGAGCGAAACTTTTCGGATGTTGTGTAGATAAGAAATGCCTTCCTGTGCGATCAGCGCTAAGAATCTTGGTAAGTGGTATAGGATCAACGAAATCCGATATGGTTCGATGTTGTCGCATCGGCTTGGATCGATGCTGAAGTCAATCTGGGCTTCTTCTCCCTCTATTGAGACCCCTGCCACAAATGGTCATCATGCAATCTGGGCTTTGCGTGGTGTGACATTTGAGGTTCCCAAAGGATATGTAATGGGAGTTATTGGGAAAAATGGGTCTGGCAAAAGTACACTGCTGAAAATTCTGGCCAGAATTACGAGCCCCACAGAGGGCTGTGCCATGCTCTCAGGCCGTGTAGGGGCGTTGTTGGAAGTAGGAACGGGATTTCATCCCGACTTGAGCGGGCGGGAAAATATCATACTTAACGGCTCAATTCTTGGTATGTCCCCTAAGGAGATCAGGCAATCTGAGAGCGCGATCATTGAGTTTTCAGGAGTCAGAGAGTTTATTGATACTCCGGTGAAGCACTACTCGAGCGGGATGTTTATGAGGCTGGCGTTTTCGGTCGCTGCACATCTGGATGCCGAGATTATGATCGTGGACGAAGTACTCGCGGTCGGTGACGCTGCTTTTCAGGACAAGTGCAAGCGCAAGATTCGTGAAATTTCGCAAAGTGGCCGGACAGTGCTTTTTACCAGTCATGATATGGAGGCGGTGCGTCGCCTTTGCCATGAATGTATCGTGCTCGATCACGGATCCCTTGTGCATGCCGGTGATACGGAGACCGGGATCCGCTGCTATTTAGAGTACACAGCGTCTTGAGTACTCGCTGTCTTTCCTGGTTGATACCTCGTCGTTTCCCTCTTGTGAACCCCTTGATCTGTAAGGCATGGGTAAACGGATGGCTATTGTGCGGGGCGAATCGGTGATGCCGCTCTATTCTCTTGTAGTGTTTGGGCGCAATGACAACTACAATCCTGATTTTCTCTATCGCCTGCAAACTACGTTGAATTTTAATGCCAGGGCGTTACAGAACGTTGGGCTCCTCAGGGACGTAGAGTTTGTTGTGGTTGATTGCGGAAGTGCTGTTCCCTTGAGAGAAGTACTTGTTCTCGATGAAGCCGTGGCGTCTTCCACCACTTTCCTGGAACTCTCGCCTCACGAGGCTGGACAGTTTGCTGGCCAGAGCGGTATCCATGTTTCAAGAGCTGCCAATGTGGGAATTCGACGCGCGAATGGTCGTTTCGTGGGTATGCAGGGAGCCGACTTACTCATGTCGAGTGCAAGTTGGCAATCTCTACTTTCAGTTTTGGAAGCTCAACACCATAACCTTCTGGACCTATCTAAGGCCTGCCTACTGGTTCCCCGTCGTCAAATTCCGTGGTCGTTCGTGGCTCGGCAGCCTGCTCTCGACACATGGGAACGGAAGCTTTTGACCTGTGATAAGGCGACTGCGGAGCATGAGGGATCATCTCCGTCAATCGCGGGAGGGATGGGTGTCGTGGTTCTGCATAGAGACATATGGAAAGAAGCGAAAGGGTTGGATGAGTCATTTGATGGGTATGGGTATAGCGACATTGATCTTGGGTTCAGAGTAGGGGGGTACTATCCTTGGATTGATGCCGCCTCCTACGGCGTGGTTTGCTACAAGATGCAACATGATCCGGAGGGCCGCCGAGGTCGTCTTTTGAGGGACGGTACGATCCAAATTAACACTCCTTGGGTAACGCCAGGCATCAGCAGTCGGCAGGAGGATTGGGGCCTTCCCCATGTGACGATTGCGCCAAAGAAAGCAAAGCCGAAGATCGAACAGCAGGATAGCCATTCTGCAAGTCGATGGTCCGGCCGTTTCTCCGACATCACTCCGTCCGATCCTGTCTTGTTTGCCCAGCCAGATGTTCTGAAGCACGCCAGTGCTGCATTGGGCATGATGCAAGACTTCGATGAGAAACATTGGGAACTGCTTACGGTGCTGTCGTGGTTTGCGCTGCGCAGGTTTCCGATGAACTATCTGGAAGTCGGGCCGACTCATGGCCGGTACGTACAGGCTGTTTCAACGGCAAGCCCTAGTGTGGACATCTATGTATTGGAGTCTGTACGAGAGGACTCCATTGGCCATGCGCCATTTAGTACTAAGGTCGCCATGAGTTTGTTATGGCAGTGGGGGCACAAAGGGTATTTTCGACCACTCATCGGGGAGCCGGCGGTCACACTGGAACAGTTGGCCAAGTCCTTTATAGGTCCATTTGAAATCGAATTGGCCGTGCTCAATCTGCATAGCGATCGTGAGATCGAAGTATTGCCTCATCTCCTCTCACTCGTAGTTCCTGGAGGCCTTCTTGCGATTTGGTCGGAGCGAGTCGAATTGTTAACGGCAGCCTTAGAGATTTCCGGGCCGCTCATCAAGGGCAACTCATCCATTTACGTTGGGTGTTCACGTTGTACGGCCTTCATATTTGTCCAGGATAGGAAAGCCGAGTCCACTCAATCAATCGCAAGCAATGCCGCGCACCGGCGTCTTCCTTCCACAGGCCTACTCACAATGCTTCGCTTGCGGACGACGGTGTTTTTGAGGCAGCTTCAGTTAGCCGCTATTCGCTTGGGCCACATATCGCGATGGCGGGCATATATTCGTACCATTGCGGCTAGAATGTCGTTGGGGCGATGACACCGTCTCCTGTCAATCAGCGAATCTATGTGGCAGGCCACATGGGCATGGTGGGCAGTGCCATTATGCGTTGCCTGCAGGACCGCGGTGGGGTACAGCTTGTGACACGTACGCATGCCGACTTGGATCTGGTCCAACAGGCTGCCGTGCGCGACTTTATGCAGAAGGAAAAACCTGATCAGATCTATCTTGCCGCGGCCGTTGTCGGAGGAATTCTGGCGAACGACACGTATCCCGCCCAATTTCTGTACGACAATCTGATGATTCAGGCCAACGTGCTTCATGAAGCATGGCAGGCAGGCGTTTCTCGGGTGATGGTGCTGGCTTCCAGTTGCATTTATCCCAAGCTGGCGCCGCAACCGATGAATGAAGGTGCGGTGCTCACGGGAAAACTGGAGCCGACGAACGAACCCTATGCCATCGCAAAGATCGCCGCGATCAAGCTCTGTGAAAGCTACAACCGCCAGTACGGTGCGGATTTCCGTTGCGTGGCCCCGGCCAATCTCTATGGACCGGGAGATGACTATCACCCTGAGAATAGTCACGTGATTCCGGCGCTCATTCGCCGGTTCCATGAGGCCACGGTGAACCGCCGTCCGAAAGTCGTGCTCTGGGGAAGCGGTACGCCGCAGCGGGAATTTCTCTATGTGGACGATATGGCGGTTGGGTGCGTGCATGTCATGAATCTTGAGAGAGCCGTCTACGAGGCGCATACGAGGCCGATGCAAGGTCACATCAATATCGGAAGTGGGAAAGAAATCACCATTCGGCAGCTCGCCGGCGCTATTGCACGAGTAGTCGGCTATGAAGGCGAGATTGATTTTGACTCGACCAAGCCGGACGGAGCGCCTCGCAAGTGCTTGGACAGTTCCATGATCACTACGCTAGGTTGGCGGGCGAGGGTTCCTCTCGAGGAGGGGCTGCGCCGCGCCTATTCAGACTTTCTCCAGTCTGATGTCTGTGAACTGCGTGGCCGCTGAATTGTGGATGCTATAAACGTTCGCCCGCGGCATTCTTGTATCGCGCATAGTCTCACCGTCCCGACCGTGTGCGCCTCGACTTTGCAACAGCCCCACATCCTCTCGCTGAACACGTCATGGTGAAATTTGCTCACCGCTTTAGCCTCTTGGTGGGTCTCTCTGCCGCTGGCTATGTGCTGAGTTTTTGCAGTCAGCTCGTCATTTCGTATTACTTTGGAACGTCTTCAGAGTTGGATGCGTATTGGGCTGGGCTTGCCATGGTCAATGTTCTATGCTTTTACCTGTACCCATTACGTGAATCGTTAGTGCCGGCGTTGCATCGTGCCAGGCAAGTGAGTCTATTGCAGGCAGGGCGCCTATTTTCTGCTGGTCTTTCTCTGCTTGCTCTCCTAGTAGTCGTGTCCTCACTATTTTTATGGGAATTCTCGTCAACGTTTGCCTTATGGGTTGGGCAAACCAGTGATCCTCGCATGGCGAATGAGATCGTCCGCCTGATTCCATGGCTTATTCCTTATATGGGATTGTTTGTGTTGTCGGAGACTATGACTGCCGTGTTGCTCAGTCTAGACCGGTCCGTATTCCACGCTGTGGTACGGATAGTTGGTTCTGCTGTGCTGCTTACGATGTTGGTAGGTTTTGGGGCCCGATTGGGTATCCCAGCATTAGTGTTGGCGCAGGTAGCTAGTATGGCAACACTTGTGGTGATGTACTGTGTTGTCTTGCGTATGTTGAGGCTACGGTTAGTTAGCGGTTTTGTTCAATTGTTGCGCGAGGGTGGAGTCTTTCCACTCTTTCTTTCTCTGTTGGGCAGTTATCTTCTTTCTCAGCTTTATGTGTTGGGTGAACGTGCAGCCATGATGCATCTCTCTGGAGGCCTCGTTTCGGCGTTTCAATACAGTGTTTCATTGGTCAATGTAATGCTGAGCATTGTGGCCATTCCGCTTGCGAATCTGCTCTGGCCACGATTTCTTGCCAATGTCGAAATGCAGGATGTCTCGCTCAATATTGAGTTAGCGGCACGAGCAGCGGGCTGGCTTTTTATGACGTTGACAGTGGTCTGCGCATTTGTCTGGGTACATGCTGAAGAGATTGTGTTTGTGTTGTTCAGCCGTGGGGCGTTCGATGCTGTATCAAGTGAGCGGACGGTAGGGGCGCTTCGCGCGACAATATTTGCAGCCGTGCCGATCGGAGTGATGACTATCTTTGGACGATTGCTGATGTCGCAGGAGAATGGCTATTCCCAGATCGCCATTGGAATTGCCACGACAGTTGTGGGCTTGACGGTAATCGGTGTGGCGGTCTTATGGGAAAGCGTGGTGCTTGTTCAATGGCACTGGTTTGCGGCAAACACTGCTGGTCTTATCGTTTCTCTGGTTGCAAGTGTACGGCGATACAGTCTCTCACCTGCGGTCCTACTTCGATGTGGAAGGTGGGTGATGTTCGTGGTGGGGGCTGTGTGGTGTGCTGTCGCCCTGACGCCGTCTATTGAGATAGGGGATAGTAAGCTTCTCTATGCCACTGCGCTGGGAATCCAGGGAGTGATTTATCTTGCCATTGCTGCAGGCATTGCTTGGGCTTTTGGAGTCCTGCGTTCGTTACAGGCTGCGTGAGAAAGTCTTCTATATGAAGCGTAGAGTGCTATTCATCGTCCCAAGATTTGGCTCGATTTTTCGAGGAGTGGAATCTTTTACCCGTGAACTTGCGTCGCGTCTTGATCAACACCGATTCGACGTCACCATATTATCCGGTCCACATTCTGACGCCCTGTCTGGAATAACTTTTCAGCGAGGGCAATTGTTCCGCCGAGAGAACATGGCGTGGCTGGATCGTATGCCATGGATCGGGCAACTATTGAGCCCGCTGGGATTTGGTACTGCTTCCGACATTGAATCATTGTCGCTCCTTTCCCATTTTCATGGGCATTGGCCGCCTGATGCCTTCGATATCGTGGTGCCTTTAGGGGGGTCGTGGTCATATCGCTTTGCGTATAGAAATTTCCCCTCTGCAAAGGTCGTGAGTATTGGCCAAGCTGGACCAGTAGCAAGAGATTTGCTTTTAAGTCACGTCTTCGTGGCCCTCACTCCGTATGATGAGGAACGTGCACGATCAATGTGTCCGGGGCTTGTCACGAAAATTATCCCCAATGGAGTTGATGTGACACGGTTTAGCCCATCAGGTGAGCAACGGAGTGCATCTCAGCCGATGCGTACAATTCTGTGTGTTGCTGCTCTTGTTCCTGATAAGAGACACGATCTGTTGTTTGATGCGGTTCTTTGCTTGCCATCCAATGTTCGAGTGGTGTGTGTCGGGGCTGGACCTCAGCAAGCTATCTTGAATCGTCATCCACTCTCACAAGCAGGTCGTGTGGAGTGGCGCACATGTTCTTTTAGTGAGATGCCAGAGGTGTATGGTCTGGGAGACGTATTTTCTCTGGCCTCGCCTGAGGAAGCATTCGGGATTGTGTTCATAGAGGCAATGGCGTCTGGACTTCCAGTCGTGGCACATGATGGTCCACGCCAACGGTTTGTGATTGGTGAGGGAGGGGTGTTTTGCAACGTGTTCGACGGTGCTGCCTATGCCAAGGCCCTGGAAATTGCGTTAGATGTGTCGTTGACGGTTCAAGCTCGTGAACAGGCTTTGGGATTTGACTGGTCTAGATTAGTGCATGAATATGCCGATCTTTTCGAGTGGCTTTGTTCGGATGGTCGAGTTGAGCAAGGATCGATCAACCTTATGGCTCAGGCTATGAAGAAAAACCTCATTCCCAACAGAGTCTGTTAGTCGCGATGCCGATATTGGATCGTTTATCATGGCTAGTTGACTTTGTCTCAAAGAGGGTAAGGGTAGGGGCTACTCTTCGTGGGGTCACGGAAAAAATATTGAAGGAGGCCTACGGCACAGGGCGCATTCGTACGGTATATGACATCGGTGCTCACAAAGGACGATGGGCGAGGCAGATGCAACGGCTGATGCCTAATGCTCGCCTGATCCTCTTTGAGGCAAATCCTCAGCATAAGGCGGATCTGGTTGAAACGGGATTCGAACATTATATTGGAGTTCTCGGCCGGTCCAACGGCATGGACGTATCTTTTTTTTCTCGTCAGGACGATGCCGGATCCACGGGAGGGTCAACATATAAAGAGAAGACACCACAATATGTGGATATCACGCCTGTGCGCTGGCCTACGCATACCCTGGCTTCGCTCGTTGCCGAGAAAGGTTTGCCGGCTCCAGATTTAGTGAAGCTGGATACGCAGGGGTCAGAGATTGATGTGATTGCCGGTGGGCGCGAGCTCATCGCACAAGGAAACTACGTACTGATAGAACTTCCCGTGGTCGAATACAATAGTGGTGCACCAAGCTTTGATTCCTATATGTCGGTGATGAAAGAGCTAGAATTTTACCCGGTGGCGGTATCTGAAATACATCGGTATGGGGCGATTGTTATTCAGCTAGACTTTTTATTTGTTTCGCGGCGATTGCTTGATGAGGGAGACCTGTCTGGCTTGCAATTATGCTATCCCAGTTAGGAACTGGATGATTGAGGTATGACGCGATGGCAGGTTGTGCTCGACACGAAGAACTTAGCCCTTTATACGGGAGGTATCGCAGCATTTATTCGACCTCTTTTACGATCATGGGTAATGTCTCGTCCAGATATCCATTTTATACTAGTTGGGCCGCGGTGGGATTCACGCTCGCTGACAGGTTTTCCGAACTGTGAACATCACATCGTAGACTGGCCTGAAACGTTGCCGCGGTCATTGCGTCATCCTTTTTACGACAATGTGTTATTCCCCCGTGCGATCCGTCAAGTACGGCCGGATTTCGTGTTCTCTCCCTATCATGATGTGCGGCTGCCCCACGGCATTCCCTCGACCATGATGGTTCACGATACCTGCCTCTCGGATATGGGGCACCTGTATCCTTGGCAGATACGGGCCTACTATCGAGCGATGTTGAACGTCAATCTTGGTCGTGCCCGGCATGTGTTGACTGTGTCCGAATCGAGCCGCGCCTGCATTCTGGCGCGCTTTGCGTTCCCTGCCGAGCGTGTCAAGGTGGTTCCGAATACGCTGGAGCCTGATTTTCTGGAGGCCCCGGATGATCCTACCCACATTGCCGCGATTCGCGCGCATCAGACAGCAGGCCTGCGGTTGCTCTACCCCAGCGGAGCGGAGTATCGAAAGAATGTTCCCCGGCTTTTGAAAGCTCTTGAGTTGCTCGTTGGGCGGGGATTGGAGCCCCATCTTTGGGTAACCGGTATGCGAGATGCCGGTTGGGAGCGAGCTCTGGCGAGCTGTTCGCAGTCGCTTCACGCCAGGCTGCATTTCCTGGGCCGGTTGAGCTTGGCCGACTTGCGCACGCACTACCTGGCCGCGGATTCCGTAGTCTACCCTTCCCTCTGTGAAGGGTTCGGGCGGGTCTGTCTGGAGGCCATGGAGCTGGGTGTTCCGATTGCCTGCTCGGATCTTCCGGTGTTGCGAGAAGTGGCGGGGGAGTACCCTCTCTACTTTAGCCCGCGTGACGTCGATCAGATGGCCGACAGCATTGCCGCCAGCGCCGCGCAGGGGCGACGAGAACCACTCCATGAGCCGCGTTTCCATCGTGCGGCTGTGGCACAGCTGTTTGTGCATACGATGGACAGGATCATCTCCGCCGAATGCGGGCATGTCTGAGTCGGCTCCGGTCAGCGTCGTCGTGCCCTGTTGGCGATGTCGTGACACCATTGCCAGGGCTGTGGAGTCCATTGCTGCGCAGACCAGGTTGCCGCATGAGGTGATTCTGGTCGACGATGCGAGCGGTGACGGCACGGCTGGTGCGCTCCATGCCCTTGCCGGTCGCTATCCGAAAGATTGGATTACAGTCATTGAGCAGCGCGACAACGGCGGGGCCGGCGTCGCGCGTAACGCGGGTTGGGAGACGGCATCGTCGCCGTACATTGCATTTCTAGATGCGGATGATGCCTGGCATCCGAAGAAGCTTGAGATCCAGGTAGCGTGGATGGAGGCCCATCCGGAAGCGGTCCTGACAGGGACACGCACTGTTGTCAGGGACACGCTGGATCATCTTCCAACGATGCCGGACTCTTTCACAGTGATTCCCGTCACCTTTCACCGCGCGTTATTTGCCAGCTTGCTGCACACACGCTCAGTAATGATTCGGGCATGTGTACCGAACCGGTTCGTCCCAGGGAAACGGTACAGCGAAGATTATTTGCTCTGGCTGTCCCTTCTTGCAGAGGGATGTCCGGCATTCGTGATCGATCTTCCTCTTGCCTACTCGTTCAAGGCCGAGTTCGGTGAGGCTGGCCTTAGTTCTCACCTGTGGCGGATGCACTGCGAAGTCCTCGATACGTACCGCCAACTTCGGCGAGCGGGTCATCTTGGCAGGGCTCTGCATATGGTGCTCGTTCTCTATGCGCTGCTGAGGTTCGGTCGCAGAGTGGTTCTCAGTTCCTAGGCGCTTCCGTTACCTTTCTGCATACAGGCTAGTTGCGTTCTATGTGTGGGATTGCCGGCATATTGAATTCAGGAACCGCTGAGCCGGCACGTCTTGTCTCCGACATGATCGAGACGATGCGGTATCGCGGCCCGGACGATTCAGGGACGTGGGCCGAGGCCGCCGCTGGGTTGGGGCTCGGCCATGCTCGCTTGTCGATTCTCGATGTGTCTTCCGAAGGACATCAGCCGATGGTCTCGACCGGCGGGCGCTATGTCATCACGTTCAACGGGGAGGTGTACAATTTTTTGGAACTCCGACGCCTGTTGGAGGATCAAGGAGATCGATTCCACGGGCATTCCGACACGGAGGTGATGCTGGCGGCGATCGAACGGTGGGGGCTGCAGGAGGCGGTATCTCGATTCGTCGGCATGTTCGCCTTCGGCTTGTGGGATCGTGAAACGAAGCGGCTGAGTCTGGTGCGCGATCGTCTCGGGATCAAGCCGCTGTATTTCGGCTGGGCCGGTCGGGCGTTCGTCTTTGCCTCTGAGTTAAAGGGGATTCGATGCGTCAAAGCATTTGACCCTCGACTGAATCGCGGAGCGCTGGCTCTTTTCCTGCGTCTAGCCTATGTGCCTGCTCCCCTTTCGATATTCGAGCATGCCTACAAGTTGATGCCTGGCTGTATTCTCACGGTGACGCCGGAGTTGGTGAGATCGAGGGAAGGGTTTTCCCCTTCTCCGGACGATGCGCAGGCGCAATGGAAGCCCACCCGCTATTGGTCGGCGCGTGAGGCGGCGGAGCGGGGAATAGCGTTCCCGTTTCAAGGAACGGAGGCCGAAGCGGAAGAGCAGCTCGATGCGTTGCTGCGCCAGGCGATCCGGCTCAGGATGATTGCGGATGTTCCCCTCGGGGCGTTTTTGTCGGGAGGGATCGATTCGTCCCTGGTTGTAGCTCTGATGCAGGTTCAAAGTTCGGCGCCGGTGAAGACCTTCTCGATCGGATTTCAGGAAGCGGGCTATAACGAAGCAGGGGATGCCAAGCGAGTCGCGGAACATCTTGGGACCGATCATACGGAACTCTATGTGATGCCAGAGGAGGCCCGCGCGGTGATTCCCAAGCTGCCGGCGATGTACGATGAGCCGTTCGGAGATTCTTCACAGATCCCTATGTTTTTGGTGTCCCAGTTAGCCCGGAAACATGTGACTGTGGCCCTGTCGGGCGACGGTGGAGACGAATTGTTCGGCGGGTACAACCGGTATGTGTGGGGGCGCCGACTGTGGCCTCGGCTCGCGCCGATTCCTCAGCCGATCCGGGCCGGTTTCGGGTCGATGATTCGGTCGGTGACTCCCGATATGTGGAGCCGCCTCTATCGAGGGCTTTCCTTCTTGTTGCCGGAGGTACAGCGTCCGGGAGAACAGATTCACAAACTGGCCGGCTTGCTTGGGGCGCAGGATCCGGATGTGATGTACCAGACCATGGTCTCTCTCTGGGACCGGCCGGGAGAAACCGTTATCGGTGCAACGGAGCCTCGAACAACGTTGAACGACCGGGCGTCATGGCTGAGGGGTACCGAATGGTCGCTGCGCATGATGTACCTTGATTTGGTGACCTATTTGCCGGACGATATTTTGACGAAGGTGGATCGCGCGAGCATGGCGGTCAGTCTTGAAGCGCGGGTGCCGTTTCTGGATCATCGCGTGGTGGAGTTTGCGTGGACCGTACCGCTCTCAATGAAAATGAAGACCGAGGGCAAAGGGAAATGGTTGGTGCGCCGAGTGCTCGATCGGTATGTGCCTCAGGAATTGATCGAGCGGCCCAAGATGGGCTTTGGGATTCCGTTGGACTCGTGGCTCAGGAACGGCTTGAGAGACTGGGCCGAGGCGTTATTGGATGAGTCGCGGCTCCGACGCGAAGGGTATTTTGACCCGACTCCGATTCGAGAGAAATGGCGGGAACATCTCTCGGGTCAGCGCAATTGGCAGTTTGCACTTTGGAACGTGCTGATGTTTCAAGCGTGGAGTCAGCGGTGATATGGCCGCGGCTCGTCTATGTGGTGACGGAAGACTGGTACTTCTGGTCGCATCGTCTCGATCTAGCGCGGGCGGCACGGGAAGCGGGCTATGAGGTCATCGTGGCGACTCGCGTGACCGATCACGGAGAACGAATCCGAGACGAAGGGTTTCAGCTCGAGCCGCTGGAGATGGTCCGTCGGAGCCGCAATCCGTTTCGCGAGGTGATGGCCATCGCCGAACTCGTGCGGCTGTACCGGCGCGTCAGACCCGATGTGGTCCACCATGTGGCCATGAAGCCGATTCTGTACGGATCCCTGGCGGCGTGGTGTACCAGAGTTCCGGCGGTCATCAACGCATTCGCTGGTCTTGGGTATGCCTTCATGAACGAACGGAATGGGCTGGTGCGCTGGTGCGTGAAGACGGCGTTACGAATCGTACTCCGTTTGGGCCATTCAGTCGTACTGGTTCAAAATCGTGATGATCAGGACCGGCTCGTCGGAGAGGGGGTGGTTCCTGCTTCTCGAACGAGGCTTATCGCAGGGTCGGGCATTGATGTCGCTCTGTACTCCTTACAGCCCCAGCCGTCCGGTATCTCGGTAGTTGTTCTGCCTGCACGTATGCTCTGGGACAAAGGCGTTGGGGAATTTGTCGAGGCTGCCAGATGGTTGAAGCAAAAAGGCGTCCATGCCCGGTTCATTCTCGTGGGTCGACGGGATGAACATAACCCAGCGGCTATTCCTGAAATCCGCCTAAAGGAGTGGGTGCAGGAAGGGGTGGTTGAGTGGTGGGGACATCGAGAGGATATGCTGGCTGTCTATGCAGCAGCCATGCTCGTCGTGCTGCCGTCGTATCGAGAGGGGCTTCCCAAAGTGTTGTTGGAAGCGGCAGCCTGTGGCAAGGCCATAGTGGCCACGGATGTTCCCGGTTGTCGGGAGATCGTACGGGATCGGTTTAATGGGTTGCTGGTTGCCTCAAAGGACTCCGCGGCGTTGGCGGCGGCCATTGAAGAACTGCTATCCAACCAGGCGTTGCGAGAGGTTATGGGACAGCGAAGCCGGACCCGTGTTCTGGCGGAATGGTCCAGCCCACGGATCACCGAACAGGTACTAGGCCTCTACCGTGACATGGTGACGGCCTCGGCGATTGATCGTTCTCATGGATATGCATGAGCAAAGTGCTGGTCACAGGTGCTGCAGGGTTTCTGGGAACATCGCTCGTCGAAAAGCTCTGCCGATCGGGCTATCACGTGCGGGTTGTTCTTCGTGATTCGTCGCATCCCATCTCACAATTGGGAAATGTCGAGACGGTGGTCGCCGACATCCGCGATGCGAAGAATGTGCAGGCCTTAGCGAGTGGCTGCGGAGCCATCGTGCATCTGGCGGCCAAGGTTCATGCGCTCGATGATTTCAGAGAAGAGCAGGACTATGAAGCCGTCAATATCGACGGGACGAAACACATCCTGGATGCAGCCGTGAGGTCCGGGGTAAATCGTATCGTGTTTGCCAGTTCGGTCAAAGTCTTCGGCGAAGAGACGATCGGATGTGTCGATGAAACACAGGTTCCCGATCCCAAGACTGCCTATGGCCGGTCAAAATGGCTGGCGGAGCAACTTGTCTCGGAGTATGCAGTGCGATATGGTCTCACTGCTGTCTCGCTTCGTCTACCGATGGTCTATGGTCCGACAAAGAAAGGTAACCTGTATCGGATGATCGAGGCGATCGATCATGGGCGGTTTCCGATTTTGCCTCGTCTCTCGGCGGTCCGAAGCCTCTTACACGTGGAGAATTTTGTACAGGCCGTATTGCTGTGTCTTCGTGCGCCACGTTTTCAACAAGAGGCGTATATCGTGACCGATACTGCCCCCTATTGCGTGACCGACCTCTACGACTGGTTGCGAGCCGGATTAGGGAAAGCACTTCCGAGATGGCGAGTGCCGCTCTGGATGCTCAAAAGCGGCGCGCGATGCGGCGATGTGCTCCAGGCTATCAGTGGGAGCCCTGCTCCCTTGACGACACAGCAACTGACCAAGCTCATCGGCTGTGCCTGGTACAGCTCAACGGCCATCACGCATGAATTGGGATATCAAGCCGCGTATTCTTTCGAGAAAGCGGTCCCCGATCTGATCGCGTTTTATCGTGATGTGGGACGACCAGGCTGTTGAGACGATCTCATCGGCTGGATTCTTGTGTCGCCTACGTCCGAGTAGACAGAGTGACACCCTCGGTATATCCAGGTTCGAAGGCTCGTGCGTCTTGATTTCAATGTAAAAATGAGTCATAGAGCTTGCCCAAGTCAGCGAGGTCCTTCTGGTTTAGAGGCAGGACGTTTTTTAGAGTTCCAACCTAACAAGGCAGCACTGTCAACATGTCGATCATGATGATCGCCTTCCCAGGATTGTTTGCATTTGTACTGGCCTGGTGGTTCACCAACCGGTTATGTTTGCCTGGATCATTCCTCTCCATCCTTGCGCATCCCAACGAACGCACATTGCATTCCATGCCGACTCCTCAGACAGGAGGGTTAGCCGTCATTGGCAGTGTGGTGATCAGTCTCATTCTGGCTGCCAGTGTATTGGCGATTGCTCAACCCTCGAAGGCGGTGTTGCCGAAAGGCGTGGCGTCAGGGAGTCTCTGGATCGTGGTGTCGATGCTTCTCATTTTTGTCGTGTCCTTCATCGATGACTGTGTCGGTCTTCCTGCTGTTCTCCGATTGGGTGTCCAAGCCGTCTCTGCGTTCATCATTATCGGGGGTGTGGGCTTAACCTTATCGTCTATCCCAATACCGGGGGGACCGAACATCCTGCTTGGAATAGCCACAATTCCTGTGAGCGTCCTTGTCCTCTTGTGGATGGCGAACCTCTATAACTTCATGGACGGTATGGACGGCTTTGCGGGCGGAATGACGTTTTTTGGGTTTGGATTCCTCGCATATTTTGGGTGGCAAGCCCACTTCCCGGTCATGCTCATCATCGCCGTGTTCGTGGCGATGGCCGCTCTGGGATTTCTTACCCATAATTTCCCACCCGCGCGTATCTTCATGGGCGATGCAGGGAGCATCACGGTTGGGTTCTTGGCGGGGACATTGATGATTCTTGGCGTTCGCGACGGGATATTCGAGCTATGGGTTCCGATCATGATCTTCTCCCCGTTCATCGTGGATGCAACGATCACTTTGATCTGGCGGATGCTCCGTCGCAAAAAGATTTGGCAAGCTCACCGTGAACACTATTATCAACGGTTGGTTTTGAGCGGATGGACCCATCGTCGAACTGTGCTCGCGGAGTATGGAGTCATGGTGCTGTGCGGAGGACTGGCCGTTCTGTATCATCACTCGACGGACAGCTGGAGGCTCGTGATTCTTGGCGTGTGGGTGGGTGTCTTTCTCGTTCTCGGGAGACTGGTATATAAATTGGAACAGCGACGAACCGCTTCCGGAACGCCTCACAGTCTTGCTGCGACTCGTGTCAGCACTCCTGTACCCGTTGTAGCGCCCCAAGACTCTCCACGAGTCACCGTCAAAGTGTAGCTTGATCTTGCCTGAACATGACAGCACTCTATTTTGTCGAACATCTGTGATTGTTTTCGCATGCAAGAAATGAGTTGGGGCCTTGACCGCTTGCAAAGAGAAGCGAGACGAGCGGCAGGCTGGTTGGCCACGGCTTTGGGATTCACGATTCCCATTTGGGTTGTAGCGGACAGTATTCTTGTCATCCTACTTGTCGCCTGCTGGGGTGTCAGTGGAAAGTGGCGGGAACGAGGTCGTCGAGTTATTTCTAACCCCGTGGGGTTGAGCGCCTTGTTACTCTTTGGCTGGTTGCTCGTGGGAACTCTATGGGGGATGGGTTCGCTAGGGGAAAGAATGCTCGCGGTGAAGAAGTACGCTGATCTCCTACTCATTCCGCTGTTGGCTTCGATGGCGATTGATGCCCAAGAGCGTCATCGCGCGATTCTTGCTTTGGCGGCCTCGTTGATCGTGACATTGATGCTGTCTCTTGCCTTCAGTGGGGGGGGGCTTCCAGCCGGCTGGGTTATCAATTGTGATTCGTCCACCCCCTGTGCATTTCCCAAACCCACTACCTGTGATTCGTCCAACCCCTGTATATTTAAAAAGCACACTACACACAACATACTCATGGCATTCGGGGTGCTATTGTTCGGGGTGTTGGCCTGGAAATCCTCACGCCGATGGGTCCGATGGGGGTGGGCGGGGGCGTCATGCCTGGCGGCGGGCAATGTCTTATTGATGGTACAAGGCCGAACAGGGTATGTGGTGTTGGCCGGGCTTGCCATGGTGGCGTTCCATATGTATTTCGGGTGGCGAGGTATGGTGGCGGCGGTCGTCGCCATCAGTGTGACATTTTCGGCTGCCTATCAAGTCTCGACATCGTTCCATGATCGCGTCGACCTTGTCGCCACCGGTGTCGCGCAATGGAATCCCCAGACGGCTACGTACGATGGGGTTACCGAGCGAATGGAATTTTTTCATTACACCGTCGAGATCATTCAGGATCATCCGCTGATGGGCGTCGGTACCGGAGGGTTTACGCAAGCCTACGCTCTACATGTGCAAAAACTTGGCCTGCCTGTCCCAACTCATCCGCACAATCAATATCTCCTGGTTATGGTGCAAGTCGGCATTGTCGGGTTCGGTCTGCTGTTTTGGCTCTTTGTCCAACAATGGCGATCGGCATTCCTTGTCGGGGATGCCAGCTACGGACTGCTTGCCAGAGGGTTGGTGGTCACGATCGCGATCGGCTGTCTTTTTCAACCCGCGCTCAATGACCATACCGAGAAACTGTTTTACTGCTTG
The DNA here is from genome assembly GCA_919902665.1 of Nitrospiraceae bacterium. Lineage (GTDB taxonomy): Bacteria > Nitrospirota > Nitrospiria > Nitrospirales > Nitrospiraceae > Nitrospira_D. The sequence goes on from CAKKRK010000064.1 coordinate 49,023, forward strand.
TTTTCCGGTCTCATGTATTCCGGGACTGATCCGCAACCGGATGGCAGGACATGAGTATTTCGGTTTATATCATCGCCTATAACGAAGCGAAGAAGATCGCCGATACCATTAACAGTGTGCTGTGGGCCGACGAAATCATCGTGGCCGATTCTGCCAGCACCGACGAGACGGTGCGGATTGCACAGGACTTGGGAGCCCGCGTGGTCCAGGTTCCGTTTCATGGATTTGGCCATCTTCGAAATCAAGCCATTAAATCCTGTACGCATGAATGGATTTTCAGTCTCGATACGGATGAACAGTGCACGCCGGAGGTCCGTGACGAAGTTCTCATGATCCTTTCCGGAACTCCCGCGCACGACGCCTACCTTGTACCGAGGCGGAATTATTTCATGGGTCGCTGGATCAAGCATTCCGGCTGGTATCCGAATTTCCGGCAACCTCAATTATTCAGGAAAGGGTCGATGAAATACGTGGAGTCTCCCGTCCACGAGGGGTACGAATTACTGACTGCCAAACCGGTTGGTCGGTTGGGACATGCCATTTGGCAGATCCCGTTCAGGGATTTTGAGGAGGTTGTCAAGAAGGCCAATCGGTATTCGTCGCTTGGGGTCCTGAAGCTCGCTGATCAACGAGTGTCGATGGGGACCGCGTTGTTTCATGGCATCTGGTCGTTCCTCAAGCATTATGTCGCGAAGCGGGGGTTTCTGGACGGCTGGCCAGGCTTTGTCATTGCCTTCGGAAATTTTGAAGGAACGTTTTATCGGTATGCCAAGCGGTTCGAGCAACAAGAGAAGTGGGCGCTTCCCAAACAAGCGCCTCTTCACCGCCGCGTCGACTCACCATCGAAATGAAAACAACGGTGATTGTGACGACGTACAATCGTCCTGATGCGCTGGCGGTTGTATTGGAAGGCTACTGTGGCCAAAGCGATCAAGCGTTTGGGCTTGTAGTTGCAGATGACGGATCGAAAGAGGAGACCGCTGAGGTCGTGCGGCAATTTGTGCGGCGCGCACCATTCCCGCTGACGCATGTCTGGCACGAAGACCGCGGATTTCGGGCCGCCGCCATCCGCAATCGCGCCGTCGCATCGACGGACGCCGACTATGTGGTGTTCACAGATGGTGACTGTGTCCCTTCGCGCCATTTCGTGCGTGTCCATAAGCAACTGGCTGAGCCAGGGTACTTCCTCGGATCGAATCGTGTGTTGCTCTCGGCTGGGTTGACGAGCCGTGTCCTGAACCAGCGGTTGCCGATTCATGCGTGGAGAGGAGTCGATTGGATACAGTCCTGGTTTCGGCGCGAAGTCAATCGCGTACTTCCGCTGATACAACTGCCCGATGGTCCGTTTCGAAAATGGACACCGGATCGTTGGGAAGGCATCAAGACGTGCAACTTTTCTGCTTGGCGGGCCGACCTCATTCGTGTGAATGGATTGGACGAATCGTACGAAGGGTGGGGGTTAGAGGATTCCGACTTGGTCATTCGACTGCTCCATGCCGGAGTGAAGCATAAGAGCGCGCGCTTCGCCTCGACGGCGTTTCATTTATGGCATCCCGAGCAGGATCGCATGAAACTACCAGCTAATCAGAAACGGTTGGAGGATCTGTTGCGGTCGACAACCGTGAGAGCCACCATTGGCCTAGATCAGGGTGGTGGTCTCTGATGTCGACCGACGAGGTGCTCTGTGATGAGAGTGCTGGTTATGAGATGAAGCGGGATATACGAAGCGTGCTGGTTGTGTGTACGCGTCGGATCGGAGATGTCCTGTTGGCGACGCCGGTCGTGCGATCCCTCAAGCGTGCGTATCCCGAGGCAACCATCGACATGCTCGTGTTTGAAGGAACACAGGATGTGGTGGCCGCGAATCCCGACGTCCACCGAACTTTGGTGATTGCTGAACGTCCGCCGATTGGCCCTCATCTGGCACTGCTTTGTTCTCTCTGGCGTCGATACGACCTCGCCCTGTCGGTCTTGGCTGGTGACCGTCCGACGTTTCATGCCTGGGCCGCGGGACGATATCGTATGGGCACGCTATTGGACGATAGGAAATCGTGGTGGAAACGAAGGCTGCTCCATGAATGGGTTCCTTTTGACAATCTCCATACCCATACCGTCGCCATGAATCTCCGGTTACTTGCGCCATTGCAGATCAAACCGTTTGGAACACCAGTCGTGAGTTGGACCCACGGGCACGAAGAATCCGTTCATCGCCTGTTTTCTCGAATACGCACTTCTCAGCGATACGCGGTGTTCCATGTCTCGCCCAAGTTTGCCTATAAGACCTGGACCGCCGAGGGGTGGGTGGCGCTTGGGCGGTGGTTGATCGACCAGGGGATGGCGGTGGTTGTGACAGGCATGGAATCAGCCGAGCAGAGGTATTGTGAACAGGTCCTCCACGGGTTGCCTGATGCGGTGAATCTCGTCGGTTTTCTGACGTTACCGGCGCTCGGCTATCTCCTCAGCCGAGCGGTCCTTTATGTTGGAACGGATACGGCCGTCAGTCATATGGCAGCTGCGGTCGGTGTGCCGGCCGTGGTGCTGTTCGGACCGTCAAATCCGGTGAAGTGGGGACCCTGGCCAAAGGACTTCCCGGCAACAGCGCACAGTCCATGGCGCAAGCAGGGATCTCAGCGACAGGGGAATGTGTTTCTGATTCAAGGAGAAGGCGATTGCGTGCCGTGCCTTGCTGAAGGCTGCGATCGCCACGTCAACAGTTTGAGTGACTGTCTCCAGCGAATGTCTGTGCATCGGGTCATCGAGGCCGTTGAAGCCATGCTCCGGGAGCGGGAGATCAACGCCGGAGTACCAACCGGCGTATGAAACAGTCAGCCACGAAACTCTTCCATTCCCTCTCGAGTCGATTTGGAGATCGAGTACTCAGGTACCGGTCGATTCTCGTTATTGGTGTGGAACTGCTATTGATTTTCGCAGCGAACCTGACTGCCTTTGCGTTGCGATTCGATGCGGATGCTCCTCCCGAGTATCGGAGGATCATGTGGGATTTTATGCCTGCCGTGCTGCTGATGTACGGTGCCGGTTTGTGGGTGTTTGGGATTCAGCGAGGGCTCTGGAGATATGTCGATCTTCGCGATCTCTGGAGAATTCTACTAGCCGCATCGAGCAGCTCCGCGGTGTTTTATGGGGTGATCCATCAACTTGGCGGCGTGACGCAGTATCCTCGATCCTTGATCATCCTGACGGGGCTGTTGACGGCGCTGTATTTAGCAGGGATCCGATTGGCTGTGCGGGGATTCCGCGAGTGGATTCAGATATTTGATCCGGCCGCGCGCCGGGTTTTGATCGTCGGCGCAGGACATGCGGGTGAGCTGTTAGTCAGGGACATGTTGTACGACGCGAATTATCGCTGCTGCCCTGTGGGGTTCGTTGATGATGATCCGATCAAGCGCAAGATGAACATTCATGGGATTCCTATTGTGGGAGTCATTTCTGATATCAAGAAGGCTGCCGAACGGCTGAACGTCGACGAGATCATTGTGGCCATTCCTTCCGGTTCCACAACCGTGAAGCAAAAGATTCTGGCTGCGTCAGAAGGTTGTTCAGTGCCGATCAAGACGTTACCCGATGTCAAGCAATTACTCGGTGATCCTGTCTCTCTTCAGCACGTGCGGCCGATGAGTCTGGAAGATTTGCTGCAGCGTGAGCCGATCCAGACGGATCGCCAAGAACTATATCCTCTCATATCTGGGAAGACGTTGCTCGTCACTGGAGCGGGAGGTTCGATCGGATCGGAATTGTGCCGGCAGATCGCGCAGTACAATCCTCAGTCACTCGTCTTGTTCGAACGGTATGAAAATGCGCTTCATTCGCTCATGCTGGAGTTGAAGGCAGCGTTCCCAGCCGTGAAGATCCTCCCAGTTATCGGAGATGTCACGGTTCCCGACCGCGTGTCGGAGGTGTTCCAACAGGCCGGACCGGATATCGTGTTTCATGCTGCCGCACATAAGCATGTTCCACTGATGGAGCTGAATCCGAAGGAGGCGATTCGCAACAATGTTCTCGGGACCCGTGTGGTCGCTGAAGCTGCTCTGAAAGCAGGTGTGGATCGATTCGTCTTGATATCCACCGATAAGGCCGTGAATCCATCGAGCGTTATGGGAGCGACCAAGCGGATTGCCGAGCATGTGATGCAGGAGTTTCAGCGAACAGGCTTGACCAAGTTTACGGTTGTGCGGTTCGGCAATGTATTGGGGAGCAACGGGAGTGTGGTGCCGCTGTTTTCTGAGCAAATCCGGAAGGGCGGTCCGGTGACCGTGACTCATCCGGAGATCAAGCGATTTTTCATGACCATTCCGGAGGCGGTGCAGTTGGTGTTGCAGGCGAGTGTGATGGGGCAGGGTGGAGAGGTGTTCGTTCTTGATATGGGGGAACAAATCAAAGTCGTCGATCTGGCGAGAAATATGATCGTGCTGGCCGGTCTGGTCCCGGATAAGGATATTCAGATAGTATTTGCCGGTTTGCGGCCAGGAGAAAAGTTGTACGAAGAACTATTTGAGGACAGTGTGCAAGTCGAGTCCACGACCCATCCCAAGATCCATCGAGCTGTGGGGACCCCGGTTCCTGTGGGCGAGCTGAGCGAATGGGTGGAGTCGTTGCCGACGATGCTCCCGAAAAGCGACGAAGAAGAACTGCTTCAAGATCTCAAGCGGCTTGTGCCGAGTTTTCAGTCGGTCTCGGCTCAACAGGTGTCCCGATAGGTGCTGCTACCATTGATCGACGTCATTCACGCCTCGTCCGATTGCGGCGCATAAGCTCATAAGAGGAAGATGAGTATCCTGGTCACCGGCGGAGCCGGATTTATCGGCGCCAACTTCGTTCTCGACTGGCTGGCACAACACGATGAGCTCATCATCAATCTTGATAAGCTCACCTATGCAGGGAATCTGGAGAATCTTGCCAGCGTGGACGGAGATGCACGGCATATCTTTGTGCGAGGCGATATCGGTGACACGGCACGTGTCGACCGACTGTTACACGAGCATCGACCTCGTGCCGTCATCAATTTTGCCGCTGAAAGCCATGTCGATCGCTCCATCCACGGCCCTGGAGAATTCATTCAAACGAATATTGTGGGCACGTTTCACCTGCTTGAATCTGTGCATGCCTATTGGGATGCACTGGAAGGTGAATCCAAAGCGTACTTCCGTTTTCTACATGTGTCCACCGACGAAGTGTACGGCTCGTTAACAAAAGATGCGCCGGCCTTTAACGAAACGAGTCGTTACGAGCCCAACAGCCCCTATTCGGCCAGCAAGGCGTCGAGTGATCATCTCGTGCGCGCGTACCATCACACCTACGGGCTGCCGGTACTCACAACCAACTGCTCCAATAACTACGGCCCGTACCATTTCCCCGAAAAACTCATCCCGCTGGTTATCCACAATGCGCTGGCTGGCAAAGCCTTGCCTCTTTACGGTGACGGCCAACAAATCCGTGACTGGCTCTATGTCAAAGACCACTGCAGCGCCATACGCCGGGTGCTCGAAGCGGGACGTGTGGGTGAAACCTATAACGTCGGTGGCATGAATGAAAAAGCTAATCTCGAGGTTGTTCATGCTCTCTGCGACATTCTGGATGAACTTGCTCCACCAGCGACAAGCCACTTATCCCTGACCAGTTACCGATCCCTGATCACCTTCGTGAAAGATCGTCCCGGTCACGATCGCCGCTATGCGATGGACACGAGCAAGCTTGAACGCGAACTGGGCTGGAGGCCTCGAGAGACGTTTGACACTGGCATCCGTAAGACGGTCGTGTGGTATCTGGCGAATCAGCGCTGGGTGACCAACGTGACGAGTGGTGCATACCGCGAGTGGGTCAGTCGACACTATGGTGCCTGAATAGGATGAGGATCCTCGTAACTGGCAAACATGGTCAGGTTGGTTTTGAATTGCAGCGAGCCCTAGCTCCCGTCGGTGAAGTCTGTGCTGTGGATCAGCTGGAATGTGATTTGTCTGATGCCGCGGCGCTTCGTGCATTAGTGCGGTCGTTCAAACCTCACGTGATCGTCAATCCGGCAGCATATACTGCAGTGGACAAAGCAGAATCAGAGCCTGAGCTTGCCCATGCCATCAATGCTGTCGCTCCTGGAGTGATGGGAGAAGAAGCAGCCAAAGGGAATGCATGGGTTGTCCATTATTCGACCGACTACGTCTTCGATGGCACCAAGTTGGGTGCCTATGCTGAAGAGGATCTGACGAACCCCCTCAGTATCTATGGGCGAACCAAACGTGATGGCGAGATCGCGCTCCAAGCAAGTGGTGCTCGACACGTGATCTTTCGAACAAGCTGGGTGGTTGGGGCGCACGGCAGCAATTTTGCTAAAACTATTCTGCGATTGGCTGTGGAACGAGAAAGCTTGAATGTGGTGGCTGATCAACATGGTGCGCCAACGTCTGCCGCTTTATTAGCTGATGTGACGGCTCATTTGATTCGGCAAGGGCAGCATGAGGGAGACGAAGACTTTCCCTTTGGTTTGTATCATCTTGTGGCTAGCGGGGAGACGAACTGGTGTGACTATGCTCGGTTTGTCGTGTCGGAGGCCCTCGCCCTCGGTAAGTCGCTCAAGCTCTCGCCGGATTCCATCCGTGCGATTCCTTCATCGGACTATCCTACTGCCGCCACACGTCCTTCTAATTCACGAATGGATACTGGCAAGTTGCGTAGGACCTTTGGTTTTGAGTTGCCTGATTGGCAAAGTGGTATTCGACACATTCTTCAACAAGTTGTGGTGAAACCATGATCGCACGCAAAGGCATCATCCTCGCTGGTGGAACAGGGAGCCGCTTGCATCCGGCCACACTCGCGATCAGCAAACAATTGTTGCCGGTGTTTGACAAGCCGATGATCTATTACCCGCTCAGCACGCTCATGCTGGCCGGGATTCGGGACATCCTCATTATCTCCACGCCCCAGGATACCCCTCGGTTTGAACAGCTTCTGGGAAGCGGGAACCAGTGGGGGTTGAATATTCACTATGCTGTACAGCCATCTCCCGATGGTCTTGCGCAAGCGTTCATCATCGGAGAATCCTTCATCGGAGATGATCTTTCAGCCCTGGTATTGGGCGATAACATCTTTTATGGCCATGATTTTCATCGATTGCTGGACAATGCGATGATCCGCACCGAAGGCGCGAGCGTGTTTGCGTACCATGTGCAGGATCCGGAGCGCTACGGGGTTGTCGATTTCGATTTAGGAGGAAAGGTCCGTTCACTGGAAGAAAAACCCAAACAACCGAAATCCAACTATGCCGTAACCGGTCTCTACTTCTACGATCAACAGGTGGTTGACCTGGCCAAAAGCCTGAGACCTTCCCTACGAGGTGAATTGGAGATTACGGACCTGAACCGCATTTACCTGGAACAAGGACAGCTGAATGTCGAAGTCATGGGCCGAGGCTATGCTTGGCTGGATACTGGGACCCATGAATCGCTGCTCGACGCCAGCCAGTTTATTGCCACACTGGAAAACCGGCAAGGCTTAAAGGTGGCGTGTCCGGAAGAAATCGCCTACAGGCAACAGTGGATTAACGCTGCCCAATTGATAGCACTCGCGCAGCCATTGGCTAAGAATGGCTACGGGCAATACCTGCTGCGGGTGCTTGAAGAAAAGCTGTTTTCTTGATGCAATCAACTTGATGAAGCACCCATAAAGTGTGACTCCCCGAACCCGAAGTTTGTGGTGGAGATCGCTGGTGTTTCTTCAAGAGTATCAATCTGCAAATTAGAAGGGCCAGGGGGACTGTAGATTTTGTGCGGTGTAACCACCCTGTTCGGTCAATAACGTGATGCTTGTCTCGCTGTGGACCGGCTGGTCATGTTTTTATTTTGCAATGTCCTGCCTGTCGGGTATGATAGGTTTTGTCGAAGCTTCTCTGTGTAGGTCTCTTAGTCTTGGCGATTAAACCCACAACACGAAACTCCGCAAGCCGGTGGCCGTCCCGCACTCTACTCAAAGGGATCCGTCTATTTGCCACGGATGTGGACGGAGTGCTTACCGATGCCGGCATGTACTATTCCGAATCGGGCGATGAATGGAAAAAGTTCAACACCCGAGATGGAATGGGGATCAAACTGCTGCAGAGGGCCGGCCTCATTACGGCAATTGTGACGCAAGAACGAACCAGGCTGGTTGCTCGACGGGCGGAAAAACTTGCCATCCCTGAGTTGCATCAAGGAGTCATGGACAAGTTGTCGGTGATTCGTGATATGGCCACGCGACATGGCCTCTCTCTCAGGGAAGTCGCGTATATTGGTGATGATGTCAACGACATTGAGGCATTGCAGGCAGTGGGATTCTCAGCAGCTCCGGCGGATGGGCTTCCACAAGTCTTGAAGGTCGTCGACTACGTATGTCGACAGAAGGGTGGGGAGGGGGCGGTGAGGGAACTCGCAGAAATGATACTCCTTTCTCATCCTGGGTCGAAGAACACGAACAAGTGGCGTTGAGAGGGAGGCATGGCTCGTACATACCCACTATATCCGGTGATCATGGCGGGGGGGAGCGGGACTCGATTTTGGCCCTTAAGCCGTCATCTATTTCCGAAGCAACTCTTACGGATCGGTGGCGAGCACACGTTGATTCAGCAGACAATGCGACGTGTCCTCGGTTGCGCGCCAGCCGCCAACGTGCTTATTTCAACGAATGCGGCGCAAGCTGATCTCATTCGAACGCAACTGATTGACTGGAAAGAGGACCTCACGAACGGATTTCTCCTCGAACCAGAAGGTCGCAACACGGCACCTGCGATCGCGCTTGCCGCTCTTGAAGTGTCGGCACGCGACCCGGATGGTCTCATGCTGGTAGTTCCCGCCGATCATGTGGTGACGGGGCAGCGTGACTTCGAAGCAGCGGTTCAATTGGCCGCACAATTAGCTGCGGAAGGCTACCTGGTGACGTTTGGGATCAAGCCGATTCGACCGGAAACCGGGTATGGCTATATCAAACCGAAAAACAAGGCTCTGTTGGGTGTGCGGGGTAAATTGCGAGGGTATCGCGTCCAAAAGTTCGTGGAGAAGCCCAATGCGACGAAGGCCGCTAAGTACCTGAAGGCGGGTGACTATTTTTGGAATAGCGGCATGTTTGTCTGGCGTGCCGCGACGATTGTGGAAGAGATCCGCCGGCATCAGCCGGCCATTGCGACCGCGATGGATCGAATCAGGGAGCTGAAAGTGAGCGGGGCATCCACGCAGGTGATTGATGACGTTTATCGCGCGATCAAGCCGGTTTCAATCGACAACGGTGTCATGGAGCAGTCCTCGAAGGCGGCCGTGGTGCCAGTGATGTTTAAGTGGTCCGATGTCGGGAGTTGGGGCAGTCTGGACGAAGTGGCGGAGAAGAATAAGGCCGGCAATGTGGTGATCGGACGAGTGGTCGATCTGGAGAGTACGCGCTCGATCGTCTATGCGGATCGGCGTGTCGTCGCAACGATCGGGTTACAAGATATGGTGGTGGTAGATACCCCCGATGCGACGTTGGTGTGCCCCAAAGCGCGGGCGCAGGATGTGAAGAAGATCGTCGATATTCTGAAGCAGCAGCAAGCCCCTGAACATTTGGAACACCTGACGGTTCAGCGGCCGTGGGGATCGTACACCGTGTTGGAAGAGGGGCCTGGGTTCAAAGTGAAACGCGTCACGGTAAGTCCCGGAGGCCGTCTTTCGCTCCAACTCCATCGCCAACGCAGTGAGCACTGGGTTGTGATAGCTGGGACAGCGCGTGTCACGAGAGGAGAAGAAATCTTTGATTTGCAGGTCGGACAAAGTACGGCGATTCCGATGAAGACACAGCATCGACTAGAAAATCCAGGGAAAGAGATCGTGCATATCATCGAAGTACAGAACGGACCGTATCTTGGTGAGGATGATATTGTGCGGTTTAAGGATGATTACGGACGTGCGAAAAACTGAACGGAAAAAGTCATACAGTCACTCCCACTAGGCTTTCAACTTTACGACTTTCAGACTTGAAGACTGTGCAACAAGAGGACTGAACGAGGAACTATGGGTTTGTTTCGCGAATACGATCTGAGAGGAATTGTCGGCAGCGAATTGACCGGAGATCTGGCTGAGCGGGTGGGCCGTGCTTACGCCACGTACGGGGTGAAGCGTGGAGTGAAGACGATCAGCCTGGGGCGTGACGGGCGGCTCAGTTCTCCGTCCTTGCACAAGGCGCTGCTCAAGGGACTGCTCGCGGGCGGACTCGATGTGATCGATATCGGGATTTGCACCTCACCACTCGTGTATTTTTCTTTGTTCACGCTGCCGGTCGGCGGCGGTATCATGATTACCGGAAGCCACAATGCGGCGGAATATAACGGCTTTAAGATCTGTGTCGGTCAGTCAGCTATTTATGGAAATGAAATTCAGGAACTTCGAAGGGTGATGGAAGCAGGGGAATTCGTATCGGGGAACGGTCGTCTCTCCGAGCATCCAATTATTCCTGACTATCTGGCGTACCTCCAGAAAAGCTTCTCTCATGTCGACGCAAACCGGCTGCATGTCGTGATCGATAGTGGAAACGGCGCAGCGTCTCTGATTGCCAAACAAGCTCTTGAATTGCTGGGTTGTAAAGTGACCGGGTTGTATTGCGATCTTGACGGACGCTTTCCTAACCATCATCCGGATCCTACGGTGCTTGAAAATCTCGCTGACCTCATGCAGGCCGTGAAAAGTCACCGAGCTGACGTAGGGATCGGATATGACGGGGATGCGGACCGAATCGGGGCGATTGATGAGCAAGGGGAGGTGCTGTGGGGTGACCGTTTGTTAGTCATCTATTCGCGGGAGATCCTGGCCGCAAAACCAGGCAGTACGATTATTTCTGAAGTCAAGGCGTCGCAAAGTCTCTATGACGATATTGCCAAGCGAGGCGGACGTGGGATCATGTGGAAGACTGGCCATTCGCTGATCAAGGCAAAGATGAAAGAGGAATCGGCGGTATTGGCCGGTGAAATGTCCGGACACATGTTCTTTGCGGATCGATATTTTGGGTACGACGATGCGGTCTATGCGTCTTGTCGCCTTGTTGAAATCCTGGCGAAGACCCAACATCCGCTTTCCACGTTAGTCGCCGACTTACCCAAAACGGTGGTGACTCCAGAGATACGGGTGGACCTTCCTGATACGGTCAAATTCAACGTCGTGGAGCGGGTTCGCCTGAGATTCTCGGAGTATTTGCAGAGCAAGCAAGGCCTTGGGCCGAGCAAACTGGTGCTGCGAGACCTCATTACGATCGACGGTGTCCGTGGGATATTTGATGATGGATGGGGGCTCATCCGTGCCTCCAACACGCAACCAGCCTTGGTGCTCAGATTTGAGGCGACGTCCTCTGCACAGCTGAACCTCATTCGAGCGATCGTCGAGGAGGAACTCCTGGAGGCGAAACGAGCGGTCGGGTGTTAGTGGCTGCCATGGTCTGGCCCGATCGAATTCCCGATGTCTCCCGCATGTGCCGCTCTGCTTTGATTGTAGTTGCCGTGTTGCTCCTGCTCTTATCTACTGGTTCAATTGAAGCTCACGCTCAAAGTGAACTCAAGCGTCCTTTTCAGGTTGGTGAACGGCTGACCTATGAGGTGTCCTGGCTCAATATGACAGCTGCGATTGCTGTGATGGAAGTGGCTCAGATGGCGGGCCCGAACGATCGATCGGTTGCCAAGTTGGTGGGAACGGCGCATTCGACACCGATCATCACGAAGTTCTTTCCGGTGGATAATCGAGTTGAGTCGGAGCTGGATCTGGAGTCACTGGCTCCGGATCATATGACCTTTCGTCGGCGCGAAGGGAGAAAGAAAGAAGATATCGAGTATGTCTTCCATCAAAAAGAAGGCATGGTCACGGCTGTCAGAGGAGGTGCGACGGAGTCGCTTCCTATCCCAGCCGGGACACAGGACATCATCTCATGCTTGTACTATACGCGGACAGTCTTGCCACCGAATCCGGGGACTTCACTGAAAATGAACGTGTACCACGATAAGAAGAATCGCCCGGTCGAAGTTCTTGTCGAGGCGATCGAGACCATTGAAGGGGCCTGGGGAAAGGCAGAGACGGTTCGGGTATTGGTGATCATGCCGTTCCATGGGCTGTTCATGAATCAGGGGAACATCCGCGTGTGGGTTACCAACGATGACAGGAAGACTCCTCTTCGGATGAAGGCGAAGGTCGTGCTTGGGTCCATTGTCGCTGATTTGGTGGACGGCTTTCCGGAAACCGCTTCTCCAAAGCAAGAGTATTGAACATCGATTGTTGTTCGCACGGGTCAAACCCGCTATACTGATCGTCATTATGCGAGAATTTCCCCTTACCTTAAGCCGCTTTATCATTCAGAATCAGGCCTCGCATCAAGATGCGACTGAGGAATTTTCCAGTCTGTTGACCCAGATCGGTCTTGTCGGCAAGCTCATTTCTGAAGATCTGCGGCGCGCCGGGCTGATCAACATCCTTGGAACGACCGGCGATACGAACGTGCAGGGAGAAACGGTCAAGAAACTGGACGCCATCGCCAACGATGACTTCGTCAAGGTCTTTCAACACAGCGGGTATGTCTGCGCATTGGCTTCAGAAGAAATGGAAAAGCCGATCTCAATGCCAGGCAATTGGCCGCAGGGGAAGTATATGCTGCTGTTCGATCCTCTTGATGGCTCCTCCAATACGGACAACAATATGCCTCTCGGGGCCATTTTTTCTGTGCTCAAGTATGATCGGGCTGACCGTTTGCCCACCGAAGGCGATATGATCCGTCGGGGAACCGACCAAGTTGCGGCCGGTTACTTGCTGTACGGATCGAGCACGATGCTGGTGTACACTGTCGGGCAGGGCGTGTATGGATTCACGCTTGAATCCGGCATCGGAGAATATCTTCTGTCCCACGCACAGGTCAGAATTCCTGACAAGGGCAAGGTCTACGCTGCCAATGAAGGGAACTATAACAAGTGGTCGGAGGGAACGAGGAAGTATGTGGATTCGCTCAAGGTCAGCGATAAGGCAACCGGTCGTCCGTACAGCGCTCGGTATTCGGGCTGTTTGGTGGCCGATGTGCATCGCCTGTTGCTCGGAGGCGGGATCTATCTCTATCCGGGCGAAGCCGACAAGCCAGAAGGGAAGCTTCGGCTGCTCTACGAGGCGAATCCACTGGCCTTTGTCGTCGAGCAGGCTGGCGGGAAAGCCTCGACAGGTACAGCGAGAATTCTGGACGTGGAAGCTAAAAAATTGCATCAGCGTGTGCCATTGATCATTGGGAGCCGTCTGGATGTTGAGCAGGCGGAAGCGTACATTCAGGGGAGAGCGTAATTACTCACGTCGTGTGACACTGGGACGTTCTCGGGAGGGAATCATGGGAGATCGGGTTCAAGAGATCCTCAGTTGGTACGGGAGTGACAATGCCGGGACGAAGACGAACATTGCGCGCATGTTGCGCTCCGGCAAGTTGGCGGGGACCGGCAAGTTGGTCATTTTACCGGTGGATCAAGGATTCGAGCATGGGCCGGCGAGGAGTTTTGCGCCGAATCCGTCCGGCTATAATCCGCACTATCACTTTCAACTTGCGATTGATGCCGGATGTAATGCCTATGCCGCCCCACTGGGTTTTCTGGAAGCCGGGGTCAATGAGTTTGCGGGCCAGATTCCCCTCATTCTCAAACTCAATAATCACGATGTGTTGCATGATGAGAAGGATCCGTTGCCCTCAGTAACCGGCAGTGTGAGGGATGCTCTTCGGTTGGGTTGTTCGGCCGTTGGATTCACGATCTATCCCGGTTCTTCCCATTGCAACGCCATGTATGAGCAATTGCAAGCGATTGCTGAGGAAGCGAAAGACAGTGGCCTTGCGGTGGTCGTGTGGTCCTATCCGCGAGGGTCGGTGTTGAGTAAAGAAGGTGAGACGGCTATGGATGTAGTCGCGTATGCAGCACAGATTGCGGCTCAATTGGGCGCCCACATTATCAAGGTGAAATTGCCGACAGCGCATTTGGAACAGGCTGCGGCCAAAAAGGTGTATGAATCGACGCAAATTCCAATCAAGACTCTGGCGGAGCGAGTGAAGCATGTCGTCCAGAGCTCGTTCGATGGTCGTCGGATCGTCATCTTTTCGGGCGGGGCCAAGAGCGAAGATAAAAACGTATTCGAAGAAGCTCGAGCCATTCGGGATGGTGGAGGCTTTGGCTCGATCATCGGGCGGAATTCATTCCAGCGTCCAAAGGCGGAGGCGACCAAGTTTCTGCAGACGATCATGGGGATTTACAGCGGCGAGATTCAGTGATCTCCCATGCAGTAGTGGTACGAGCGAAATGACACCATGAATCAAGTGGATTTTGAACGCAAACCGCCTCGCGGAATGAGAAGGTGGATGGTTGCCGCAACCTTGTTAACGGTTGGGATCGTCATAGGCTTTGTGGTTGCTTCGGACCTCGGCTGGTTGCCTGCTGGACATGCGGTTCCCGATGCATCTTCCATCGCCCCAACGCTCCCCATCGCCAGACCCGTGTCGACGGCTCCCCAGCCAGTTTTGGGCTGGGGCAGTCAAACATTTGTCGATATTGCCAAGTCGGTGAAACCAGCGGTGGTCAATATCTACGCGACCAAGAGCGGACGTTCTGAAGGTTCCGGGACAGCGCCGTTTGATGACCCATTGTTTAGAAAGTTTTTTGGCGACGAGTTTTTCAAAAAGTATGAACACCCGAAAGAACGAAAAGAGCGGGGGTTGGGGTCCGGCGTGATCGTTGAATCAAACGGACTCATCATCACCAACAATCATGTGGTCGGCAAGGCGGATGAGATTCGCGTCACGCTGTCAGATAAGCGCGAATTTAAGGCGAAGCTGATCGGGACTGATCCGAAGACCGATGTGGCCGTTGTGAAGATCGAGGCGACTGGGCTTCCGACCGTCGCGTGGGCCGATTCAGATAAGCTGGAAGTCGGGGAGTTTGTCCTGGCCGTCGGGAATCCGTTCGGACTGACACAGACCGTGACCTTGGGGATTGTCAGTGCTCTTGGGCGAGCCGCTGGTATTGCGGAGTACGAGGATTTTATCCAGACAGATGCAGCGATCAACCCCGGGAATTCAGGTGGAGCGCTGGTCAATGTGCGGGGTGAGCTGGTTGGAATCAATACGGCCATCTTCAGCCAGAGCGGCGGCAACATGGGTATCGGGTTTGCCGTGCCGAGCAATATGGCACAGTCGATTATGGGGCAACTGGTGCAGACGGGCAAAGTCGTTCGAGGGTGGCTTGGCGTCTCGATTCAAGAGCTCACACCGGAATTGGCCTCTCAGTTTGGAGTCACGGAAACAAAGGGTGTGCTGGTCAGTGATGTGATGGACGACAGCCCGGCGAAAAAGGCCGGATTCGAACGAGCCGACGTGATCATCGAGTATGATGGCAAGTCGATGGATTCACCAACCCACCTGCGCAATGCTGTGGCCCAGACTGCGGTTGGAAAGAAAGTTGTGGTGAAGCTGATTCGGGATAAGAAACCCAAAACCATTGATCTCACCATCGTTGAGCAGCCCAAGTCGATGTCACAAAGCAGCGATGAAGACGGAGGGGATGCAGCCACGCCGACGGGAATACTCTCCAGTCTCGATGTGCGAGAGTTAACCGAAGAATTAGCTAGCCGATTTGGGTTCAAATCCAGTGAACGGGGCGTGGTGATTGTTCGGGTCAAGCCCGGGAGCACGGCGGAAGAACTGGGAGTTCGTGAGGGGGATATCGTGCTCGAGGTGAATCGCCAAGCCGTCACGTCCGTGAAAACCTTTGAGCGAATCGCCGGAAAATTGCCGAAAGATCAAGCCGTCTTGCTATTGTTGAAACGCCAAGGGCGGACGATCTATCTCACGCTTCGCCCATGAGCCAGTCGGTGGGCAGGCCGTCATACAGTGACTGCAGAAATCCTAGACTCTTCACGTGAGTAACCACACCGTGGCTCTCGTCCCTGCCGCTGGACGAGGTCTCCGCATGGGCGGCGCTATTCCCAAACAATTTCTGGCCTTAGGCGGTGAACCGCTGGTGGTCCACTCGCTTCGTGTACTTCAGAACTCTCCCGTCATCCACGAGATTATACTGGCTGTGCCAGAGGCCGACCTCGACTATTGCCTCAATGACCTTGCCGTTCGATATGGCTTCTCAAAAATCACGAGGGTGGTCGCGGGTGGAAAGGAGCGCCAGGATTCGGTCCGGCATGCTCTCGAGCACGTGCCTGTCGAGACGGACATCGTGGTCGTTCATGATGCGGTACGACCGTTCCTGACTCTGGATATGGTGGCTCATGTGGTCGAGGCGGCTCGCCGCGTGGGCGGGGCCATCGTGGCCTTGCCGATGCGTGATACGGTCAAACAGGTTGGAAATAATCATCATATCGAACGAACGGTCGATCGCGGGCCGCTCTGGTTGGCACAGACGCCGCAGGCGTTCCAACGTGATCGATTGTTGGACGCCCACCGGAAAGCTCATGCAGACGGTGTGCGCGCCACCGATGACGCGTTCTTGTTCGAATGGGCAGGTCACCCAGTCGTGGTGGTGGAAGGGAGCGGAGAGAATATCAAGGTCACAAGGCCTGAAGATATGGTGATCGGTGAGGCCATCTTGGCCTCCCGTCAGTCTGGACGCATGAAAGGGACAACATGAGCAAGGGATTTCGTATTGGGTATGGCTATGACGTCCATCCATTGGGACCAGGGCGTAGGCTGATTCTTGGCGGGGTCGAAATTCCTCATAGCAAAGGGTTGGTTGGTCATTCTGACTCCGATGTGCTGGTTCATGCCGTTTGCGATGCCTTGTTGGGTGCAATGGGAGAGGGAGATTTGGGACGGCACTACCCCAGTTCGGATCCCAAGTACAAAGGAATCTCGAGCCTCAAACTGTTGGAAGATGTCATATCGAAGCTGAAAGTGAAGGGGTATCGAGTGGGAAATATTGATACTGTCATCGTGGCTCAAGCGCCTCGTCTTGGGCCGCATCTCGCGGCGATGCAGAAGACCATGGCAGAAGTCGCCGAGATCCTCCCTGAGTTAGTCAATGTCAAGGTGAAGAGCGGAGAAGGGTTAGATGCCGTGGGCCATGAGGAAGGCATGATCGCCCATGCCGTTTGTTTGATCGAGTCGGTCTGAGGTCGTAGGATATACTGCTGATGCTGGCGCACATTCAACAAGATCTCAAGGCGGTCTTTGATCGAGATCCGGCGGCAACAAGCAAGCTGGAGGTCATCCTTACGTACGCAGGCTTCCATGCGCTGTTGGCGTATCGAATTTCCCATTACCTCAAGTCGATGGGCGTTCCCTTCCTCCCGCGTGCGATTTCACAAATAGCCCGCTGGGTGACCGGTGTGGAGATTCATCCTGCTGCTAAAATCGGGACGGGGTTTTTCATCGACCATGGTATGGGAGTGGTGATCGGCGAAACGGCTGAGATTGGGGACTATGTGACTCTCTTTCAAGGGGTGACTTTGGGGGGAACAGGTAAAGAGCGTGGCAAGCGGCACCCGACATTGGGCAATCACGTGGTGGTTGGGGCCGGGGCCAAGATCTTGGGGGGGATTACGATTGGCGACAATGTGAAGATCGGGGCCAATTCTGTTGTATTGAAGAATGTTCCCCCCAATTCGACGGTCATCGGTGTGCCGGGACGCGTAATCAAGTCCCTGGGCGAACGGCTGCCGGATGCGACGATGGACCAAGTTGATTTGCCAGACCCCATCAGCGATCGCTTCCTGGCGCTTGAGCAGGAATTGATCGAACTCCGAAAAAGACTCGAAAATCCTGATGAGAAGTCCAATCCGTGACAGTGAGCGATACAGGCAGACTCGCGGACGAAATCAATCCGGCGCGGCGTGGTGCCGCGCCGGAATAACAGGACTAGGCTGAGAGGCAATCGCTCATGAATTGCTTCCGCTCGTCGCCCTTCAACTTCTTGTCGCCCGCCTCTTTATTGCACGTCTTCATCTTATTCTGCTGAGAACCCTTCCCGCCTCCGCCTTTCTCCGACTTGGCGGAGAGACAGTCCTTCATAAACTCCTTCCGCTCGTCTCCCTTTCCTTCGCCAAACCCTTTCGCATTCGCCTGTTCGTTACAGGTCTTCATCTTGTTCTGCGGTTGAGGTGCAGCGACGGCGAATGGAGTCGCTCCAAGGCTAACCATGAACAATGCAACGGTGATCACACGTAGCGCTGTCGACATACCAATTCTCCTTTATGGTGAGAGGTGAGATGCCCGTCTGAGCGGCATCTTAGCAAGAAAATACGTACTTGTCTGTTAGGAGTGGCTTGGGGCTTGTCGAGCATCAGCGATTCATGGGCGAAGAGAGCCTGTGTAGGACGTAGCCACTGAGAATGAAATTACGGCTTGGCGCTCAACAAGACAGGATGATTTCTTCGGAGGAAAAGGATATTCTCTGAAGGAAATCAATACACCGTAGCGGCATTCATCTTGACTTGTGTAGGTGGGAAGAGGGAAGGACAGCTATGAGCTCAACCCCAGGTATCACGCCAGCGTGTCAGTTTCGGACGCTTCTTTTGTCGGACCAGCTGGAATTTATCTGTGAAGCCCACAACGGCCTCAGCGCAAAGATCGTGCAAGAGGCTGGCTTTCGAGGGATCTGGGCGAGTGGCCTCTCGATCTCGGCCCAGTTCGGCGTTCGTGACAACAACGAGGCTAGCTGGACCCAAGTCCTGGATAATCTGGAATTCATGTCCGATGCGGTCACGATTCCCATTCTCCTTGATGGTGATACGGGATACGGCAACTTCAACAACATGCAGCGGCTCGTGCGCAAACTGGAGCAGCGACATATCGCCGCAGTTTGTATCGAAGACAAGCTCTTTCCCAAGACAAACAGTTTCATTAAGGGCGATGCTCAACCGATGGCGGACATGCAAGAGTTCTGCGGCAAGATCAAGGCAGGCAAAGACGCTCAGACTGATTCGGACTTTTGCATTATCGCGAGAGTGGAAGCCTTCATCTGTGGTTGGGGGTTGACGGAAGCCCTTCGCCGAGCCGAGGCCTATCGTCAGGCAGGCGCAGACGGCATCCTCATTCATAGTGCCTTGTCGGTGCCGGATGAGATCCTTGCGTTCAAGCAGGAATGGAGCAATCGATGTCCTGTCGTGATTGTGCCGACCAAATATTACGCCACGCCCACCGATGTGTTTCGGCAGCATGGGTTCTCAATGGTCATTTGGGCCAATCATATGCTCCGAACCGCCGTGGCCGCTATGCAGAGAACCGCGCGGACCTTGAAAGAGCAGCAACATCTGCTCTCCATTGAAGACAAAGTTGCGCCGGTTTCAGAAATCTTCAGGCTGCAAAATGCCGCAGAGTTACAAGATGCCGAAGACCGCTATCTTCCTCGAGGCGCAGAAAATACCAGCGCCATCGTGTTGGCGGCTTCCCGTGGGGAGGAGCTCCATGAGCTGACCGAGCACCAACCCAAGACGATGGTGAACATTCAGGGAACGCCGATCCTTGCCCGCATTGTAGATGCCTATAACGCCGTGGGGATCAAGGACATCACCGTCGTTCGTGGTTACAAAAAGGAGTCGGTGACGTTGCCCAACCTGACCTATTTGGATAACGATGACTTTGCCGATACCGGTGAGTTGGATTCGCTGGACAAAGCAGTGCGTGCCCGGAAAGGGTTGGCTAAGGATCTGATCATTTCGTATGGCGACGTGCTGTTCAATAAGTACATTCCTCAGGCCCTTTGTCAGGAAAAAGAGGACTTTGTCGTCTTTGTAGACAGCGATTGGCAGAACCAGAGTAGCTACGCCCGTCTGGGAGGCTTTACCGAATGCACGTTGCCGAATTCAAGGAAAGCCTTCAATGCCAAGATCTATCTTAAACAATTAGGGAATCTGGCACCTCAAGAAAGCATTCATGGAGTCTGGATGGGGTTTCTCAAAGTGTCTCCTGCCGGGGCCGTCCACCTTCAGGCGATCCTCGCTGAGATGTTAGCTGATCCAGCGAATCGCAAAGCCGGTATTCCCGTTCTATTGCAAGAACTGTTGAAGCGGCAACTCTCTGTTCGTGTGCTCTATACGGTCGGCCACTGGCTTGATATCAACAGTCTTGAAGATGTGGTTCAGGCAGGCAGTTTTTGACTCTTCGTGCCTTCACTTATAATCCACTCGCACCAAAAATAGCCCCTGAGGGGGAGCTGTTTTGCCAGCTGCTGAACGATCTCGTGCATTGAGAATGTGCGTGAGCCTGTCCGGCGGGCGTTTGTGCAAGCCGACCTCCACAAGGGTGCCGACGATTGAACGGATCATCTGTTTCAGGAAACGGTTGGCATAGGCTTCGATTCGCAGCCGATCGCCTTCCCGGAACACCGTGAAGTGTTGCAGATGACAGATGGGATCGTCGTTGTCGGTGGGCTGGGTCTGGAACGAAGAAAAATCGTGCGAGCCGATCAGGGCCAGTCCTGCCTGATTCATTGCCGCGTCGTCAAGAGGCTGATGGATATGCCAGCAGTAGGCACGCTCGACCGCCGGACGTTCCGGGCGATTCAGAATATGGTATTCATACAGTTTGCCCTTGGCCGAATGTCTCGCGTGGAAGGTGTCCGGCATGAGCGCGACTGATCGCACTACGATGCTCTTTGGGAGGTGTGCGTTCAGCGCCCTGGTCCATTCTCGGGGCGTCATATCACGGTTGATATGGAAACTTGCCACCTGTCCCATCGCGTGCACTCCTGCATCGGTGCGTCCGGCCCCGATGACTGGTGTGTTGATTTGAGTGACGCCTGCAATGGCCGCTTCGACGGCTGCTTGAACCGTTGGCTGATCGGGCTGACGTTGCCAGCCTGCGTAGGCTGTGCCGTCATATTCGAGAGTCAGTTTGACGATAGGCATGCAACACGTGGATGGCGATGAGCGAGACGATCAGCGGATGTCCGGTCGATTATTAGTCAGGAATGAAACAATACCATGATAGAGGGATTGTGCGACATCGCGGACAAACGCCGGTTTCCTGAGGAGATCTTCCTCATCGGGGTTAGAAATATACGCGATCTCGGCCAGGATGCTGGGCATGCTCGTAAACCTCAATACATAAAAGGGTGCGGTCTTGACGCCATGGTCGTTGACCACATATTGCCCGTTCATCTGGGAGACCATGGCTTCTTTTGCGTTCCACGCAAGCTCCAGGGACTCCTCGATTTTCTTCGCCGTTAAGAGATCTGCCACGAGATATTCCCATCCGACCCCGGTGTTGCTGATCGGGGTGCCGTTTTCCCGTGCTGCGATCTCAAGCGCCCGCTGATCCTTGGCCTCCCCGAAGTGATAGATTTCAATCCCTTTGACCTGGCGTGACGGATGCGAGTTGACATGGATGGAGACGAAGAGATCGGCTTCGCTGCTGTTCGCAAACCTGGCCCGATCTTCCAACTCAATAAACACATCACGGTCTCGGGTCATCAAAACACGCACCCCAGGCTGCTTATTTAGCAGTTCACGAAGCTGGAGCCCTACCTTGAGGGTAATATCCTTCTCCTCGGTCCTTTGGAGCCCCCGTGCGCCCGGATCTTTCCCCCCATGGCCTGGATCGATGACGATGGTTGTGTATCCCTTGACGCGCGGCGTGACGGGTCTGGACGCGGGAGCGGCTGACCGCTGAGAGACTTCGCCTCGGTCAAGCGCAGAAGGAGGGACTGGTGCGTTGGGTGGAGTCACGTCAATAACTAAGCGAGGCGGATGGGAAAGCGTGAAGTGCTTATAGGTCCGGAACGCTGTGGTTGGAAGAGACACCGCGACAGCATGCGAGGGCAGTTGAGTGATCATGAAGGGTGACAGGATAGTCCCGTTCGTAGCTTTCGCTTGCGCTGGTTGGCTGAGCCATGTGTTGGGAAGGGCGAGAACCACGCGACTTGGATTGGCCGCTCGTTGCTCGATGACCGTCGTGTGACGATCGAGATCCAACACAAGTCTGGTTTTCTCCTGGCTCGTCATCACACGGAAATTTCGAACGGTAATGGGAGCCAGGGAAGCGGTCGTTCCTCTGATGTGGCTCTGTTCCGATGACCGCACCGATAAAGGACGGTGATCATCAGAGGACCACGCCCAGGCCGATGGGATCAGGATCCCGTATGCGGAGAGGAAGAAGATGGCAGTGGACGAGAGGAGGGTGAGGGGCTTAACGGAAAGCAGTCGAGGCTTTCGTATACGCATGGGTCTTTTGTCAGTAGAAGGCAATGGGAAACTATTCTCAGATGTCCTCCGCCTTGTCAAGATTTACGCTAGTTAGCGAGACGGAATTCGGATTGACTGTGGGCTCACGACCGCGATAGCGTGAGATATGCCGACGCATCTGATCGTCGATGGGTATAACGTGCTGGCTGGAGCCAGAGCCCTTCCCGGACGCCTTGAATCAGCCCGCGAGGTGTTGCTGCTTGAGTTGGCCGCCTATCGGCATCGGAAAAACTATGCTATCACCGTCGTGTTTGATGGCTGGCAACAGGGCCAGCCATCCGAACGGCGGGAGCATCGAGCAGGAGTCCAGGTAATCTATTCAAAACGGGGTGAACGGGCGGATCAGGTCATCCAACGCTTGGCACGGGAATACGGGGCGGACTGCGCGGTCGTCAGCTCTGACCACGAAATCGTGAATACGGCCAGAGCTCATGGGGCCATGGTCATGGGAGCGCGCGAATTTGCGGACAAGCTGCGGGTCTCATCGAGCGCAGGCGGTGCCATACCCTATAAAGAACTCGATACAGGAGTCGATGTTCGCTCGACCCGGGGACCGGAGAAGAAGGGGAACCCTCGCAAACTGCCAAAATCTCAACGACAACGAGCTCGCCAGCTCAAGCGATTTTGAACAGCTGCTTTGCATTCTCGGTCGTTCGTCTTTGCATCTCTTCCAAAGAGAATTCCGGATGAATGGCCGCGAGTTGCTTTGCTACCTGTGACACATACGCCGGCTCATTGCGTTTGCCTCGATAGGGAACAGGCGTCAGGTATGGGCAATCGGTTTCAATGAGTAGGCGATCCAGCGGGGTTTTCTTGGCAATCTCGCGTAGCGCGGTCGCATTCTGAAATGTCAGGATGCCTGAAAACGAGAGATGAAATCCCAAATCAAGGGCTTCCTTCGCCAGCCAGGCATCCCCAGAAAAACAGTGAAAGACCCCACCGATTTCAGACGCCTTCTCTTCCCTTAAAATCGCAATCGTATCCTCTTGGGCTTCCCTCGTGTGAATAATCACGGGGAGGTTCAACTCCCGGGCCACTTGAATCTGCTCACGGAATCGGTCGCGCTGTTCCTTCGGGGACGAGTGATTGTAGTGATAATCGAGCCCGATTTCGCCATAGGCCACGACCTTCTCGCTCTTCGCTAGACGGTGGAACTCATCATACCAGTCGTCCTGGATATGCTTGACCTCGTGTGGATGGATTCCGACGGAGGCGTACACAAAGGGATAGTGATCGGCGAGTGCGACGGCCGCTTGACTGGTCGTCAGATCACAGCCGATGGAGACGAACGCTTCGACTCCGGCTTCCCGCGCACGGGCGATGACCGCCTCCCGATCGTCGTTGTAGCGTGCGTCGTCGAGATGAGTGTGGGTATCGATCAGCATGGTGGGTATCCTAATCGTGAGGTGATATGCATCCCACTACCTCCATTTATGAAACAACCGGTGATAGACGATTCTTTGAGAGATGGGTGAGGGCTCACCGTAGATTGGAAAACCTCATAACTCGAGACGACAGGTTATTGGGGGACTGCTAGGAGACAGGCTTAGGGGTAATGACCGTCGCGAGTTCAGTCAGAAGGCGTTCGGTCTCGTTCCAACCCAGACAGGCATCGGTAATAGAGACACCGTGTTGAAGGGCCACACCTTCTTTCCAGGCTTGTTTGCCGGGATTCAGGTTGCTTTCGAGCATAAGGCCCATGATGGACTGGCGGCCTTCCACAAATTGCTGCAAGACTTCACGGGCCACCAATCCCTGGCGGGTGTGATCCTTCTTGGAATTGTCATGCGAACAATCGATCATGATCGGGCGGGCGATCCCTTCTCCGGCGACCGCAGCCTCAGCTTTGGCCACATCGTGGGCTTCGTAGTTCGTTCGTCCGCCTCCCCCGCGGAGCACGAGATGGCGATCAGGATTGCCCATGGTCTTGATAATGGCAGTCTGGCCGTCGGCATTGATGCCGACGAAATGGTGTGGCGCGCGGGCGGATGTCATGGCATTGATGGCGACCTGCAAACTGCCTTCGGTCCCATTCTTGAATCCGACCGGCATAGAGACCCCGCTGGCCATTTCGCGATGGGTTTGGCTTTCCGTGGTGCGCGCACCGATGGCCGCCCAACTGATGAGGTCGGCGACGTACTGCGGGCTGATCGGATCCAGGAGCTCCGTTCCGCAGGGAAGGCCCAATTGATTGATCCTGAGGAGAATCGCTCTCGCCAGTTCCATCCCTGCCGCGATGTCGCAGGTGCCGTCGAGACGCGGATCGTTGATGAGCCCTTTCCACCCCACGGTGGTTCTTGGCTTTTCGAAGTAGGTTCGCATGACAATGAGGAAGCGGTCACGCAAGGCATCGGCGATGGGCTTCAGCTTGCCGGCATACTCATAGGCAGCCTCGGGGTCATGGATGGAGCATGGGCCGACGATGACCAGGAGCCGGTCGCGGTCTTCTCCATGAAGAATGCGGCGAATGGCTTCTCTCGTTTCCACGACGAGTGCCGCCGCTTGATCAGTAATGGGCAGCTTGGTCTTGATGGCGCGAGGAGAGGGGAGCGCCTTGATTTCAATGACGTGTTGATTGTCGATCGGCCTATTCATCAAGAGTCACGTCCTTTAGAGCGGTCTCAACTACCTTGGTTTTGAAGGGTAGCTAATCTAACGAATTACGTCAGAAAAGTCCATACCGGTTCTCGTTAGGGCTGGCTATGGGTCATATTAGCGATAGGTTCAAGCAGTTCTTGCAATTCTGACCATGGATGCCTATTCTACCACCATGTTTTTAAGAAGACTGAGAGATCTCTCCTCGTTACTCCGCGCAGGAGTGGCGTTGGGGATGATCTGCATCATTCTGGGGCTGGCTCCGTTCGCTGTCGCTCAGGATGTCCACCATGAGTTGGCCGCAGCAGATTCGGATGGTCATGAACATTCGGACACCGATATTTGTCAGTGGGTCCAGCACCACATTGCCGGATCAGTCGATCTCGATGTGCCACGGTTTGCCGTGTGCGATGTTGTCCGACCGCGAGAACTTCCGTCTGAATCTGTCTTATTATCGGCTGCCCTCTCTCTTATCGGTCCTTCCCGTGCCCCTCCTCAAGTATAGCTGAGCCACCAAGCCAAGCAGTCAGGATGGTTGATGGGCCGTGCAATCCAGGCACGCCTCGTCCATCCGTTCTCTTGCTTATTTGTGGATGTGTGAGTGAGGAGGAGCGTGATGTACTCATGTGTGAAACGTGCGTTGAATGCGACGTTTGTGACGATTGTCGTGGCGGTCGTTGGGGGGATGTGTTCGGTCCTTCAGGCAGCCGATAGCGAGCAAACCCAAACGATCAAGGGAGTTGTGCAACAACAGGACCTTCGGCGTGTGCCACAGGCCATTATTGAAGTCAAAAATCAAGCGGGTGATATGGTGACATCCGGAGTCTCGAATGATGCCGGCGAATTCAAAGTTGCCGTTCCCGAGGGCGGTACCTACTCCGTCAGTGCGGTACAAGAGACCTATCGAAGCGAATATGTGGTGTTGACGCTTGGCGAGGAGCCAGTAACTCCCGTCATCCTGACGCTCTCCAAGACCAAGGAAGTGTCGCTGGAGGTGGTTTCACCATTACCCCCCATCCAGACTAAGGCGTCCAGCGAGACCTACTCACTCAGCCGGAAGGAAATCGATATTCTTCCGCGAGGCAACAACAACGACTTACACGACGTGTTGCTGACGATCCCGGGCGCAGCCTATGGATCATTGAAGCAAGTCCATATCAGACAGGACCATGCCAACTTACAGTTGAGGATCGACGGTGTGCCGATTCCCGATACGGTCTCCTCGACGTTTTCCGATGTGATTTCGCCCAGAGCTTGGGAGCGGGCCGACATTGTGCTGGGCGGGATGGAAGCCAATGTGGGAAACAAAGCGGCCGCGCTCATCGATATTACGACGAAGAGCGGCACGAAGCCTGGATTTGGGTCAGTCCAGATGTTCGGCGGGTCGAATAAGACGATTAACCCGTCATTCGAGTATGGAGGCACGATCGGTGAGAAGTTCCGCTATTACTTTTTGAACAGCCATACGGCGACGAATCGAGGGATTGAGCCGCCGACCCTTGGCCACTCCATTTTCCATGGTCAGAGCGAGCGGAATCAGACGATGTTTCGCGGCGACTATCAGTATGACAATAACAATAATATTACCCTGTTGTTCTTGAACTCCATCGCGAAATATCAGATTCCCACGTCCCCTGGACTAGAGGTGAACCCGACTATTCTCGGCTTGTTGCCTGGAGGATTTACACCGGTGCCGTCGGAAAGGGTGGATGAAAATCAGAAGGAAAATAACCAATACGGCCACTTGGTTTGGCGGCACGATATCAACACCAGAAACTTTTTCAGTTTTGCCGGGTATTTTCGGCACACCAGGGCGACATTTAGGACAGATCCGTTGAATGTGCTCGCCTATGTGCCGGATGTAGAAGAACCATTTTCGGCCGGGAGCCAAGACCGTATCGGCTATTCAGGTGGCGTGCGCATGGATTACACGTACATCCACAGCAAGGAACACTTGATCAAGGCAGGGTTTCAGATCGATCGGACCCAAGCGATCAATAAGACGAGATTGTTTACCTTCGACCGGCTGGTTCCGAACGATCCGGGGTCTGACCCGACCGGGCCGGTGATCAACGCTGGTGGCGACAACCGGCTCATCGGGTGGAGACAGGAGTTCTGGATTCAAGATCAGTGGACGCCGAATGAACATTGGACATTCAACATTGGTGTGCGTGCAGACACGGTGCAGTATCAACGGGATGAAGGACAAATCAGTCCCAGGGTCGGTGTCACGTACCGATACAACTCGGCCAACGCCTTTCACGCGTACTATGGCCGGCTCTTTACCCCGCCGAATCTTGAGAGGCTTGCCTTGGCCGGCTTGAATACAGAGAGAACGAAAGCGCATCCAGAAGATACCACCAATAATCTACCACGCGCCGAGCGGGCCCATTACTTCCAAATCGGCAGCGTCCATGCGCTCACGGATTGGGCGACCCTCCAGCTCACGGGTTATTATAAGCTCGCCAATTATATGTCGGACGCACACCAGTTAGGCACGACGCCCTTACTGAACTATATTGCCTTTGAACGGGGATGGACCAGGGGGGCCGATGCCGCGCTCAAGGTGTGGTTCGTGGAAAATCTGACGGGCCGCGCCAACATCGCCTGGGGACAGTGTAAGGGCTATGGGTTACAGTCCGGGCATAATCTAGTGCATTTTGAAGAAATCGCCGATATCAACTCGCGCAGCGGCGTCCATTGTGATCACCAGCAGACGCTGACTGCGTCAGGAATCCTGAGTTACCGGTTGCTCGAGCGGACCACTCTTACCGGGCAGGTGTTGTTTGCGTCAGGACTGCGGACGGCAGAAGAAGGTGCCAAGACCAACTCGAGTCATAGCCCGACCTACACGATCTATAACTTTTCGATTAGCCATGTCATTCCGTTGCCCTGGCAGGGGCAGAAGTTCTTGATCGGATTCGATATCGTGAATGCGTTGGATCAAAAGTATTTCATCAATCAGGGCGAAGGCAGCATCGGACTCGGTGTGTCTCATGTTGGGATGCCGCGGTCCTTTTTCTTCCGCGGGCAATGGTTCTTCTAGTCGGATGCTGAAACGGGCCATCAACTGCGTTCTCGGCTTGTGCGAATCCTCAACGTACCCCAGAGGGTACGCCTCCGGTTCGCACATCGCCTGCGGCCTTGTTGAGTGTCCCGTTTGAGCCTCCGATCGTTAATAGCGTAGAATGTGGGGCATGCGACACTTTTTCACAATACTCTGTGCTGTTGTCTTGGCGTGGCCAGCTGTGCTCTATGCGGTGGTCGGTGATGAGGCCACGCATGAGAGTGATCACCATGAGGACGTACTTGAGTTGCCGGAGGTGCATGTTCATGGACTTACGCTCAATAAGGACCAGCAATTAGGTCCCGTGGCCAAGTCCACGCCCTGGCCCGGTATCCCTGCCTCTCTCAACGGGCAAGAGATCGATGATTGGATGAAAGCCCGTCTCTTGGTGTCCAAGCACGCGAAGGTGACCGTTGTGGTGCTGGAACCGTGCAAGCATCGCGAACTAACGACCTCTGGAGTCACTGCGCTCGGTAAATGGACATTCGATCCCCAGATGAAAGGGGATGATCCGGTAGATGGCGAGCTGACCGTCCGAATTCATTTCAGGACTAGATGAGCCGGACAATGCGTGGCCGGTATTCGTCGATTGAGAAATCTGGCAGGAGATCGGTTGAAGCTTGACGGTTGATGAGTAAGGCTTTATCGTCGCACGCATGAGCGTGGACGAGATCCTCTTCCTGGCGATCAACGGATTGGCAGGCCAGTCAGCGGAGGCCGATTACTTTTTCCTGCAACTGGGACACCGCAGCACGCTTTATCTTCCAGGGGGCTGCGCGATCGCCTATTGGATCTGGAACAACAGGCGAGAGGCGCTGTTGGGCGGTCCGGTTCTTGGGGCAGCCGTTGGACTCACCGATTTCGTTGGTGGACAGCTCAAATGGGTCTTTGAACGAGTTCGACCCTGTCGGGCGTTGGCTGAAGCCGTCAAGATCGAACCGAGTGGCTGCGGGGGATTGTTCAGCTTCCCGTCGAACCACGCGGCCAACACTGCCGCCATCGCGGCATTCCTCCAAGTTTTGTACCCCAAGTCAGGCTGGATCACCTGGCCGATTGTGGCATTCGTCGGATTTTCCCGCGTGTTTATCGGCGCTCATTATGTGACGGATGTGCTTGGTGGGTGGATGCTTGGAGGCGTGATCGGCGGAGGAGCGGCTTGGGCACTGCTGCAATGGCCGAGGTTCCGGAAGAAGCTGGCGTCGGTCGTCATGCCGGTTGCAAAAGTGGAAGTCAGATCCTAAGGATTACGCAGGTGGTGATGGTTCCTCAACCGTGGCTAACAAGCCAGCCTGCAGTCGATCGACATCGTATCCCCGACCAATTAGCACCAGGGCAGACGTTGGCTCATCCAAAAGTGTCACTGGTGTGATCGTGGACTGTCCCGGCAGCGCGTATTGGAATTCCTGCAGCTCCGGTTCCTTGCCAAACCGGAAATATCCTTTCGCCCGCTCCAGTTGTTTCGGGATTGTCTTCATCCATGCTAAGAAACGCTGGCGATTCAGCGGACCAGGTAATAAGACGGTTGTCGCGATGGGATGGTAGGCTGCCCGTTGAATGGAAGCCGATCGCGACGTCCCGAACACCACGTTCGTCGGGGCAGGTGGTTTTATTAAGGCATGTGGAGCCAATAATGCAGCGGCATCGAGACGGGCATGGGATGTTTCCCATAGGCGGGCATAGGGGTTTTGTTCAACGATGCCTGCGCGGAACCGTTCCCAGTGGCCAGGGACGTAGAGATCTCGCTTATTCAAAATGAGCTCATCGGCGCAGCGGATTGCCTGTGTCGTCACATAGGCGCTGGAGTGGCTTTCCTCTGTCGAGACCGGATGCAAGAGCGCGATGACCCGTTCGAGAACAGCCAGCCGTGCCGTGTACGCATCAGTGACCGCATCGACCACTTCGGCGGGATCGGCCAGCCCTGAACATTCCAGAATCAGGACATCCGATCCGTGATCACGCACCAGCTGTGCGATGCCCCAGGAAAGATCTTCTTTCGTATCGCAACAGACACAGCCCCCGGCAAGATTCATGACTTGCTCGGCGAGCGTTCCTGCGCGAGGTCCGTCGATACTGACGGACCCCGCCTCGTTCATCAGCACGCCTGTCCGACGGCCTTGCGCTTTCCAATACTCGAGTAATCGCATCAAGAGCGTGGTTTTTCCGGCGCCGAGGGAGCCGCAGAGAATATAGAAGGGGGCAGGGGTGAAGGTCATACTCGTCCTTTCTTAAACATAAGCTATTGTACCGGGCTAGGTCTAGCACATGAAGGGTACGGGCTATAGGAAAGTCTGCATGAATGATACAGCGCAGTGCGGTATCAAAAGATATGTTATCTCGTACGACTATGGTAAAAGAGATGGTGAAGGTTGCCGACAGTAACCGGCTGAGGCTGAGGTCCGGTCGTTAACGATAGAACATTGTGAAGCCGAGTTCTAGACGGTGATCCTACGTGCTCGTGGGGCATTGTGAGTGTGAGGGGTGCATTGAGTCTGACGATCTTGGAGGACACATGAGTATGTGGTGGTGGCTGGGTGGGGTAGCGGCGATAGCAGTGGGAGTCGTGCTCTACAAGGAATGGAGGCTGCGCCGCTGGTCATCGGCAGCGTCTCATAGTGTGATGACCAAAACGACTGACGGGACAATGCTCCAATTCCTCGTCAGGTCAACACGCAGGAGCGGAAGGTAGTTTCGATCATACCGTGTCTCCTTCATGCAAGCGGTGTTGTTCTCGCCGATAGAGCGAAGTCTTATCCTCCAGCGAAGACCGGGCGAAATCCTGCATTGATGAGAATGCCGGCGACCGCGTCACGCTGATCCCCTTGAATCTCGATTCTCCCCTCTTTGACCGTTCCGCCTGCTCCGCAGGCTTTCTGCATCTGCTTGGCGAGGAGTTCTTTTTCTGCCAGGCCAATCCCGATAAACCCTGTGACCACCGTGACAGTCTTCCCACCACGATGTGCCGTCTGACGAATGATGTCCACTCGGCCACGGTTTTTCTTATGGGCCATGGGCGCCGGGTCACCCTTCCCGGAAACAGATCGCGCAGGTGAAGTCGGCGGCAGTTCAACCTGCTGTAGCGCAGCGAAGGGACTCGCCCACTTGATCGGTCCACCATCGGTGGGAAGGCGCTTCTTGTTTTTCATATGGCGTCGATTCCTGAGAAAGGCTACATCAAGGAAAAGTATTGAACAAGGCAACTCAATGGATGGTCGCTACATGATTGAAAAAGTTTATAAAAATGACAATCAGCCACATGAGTTCACGCGACCCTATCGGATCATGACCCGTTACTATGATAGCAATTCCGAGTCGGATCATCCGGTGGGGAGTTCTGAGCACAGTTGGGACCCATAGGCCGTGGGATCCGCACATAGCCTTCGGCTGTACGATTCTTTTGGAAAATCTCAAGGTGCAGCTCGTGGCAGGATCCTGAGCACCCAGTCATAGTCGGCAGCGGATTGTGTAGTGCGACGGCGTTCCCTTCGATTGGGATAAAGCGAGGATAGGTGGTTATGGTCGAACCGAACGTGAGTTGTCCATGGTGGGATGATTGTTCAACCCGAGTGGTGAACGTTGGGCGCCTCTGTTCCGGTCTCAATACCGTGGCCCAGGTCGAATCGTCTGGAGCATACAGGAAGGCGTTGTTCCCACGATGGCAGTCAGTACAGGGTGCGGTGCCAGGAGCAAATCCTTGAACAGGATCGCGGAGTGAGGTCATTCGAACCTCAGCCGTCTCAGGGGTCCAGCTGGTCGCTGGCGAACGCGGGTCGTTACTCCAAAAACAGGCGTACCCCGTCGTGGCGCTTTGACAGATGACTTGGAATGATCCGCCATTCCTCCCCAGTGCGATGCAGGCGCCTCTCCCTTGAGATGGCGCGTACGACCAGACACTCGCGAATGAGGTCTCATCGACCGGAGCTTGATCCAGGGTGTTCGGCGTTAGGAGGATAGTGTGAAGGTTGCCGTGGCGTTCCCAGTCTGATGATGCCGGTTTCCAATCTGGTGGAATGGGGACACCCTTTGCACGGCACGACTCTAGGTAATTATTGTCGACGATGACGTTCGCGCTTGCGGCCTGAGTGGAAATGAGTGAGTGTGAATTTGCCTCTTCTTTCGGAGACTCGATGAGCGAGCAGCCTGCAAGTAGTAAGCAGACCAAGGCTAAAAATTTGAATGGTCCCAGCATCGTTCCAATCTGCCAGGCCATGTTTCCCGGCGGCATCGATCAAGTTTCAGTCAAACAGGGTGCCTGATTATACGCTGTAGGAGAGGATGTCAAGGTCCGTGTATTGACTGGAAGACTCATCGATCTCGCCGCTTCTCTTCTCTGGATTCGACGAAGTTCAATAGAGCCAAGAGAAAACCAACCGAGATCATTTTATATTTTTCAATCACATCTGAAATGTAATCGAATAAGTTCTACCGAGATTTGATCTCTGGCAGTTCGTGTGAGATTTCTGCTGCTTGCTGAATCTGTCATCGTTCGAGGCGCGAAGCCACCAGCACATCGTAATGCATCTCATCATCCACCTAGGGACGCTGCGCTGCCGCATCGTTCATGTCGGCGTATTCGACCATGCGCGAGGCTATTTCGGCTTCGATGGCGCTTGTACTCTTGATCTCTGCCGGTCGCACGGGTTGATCGTTTCCCCTAATGGAGGAAGAGCATTGACAATTCATACTACCTAGGATACTGCTCCGTTCAGAAACGGAGGGGAGAAGATTTTCAGGGCAGATTTGATGAAGCACGTTGTTTCACGTAGTGCTCAGTTTTTACGAGACGGTCGTTCCCATGAAGCATCTTGAGCAAGAGACAAGTTTATTCTGGTGGTAGACCTCAATGGAGGCGGTGATGAAATCTGTCAGTCCTGAGTGCTCCACTGCAATCTTCCAATGCAGGGTCATGCAGGCCATGGATTCGTGACGCAGGTCATTCCGAAAATGAAGCAACAGAAGAGTGCGGCATTCACAAATCCGTGAAGAAGGAGAGTGTTGATGAAAACGTTGGTCTTAGCCAATCAGAAGGGTGGCGTTGGGAAAACGGCAATTGCCTGCCAGCTTGGGTACTTTCTCGTCGAACTGCTCAAGAAGCGGGTCTTGATCATTGACTTAGACCATCAGGGAAATACCTCGAAAAACATCATCACTTCGAAACTGGCCACCATCTCGGCGGTCACAGCCAATCAACTGTTGACCGATCCTGTCACCACGATTGAGGATGGCAAATTTGTCGTGATTCCATCCCATGTCGATCTGCTCAAACTCGAACGACGAGAAGAAGATCACAACCAGTTCGCGAACAATCTCAGACTGTTCCTCAATGAAATGGATGACCGGTTTGATGTGGCCATCATCGATACGAACCCGAATCCAGATATTCGCGTACTCGCGTCACTCGTGGTGGGTGATTTTGTGCTGTCTCCTATTCAATTGAACCAAGAGGCCGTTGATGGCATTGCCGCGTTACGGGCGCAAGTGTTAAAGATACAAAGTACGCTGAATAAAGATCTCCGATTCATCGGCCTCCTTCCAAATCTGGTGGAGCCCACTCCATTTCAACGCGGCAATATGGAACAACTCAGTACAGCCTTTGCGTCGCTCTTCATCCGATTGGACGATGGACGGATGGCCGCCATTCCATCACGCACGGCTGTGGCTGAAGCTCAGGCGATGGGGGCACCGATCTGGACTTTGCAGAAAACTAGTTCGCGCGATGCGTGGATGCATCTCAAACCAATCTTTCAAAAAGTTGCTCATACGATGGGGGTGACAGAATGAAAAAACCAATGACGGCGACACTGGATCTCACGGCTCTTGACCGTACGACTCCTGCTCCGGTTCCTGCTCCAGATCCAATCGCCAAAGAACGGATCGTGACGGCTGAAGTCTTAGGGCGCCCACTTCAAATCCAAGTCAAAGACATTGACGAAGATCCTGAGCAGCCACGCCGAGAGTTCGGTGCGGAGAGCATGGAGGAACTGGAGAACAGTATCAGGCTGCACGGAGTCAAAACACCCATCTCGATTCGTCCTCACCCCACTGAGCAAAAGCGATGGATCTTGAATTTTGGCGCACGCCGACTCAGGGCATCAAAGGCTGTGGGAAAGGCGACGATTCCAGCATTCGTCGATCGGTCGCATACCGACTACCAGCAAGTCATCGAGAATTTGCAGCGGGAAGATCTGAAGCCACGTGAGCTGGCGATATTTATCAAGAGGAAGATGGACGAGGGAGAGAAACAGGCCCAAATTGCCGAACTGCTTGGCGTCAATCGGTCCATGGTCACGAATCACTTAGCACTCATCGATCCACCGTCCTGCATTGATGAGATCTATACGTCAGGGAAATGTTCATCAGCCAAGACGCTCTACGACTTGCGGAATCTGCATAAGGAGTTTCCCAAGGAAGTCGAGCGGTGGTGTGCCACCGATCAGGAGATTACGAGGGCGACCGTGTCGGCCTTATCTGCCAAGCTCAGGGGTCCGCAAAAACAAAAAAATGCCTCTCCGAAAGTTGAGCAGGTGAGAGAGGAGCAACCGATCAGTTCAGCGTCAACGATGCCGTCGCTGATCGTCGTTTTTGAAAATCGATCGGGCACGGTGGATCTCCAGCACGCCCCTCAGCAACCGAACCACTTGATCGTCAATTTTGCGGATGGTAAGCAAGAAGAAGTGCCGGCGCGTCAATGTCAGATTGAGCAAATCATGTTCCCGTAACGACCTACCATTCGTCCCTCCCCCCTCTCCATCTCTCAGATGGGGAGGGGCTCCAGAACCGCCAATTTCATCATAGTTGTTTTGCCATTCATCAGTCTTTCAGATCGCCGCCAATCGCTTCCTGCCATTTCATCTCAATACAGTTACGAATAGGGTGATGGTTTGGCCATTTGTTGGACATGTCCAACAACTTTCATCACGGCTTGGTCTGAATCAAGGCTAGTAAGGGTAAAAGTCTCCATTTGCCTGATAGGGGATGCGTCATACGATGCGATCGAGGTTCAGTGGTTCGTCATCATTCGCTTGATTCAAAGAAAGAGATAGAAGCTGCGTGAGTGATACACTGTCATCGACGAGCAGTTGAAGCGCGAGCAAAGAACGACCGAATGTCTCCTGTGTGGCGTGGTGAGAAGCACGGATCGACTCAATGACTAGAGATAAGCTGTGCGCGATACGAGCTGAGTGAGGCAAGGTAAGCGGAGCTCGCCATGGTTTAGCAGAGGTGAAGATCTCTTCTCGAAACAGTACCAATTCACCTGTTCTTACGCCGCAGGAGTTTCTGAATCTGTTCAGTGGTGAATGAGAGCGGACTGCTGAGATCTTCTGTCTCCATCAATGCGCATCAAGGCCATCAGCGCTCGGCGATAGATCGATCTCAAGAATTCAAATTTCACGAATGATCTGATGTCATGAGGCATGGTCCTGTCTTCAAGATTTGTGGTCAGGAAACGATAAGATTGTAGTGCTCCCCTAAAATCAAGCCACCTGAGTTGACTGTTGCGCCCGGTAT
>CAKKRK010000065.1 GCA_919902665.1 Nitrospiraceae bacterium
GCCGTTCAGCCCTTCGACATACTGCACGAGTATGCCTCAGGGCTTCACGCCTCCGGGTGCCCGTCTCGCTTCGCGTCTACGCACTTTCGCAACGAACCTTCATGAATAATGCGGGCTAGGGTTCGCCATCACAGGGTCACGCTGAGTACGGAAGGCTGTTGTAGAAAATCAGGTGCGCGAATGGCGGTCTTTTGATGAGGTCGGGAGAAAGAACTACAGACCATCTTGAAGTAGGGCGTTGAACTGTAGGTGATAGAATCTGCCGTTGAGGCAGGCATGAGGATCCATATATGAGGGCTCCATGAAAATAACGGAACCCCTTGCGGCACTCTCAGAAACAAGTTGCAAACAAAGCTGGCAAACCCCCATTAATCATGACGGTTCATCTCGAAATCGATCGAGCGCATATTTTCCGTGAAGCGGATCTTGTATCTTGCGCACGACTGTCCAAACACACTCCTTCCCTCCCGTACTTCACGATCACCGCTTTATTCGCAGGAGCAGCAAGTCGGCAATTGCAGCAGAAACGCCCATGAATAATGCGGGCTAGATTAGAAGCAAATTAGCTCATCGGTTTGTCGGTTTCCCACGGATCGAGCCGTAGTCGGGATTTGGCACTCTTTGATAAGCTAGCTTCGATCTTCAATACTCGCGTAAGCAATGGAATAGCCGTTTCCTGTGTGACAACAAACGTGAACGCAATAAAGAAGACCAAATGAAAGATCATGTCGGCCTTCTCGATCCTGGCCACTAAGGGAAACGTGGCAAAGATAATCGGCACGGCCCCCACGGAGCCCTACTCAGGCCACAAGAGTCCGTTCTCGAATGGCATTGGCCGGCGAAAAAGCCAGCGCCGTGTGGACACTTGCAGGGGGAGGCGGCGAAGATCAGAAAGAGGGAAATTAGGAGGCCCACTCAGGCGATTGGCACGAGCCGTGCCGGAAATACTTCTAACTCCAGCATCAAAAAACATGGTGCCCTGCATCAACCAGGTCAGCCCATCGTCAAAACACAAGATACTCTGTTGGTGAGTAAAGAACCCTCGCCCTCCTGGACAGGGCATTCAAATGCGGGTTTCCGTAAGTACTTCCACAGGAATGGAAAAGTGTTGCCAGGTGCCGAGCAGGTCCACGAACTTCAAGTCCACGATCGGTATTTTGTTCTTCTTTGTAAACTCCAGTGCCTCGCAGGGATTCATTCCAATTCCTTTCAGGTCCAATTTATGCTGGTGTTCCAATTGATACGCCTTCCGACGCATCAATCGGCTGGCCCATGAACAGATCGATATCCTGCTTGATGGTCGCACGGATGCGCTCCAGTCGAGCGTGGTCCTCGATCTTCGCCCCATCCCAGTCCATCACATAGAACACATCAACCATCTGATCAAGCTCCTGCCTATGCGAGATCCGGGCCGCATGGACCGACAGGCCGAGCTGAAAGATGCTGCGGGTGATGGCATACAACAATCCTTGCGTATGGTCGGCAAACACATCGATGATCGTAGACCGGTCAGAAGTCTCGTTATCGATCTGCACCTCGGTGGCATGGCGAGTGGCAGGCAGGTGTCGAACAGAATGCATTCGGGTGTTTGGGCTCATCAACCGCTCGACCTCCTCTTCGCCCTTCAGCACCTGGACAATCGTCGCGGCTATGGAAGCCCGGCGCTCAACTGGGGGAACGCCGACATAATCCGGCTCTGACACCTTGAAGGTGTCCACCACAACCCCGTCATCTCGGGTGATAATTCGGGCGTCCAGAATCTGGAGCCCTTGGGCCGTCATAACCCCGACAATCTTGGAGAAGATGCCGGGGATGAGGTTGTCGTGGGTAATCACCGTATACTCGCACATACCCAGTTCCTCGTTGAAGGTTTCCTTGACCAACACATCCCCTGCCTGCAGTCTTCGGATCGCCGCCAGATGGGCTGCGATCCGCTTCGGAGGCGTCCCATGCCGATAGCGCAAAGGAAACTGGCTTAGTTGCGATTCGATCCAGTCGAACCTCACGGGCGTTACGTTCGCAAACTCGCGCGCGACCTCGCTGACCAATTCCTTGAGGCATTCAGGGCCGACCGTCTTATCCTGCTCGCCCGACACGGTCGGCAGTGTACGCAGATAGAGCTGGGTGAGTAACAACTCCTTCCACTTAGTCAGAACGCCGGGCCCCACCGCCGCAATATCGGCGGCAGTCAGGACCAACAACTTGCGGAGGAGCTCCGGAGTCCCCACCTCCTTAGCAAAGGGCAAGAGGACCTTCTCGTCATACGGATCGCGCCGGAAGGCCGTGTGGGCCATCAGCAGATGCTTGTGCACGAGAAAGACCAGCGTCCGTGTCTCTTGCTCATCGCAGCCCAACCGCGCCGCCGTCTCTTCCGCGATCACCTTGCCCACTTCGCTGTGATCTTCTTTCCGTCCCTTCCCCAGATCGTGCAACAGGATCGCCAGATGCAAGAGATCCTTCCGCCTGATCTCCTGATAGACCTCCCCGATGACCCCGGACTCCAGGGCGAGCACTTTGGCCTTGGCCACAGCCAACAGGGTATGTTCATCCACCGTGTACTTGTGATACTGGTTGAACTGCATCAGCCCCCGGACCGTGGCAAAGATCGGGATGAGCTTCTCCAGCAGATGGGCGCGATGCATCGTTTCAAGCGTGCCGGCGACCGCGTCCGGCCCTGCAAGGATCTTCAGAAAGGCTCGGCTGACCTCAGGGGTCCTGAAGGCCTCATCCGACACGCTATCCATATGGCTATGAATAGCGTCTACGAGATCCCTGTCGATTTTGAGGCGCCGAGCCCTCGCCATATCGAACAGCCGGAGAAGCAAGTCCGGACTATCCAGGACCCGAGCCTGCAGCTCAGAGGGAACGGTCACATGTCGGCCGGTCACCAGGAAATAGCCGTCCACCATGTTGGCCGGCAATGCCCTAGACGATCGGCGCTTCGCAGACACGGTCTGGCAACGGTCTATAAACCGGAGCAAGGTCTCATGGAGTCCAGTCGTATGCCGATAATACTGCTGCATGAACTGCTCCACCGCCAGGAGGTGAGGCCAATCCTTAAATCCATACAGGGAAGCGATCCGAACCTGTTCATCGAACGACAGAATTTCCTGCGCCATCCCGGCTTTAACGTGTAGAGATGCCCGGACGCGCCACAGAAAATCACGCGCCTCCGTCACTGAGAGAAAATCCTGTCGGGAGAGGAGGCTGCGATCCGCCAAGTCCTGCAGCGTAGCGGCCTGGAACCGGGCCATGCCAGCCCACCGGAGCAGATGGAAGTCCCGCAGCCCTCCCTTGCTTTTCTTGACGTTGGGCTCCAGAAGATAAATCGTCTGCCCAAACTTCACATATTCACGGCGCCGCTCTTCCATCTTCTGCTCGACAAAACGCCGCGTCCCATGGCCGACCACCTGCCGGAAATACCGGCGATGAAACTCCTGGA